>JAJKIP010000199.1 GCA_021154405.1 Segetibacter sp. | reverse complement strand
GGCAACGGGGAGCCACTGGTATTGTTGCATGGCCTGTTTGGCGCGCTGAGTAATTTCCAGCCGTTAATAGAATACTTCAAACAGTACAACAAGGTAGTGGTGCCAATGCTGCCCCTGCTTGACATGGACATACTGCACACATCTGTGGGCGGCCTGGCCAAATTCGTCCATAAATTCATTGAATATCGCGGCTACAAAAATGTTCACCTCCTGGGCAACTCTTTGGGGGGTCATGTAGGATTGGTATATGTACTGAAAAACCAGCCAGATTGTATAAAATCTGTGATACTTACCGGAAGTTCTGGTCTTTTTGAGAACGGAATGGGTGATTCTTATCCGAAAAGAGGGGATTATGAATATATCCGAAAAAAAACGGAATTGACATTTTATGATCCCAATATGGCTACCAAGGAGCTGGTGGATGAAGTGTTTGGGATCACCAATAATCGTCTTAAGGTCATCAAGATCATTGCACTTGCAAAAAGTGCCATCAGAAATAATTTAGGAGAAGAACTCAATCAAATCAAGTATCCTACGTTATTAATATGGGGGAACAATGACACAATCACTCCACCATTTGTGGCCAGGGAATTTAATAAGCTGATCCCCAATAGTGAATTGTATTTTATCGATAAATGTGGTCATGCCCCTATGATGGAAGTACCCGATGAATTCAATGTCATCCTTCATAAATTTTTGAAAAAACTCAACGAGCCTGCAACAGTTGCGTGATCATTGAGGTCTAAGTAAAAAAATAAGGAGCCGCTATCCATGTTAACCGGAGAACTACAATCTCAGAACCTTCCATACCTGCACTTGTCAGACAAGGTTTCACAGGCCCTGCAACTGATGAATGATAATCACGTAACACATCTTCCGGTTGTAGAAGGTGAAAAGTTCGTAGGCATGCTTAGTGAAGATGACCTGCTCCAGGCAGAAAATGATCACGACGAGCTCCGCACTTTGCAACAATCCTTTGGAAATACTTCAGTGAAAAGCACTGAGCATTTTTTGAAAGCCATCCAGGTGGCGGCCGAAAATTCGCTTAGCGTTGTACCCGTAGTGGATGCAGATAATGATATTGCCGGCGCAGTGGCCTATAGTGACCTGCTTAAACACGCTTCGGAATTCATGAGCCTGAATGAACCAGGCGGCCTCATTGTATTGGAAGTAGAAAGTAACCAGTATTCGTTCAATGAGATCAGCAAACTGGTTGAAACAAATGACGCACAGATCACTCAACTCAATACCTCCAATGATCCTGATACCGGCATGATGCAAGTAACCATCCGGATAAATAAAGCCGAAGTGTCAGATATCGTAGCCACTTTCCAACGCTATGAATACAATGTCAAATACTATTTCGGAGAAGAACTTTATGTTAATGAATTGAAGAACAACTATGACAACCTGATGAATTACCTCAAGATCTGAGCAGGTTTGGCACGCCTTTTTAACACAGATAATAAAATCGGTTATTTTAGTTTATGTTGCATGCCCCGGAATGCTGAGGGAAAAAAAATATTGTCTGTGGCTCTTGTTAGCGGTTGCGTCCTGCCAGTTACTGCGGGCACAGGATGCTCGCATATATATTCCCTCTTTACCAGACAGTACAATTATTGAATATCCGTCGGATACTACAAAGCCAGGCGCCAACTACATTATTCGCAATATTATTGTTGAAGGAAATAAAAAAACAAAGCCTGAAATTATCCTTCGCGAACTTCCTTTTAAACCAGGTGACGGCTATCCGCTGAGTGAGCTAGTCAAGAAATTTGAGGCCGGCAGAAAGCAGTTAATGAATACTACTCTTTTTCATGAAGCCGTTATCTCTCTCCAAAAATCTGAAGGATATGATGTGGATATACTTGTGCAGGTAAAAGAAAGATGGTACCTATTTCCAATCCCATATTTCAAACCAATTGACAGAAATCTTAACCAGTGGATTGTTGAACAGAAGGCCAGTCTTAAAAGAGTGAATTATGGTGTAAAGCTTCTTTATAATAATGTCAGCGGAAGAAATGATAAACTCAATTTGTGGCTGATCAATGGATATACAAAACAGGTATCTTTCAGTTATGACAGATTGTATATTGATAAAAGAATGAAATGGGGGAATAAAATTGGCTTCAGTTTGGGTAAGAACAGAGAGATCAATTATAATTCTGTTAACGATAAGCAGGTTTTTTATAAGGCTGACGATTATGTGCGCAGATTCTTCAATGTGTGGAGTGAAATGACTTATCGCAGAGCTATTCGTACCCGCCACCGTTTTGGTATCGGATATACCAGAGAAGATATAGCAGACACAATTGCCAAATTAAATCCCGATTATTTTCTTGCTGGTCGAACAAGAATTGAATTTCCTGAGATCTATTACATAATGTCGTATTATGATCTTGATTATATTCCCTATCCATCCAAAGGATATGCTGCTGAAATCAGTATTGGTAAAAGGGGGATTACTAAAGCAGTTAATGTATGGCAGTTAGCTGTGAAAGCATCCGGCAATTGGCCAACAGGACCGAAATCTTTTTTTAGTCTCAATAGCTACGGAATAATTAAACTGCCATTCAAACAACCTTATTATAATCAGCGACTGCTGGGTTATTCCGATGTGTTCCTTCAGGGATATGAATATTATGTTATTGATGGTACTGCTGGCGGTTACCTGAAAGCGTCACTGACAAGGAAGCTTTTCAATTTTGATGTAAAGGTTCCGGGAACTAAAAAACTGGCTCCTTTCAGAATTCCTATCAATATTTACGGACGTATATATGGCAATACGGGATATATTTACAATCCCTATCCCGGTAATAATTACCTTTCCAACAAGATGCTATATTCTACAGGTGTTGGAATTGATATCACCAGCGTATATGACTTTACCTTCAAGCTGGAATGGTCATTTAACCAGTTAGGTCAAAACGGGCTATTTTTACACAGGAAGACAATATTTTGAGGTAATCAAATTTCATGAAAGCAGCCATCTATAGCCGGGTATTGGAAAAGGATCAGGAGGAGAATGTCCAATTGTTTTTTGATGAACTGGCGAAGCAAAAAATAAAACCACTGATCTTTGAACAGTTTCATGATCAGATAAAGAACAATATTCGCTTGCCGGATGACACAACTACATTTTCACTTTCAGAACATATAACGCCGGAAATTGAATTTATCATCAGCCTTGGAGGTGATGGAACGCTGCTGGATACCATTACGCTCATAAGAGACAAGCCTATTTCCATTCTTGGTATTAATTTCGGTCGACTTGGATTTTTAGCCAGTATCGGTCAGCATGAGATCAGGGAAGCCATTCAGGCAATTGCCAAAAGGACCTTTGTTACAGATAAAAGAACGATGATCCACCTGGATGCCGATCTTCCACTATTTGGCAATGTACCCTATGCCCTTAATGAATTTGCCATTCACAAGCGGGATACCGCTACAATGATCAAAATCCACACTTACCTTAACGGTGAATTCCTGAATACTTACTGGGCAGACGGACTTATTGTAGCCACTCCAACGGGCTCAACCGGTTACTCGCTTAGCTGTGGGGGGCCGATTGTTTTTCCGGAGTCAGGAAGCTTTGTGATCACTCCTGTAGCGCCGCATAACCTGAATGCCCGGCCCATAGTTGTGCCGGATGACAATGTGATCTCTTTTGAAGTGGAGAGCCGCTATGATGAGATCATCTGTGCGCTTGATAGCCGCCGGGAAATTGTAGGCAAGAATGTATCCCTCGCCATCCGCAAAGAGAGCTTTGATATCAGCCTGTTACGCCTTAGTGAAAATAACTTTTTGCAGACTCTTCATAACAAGCTTACCTGGGGTCTGGATAAACGCAACTAATAGGGATTTTACGGTCCATTTTTATTGGCCAATAAATAAGTCTCATACTGGAATGTTGGAATTGGCATTTTCTAAACTTTTCAATTCCAACATTCCAAATTCCCCGATATTTAACAGCCCCGGTAATAAGAAATTTGTTATTTTTCCGTTCTAACTAACTCCAACCTTTTTATTTCTGGATATGATGAGGAAATTGCTGGTAGTAGTATGTCTGGGTGCGCTTGTAACGTTAGTTCCAGCCCCAATTTTTGCACAGGACGCCATTGTTCAGGAAGGTGAATTTGGCATTGGTCTGGGTGCTGCCCATTATTTCGGCGACCTTAATACGCGTGCGCATTTGAACAGGCCCAAGATGGCGGGCACAATTTTCTTCCGTAAGAATTTCAGCAATTATATTTCTGCACGTATTGGAGCCAGCTATGCAAGGCTTGGCTATTCTGATAAATACAATACGCATAATGAATACATGTATCGCCGCAACCTGAGTTTCAATACCAATGTATGGGAACTCACGCTGCAGGGAGATTTCAACTTTTTCCGCTTTATGCCTGGCGAGCCCGGATTCAATTATACACCTTATATCACTTTTGGTATCGGAGCATTCAGCTATGATCCCTTTGCATATCTCAACGGAGAAAAGATCTTTTTAAGACCATTGAACACAGAAGGCCAGGGGACCAACCTTTACCCTGAAAGGAAGCCCTATAGCGCCATGGCACTTAGTATTCCTTTTGGAGTAGGTATCAAATATTCCCTTAATGAAAAGATCAATGTAGGATTTGAAATACTGTATCGCCTTGCCCAGACAGATTACCTGGATGATGTGAGTACGACCTATGTGGATCCTATTGTTTTTTGGGACCCGGCTTCCGGATTACCGCAGCCACCCGCCTATTTTCTGCATGACCGCTCAAACGAAATTGGAGAGCCGATAGGTATCCCGGGCAGGGCCAGGGGTAATAGCAAGCAGAAAGACCAGTTTGTGACCGCCATGTTTCATGTCACTTTCAACCTGCAATCTTACCGCTGCCCTACTGCCAATTAGGGTCAATTCTGAGCTTGGCTGCGGATGTTAATGACGGGCCTCCTGATAGATGAATTCCTTACCTTTGCCCCCCTTAAGAACATGTCATCACTCTTAGACCAGATTGATAAGGACCGGCTGCCACGCCATATTGCCATCATAATGGATGGAAACGGGCGTTGGGCCAGGGAGCAGGGCCAGGACCGCCTCTATGGACATTTCCATGGCGTAGAGAGTGTACGCAATATTGTTGAAGGCTGCGCTGAATTAGGCATTGGTTATCTCACGCTTTATGCATTTTCCACTGAAAACTGGGACCGCCCTGAATATGAGGTGATCGGCCTTATGGAATTGTTGGTTAACACGATTCGCAAGGAAGTGGAAAGCCTGCATAAAAATAATATCAAACTGCATGTGATTGGGGATATGAACATGCTTCCCGAATATGCAAGGCAGGAACTAAATGAGGCCCTTGAGTTCACAAAAAAGAATACTGGCCTTAACCTGGTTATGGCCCTGAGTTATAGCGGGCGCTGGGAACTGCTGAATGCCGTGAAAAATATAGCGCATGAAGTAAAGCAAGGCCGGATTGCCTTGGAAGAGATTGACCAAAGTACCCTGCAGCACTATCTCTGCACCAGTGAATTTCCAGATCCCGAGCTCATGATCCGCACGAGTGGAGAGTTCCGGATCAGCAATTTCCTGCTGTATCAGCTTGCCTACGCAGAGTTATATTTCACCAATGTGCGTTGGCCGGATTTCCGTAAGAATAATTTGTATGAAGCCATCCTTGATTACCAGGGGAGAGAAAGAAGATTTGGGAAAACAGGCGAGCAGATAGCTGATGAAGTGGATACGAAGAAGTTACAATGAGTGGATTATGATACCTTAAACGCTCCCCGGATTCCGAGGAGGTAAAGAGGACGCAAAAGAGAGAAACCGCAGACCCAGAGTAAAGGCAAAGAGAATTTAAAGTGGAGAAAGAGAGGATTCTGCGACCCGGTTTCTTGACTGGCTTTTAACAAACAGTTTCATTATTTACATTTAAATTGCCGGCGTAACAAAGTTTGCGTCCGTTATAATATACAGAATACAAACTAATTGCGTCCCGATCTCCGACCCCGGGAAACAATTGACCAGAACAATCAACCATGCAACGATTTTTACTTCGTATCAGTGTTTTTGTGATAATGGCTGTTTCATGTGTGCTATCTGTGCATGCCCAGGATACAACCAGACCTACTTCTGTTGATCCTGTTTTAATCCAATGGGACAGTGCCAGAATACCCAAACAATATTTTATCAATGATGTAACCGTTACTGGTATACGTCACCTCGATACCGCAATCGTAAGCTCAATTTCAGGGTTGAATCCCGGCGATAAATTTACTCACCCAGGCGAAGATATTTTTGCCAAGGCTATTGCCAATCTCTGGCGTCAAAAACTATTTTCCGGAATTCAGATATATATCACCAGGGTCCGAGACGACAGGGTAAGTGTTGAAATAGCAGTAGTGGAGCGGCCACGTCTTGGTAATTTCAAATTTATTGGTATCAAGAAAACGGAAGCGGAAGAGTTGCAGGGCAAGATAGGTCTTGCCAAGCAGACGATTATCACAGAGAATATGCGGCGAAATATTATTGAGGTTACACAAAAGTATTTCCGCGATAAAGGTTTTCAGTTCATTACAGTGAAGATCGATGAAAAGAATGATCCAACATTTGTCAATAGTAACTCACTGACCATCTATGTTGACAAAGGAAAGAAAGTGCGGATCAATGATGTTGGCATTTTTGGTAATGAGCAGGTGGATGCAATGAAGCTGAAAAAACAAATGAAGGGCACCAAGGAAATGAGCCGGTTTACTCTTTTCCCCACCTATGATACAGGTAGATTTGGTGCCAAATCCGTTCCCACCTTCCGTGAGTATATGAGGGATTATGGATTCCTTTCTCCCAGCAAAACAAAAAGAGTTCTTGATCCTTATTTCAGATTTAAACTATTCAGCTCTGCTAAATTTGATCCCAAAAAATTTGAAGAAGACAGGGATAAGATCATTCGCTATTATAACTCACAGGGTTATCGTGATGCGCAGATAGTTGATACAAATATTTATACTACCAAAAATGGTAATATGAATATCGATATCAAAGTGGATGAAGGAAGAAAATATTATTTTGGCAATATTGCATTTAAAGGAAATGCCAAATACCCTGATTCCTTATTGAATGTGGTATTAGGCATTCACAAAGGAGATGTGTATAATCTGGATATCCTTAACAAGCGGATCGGGAAGGAAATGAGCCAGGAAGGCGGTGATATTAGCGGCTACTATCAGGATGATGGATATCTTTTCTTCCATGCTGAAGCGGTTGAGACCGCAGTATACAATGATACAATTGATCATGAGATTCGTATAAGTGAAGGTCCCCAGGCGCGTATAAAGAATGTGACCATATCTGGTAATGAAAGAACAAAGGATCACGTGATTCGCCGTGAGTTGAGAACCGTCCCAGGTGAATTGTTTAGTCGCAGTGACCTGATCCGTTCTCAACGTGAGTTGGCTAACCTCAACTATTTCAATCAGGAGACAATTAATCCAGGCGTTGTACCTAATGCTGATGATGGAACCGTTGATATCAACTGGAAGCTGGAAGAAAAATCTTCTGACCAGCTTGAGCTTTCTGCCGGATGGGGTGGTGGTATCGGGTTAACTGGTACACTTGGTGTAACCTTCAATAACTTCTCTATTAAGAATATCTGGAAGAAGCAGGCCTGGGATCCACTACCAACTGGGGATGGACAGAAGCTTAGTATCCGTGTTCAATCTAATGGACGTGCCTTCCGATCTTATAATTTCTCCTTTACAGAACCCTGGCTGGGTGGCAAGAAGAGGAATTCACTGACACTCGCCTATAACAATAGTAAATATTCTAACGCATTTGATTATCTCACAGGAAGAATAGACAGGAAACGCTCAGATACCAACTTCCTTAAAGTAAACGGATTCTCTGTTTCACTGGGAAAACAATTGAAATGGCCGGATGACTATTTCAACCTCGTATATACCCTGAGCTATACCCAATATAAGATGATGAATTACCCCATTTTCGCGGGTATTAATTCCGGAACATCCAATAACCTGAGCTTGCGTATTGCGCTGTCGCGTTCATCTGTATTTGATCCGATCTTCCCAAGAAGTGGTTCAAACTTTACAGCCAGTGTTCAGGCCACGCTTCCTTACTCGAAATTGGATCCGGGTCTTGTTGATTCCAAAAACCCATATAAGAACCCTGAGTATCATAAATGGCGTTTCAATGCAGAATGGTACGTTCCCATTGGAAAACCATTGGGTGCTGAGAAGAACAGGCAGTTTGTGTTGAAGATGGCAGCGAAATATGGATTCATGGGTCGTTACAACAGGAAACTGGAATATTCACCATTTGAGCGCTTCCAGCTGGGTGATGCCGGTTTGACCAATAACTATGGTTTATTGGGATATGATATCATTGCACAACGCGGGTATCCGGTTTATGAGAATTCTGACCCCACACTGAACCCTGATCAGCAAAGTGCATCAAGGTTCTTTGTCCTCTTCAATAAATACCAGTTGGAATTAAGGTATCCCCTTGTTACCAATCCCGGATCAACGATCTATGGTTTGACTTTCTTTGAAGCAGCCAATGGATGGTATGATTACAAGGATTATAATCCATTCCGCCTCCGCCGCAGTGTGGGTGTGGGCATGCGATTCTTCCTGCCGATGTTTGGCTTACTTGGATTTGATTATGGTATAGGCCTCGACCGGATCCAGGCAGGACAGGGATTGAAAAATGCATCCAAGTTTACATTCATGCTGGGCTTTGAGCCAGAATAAAAAGCATTCCTTAAATAAGAAAATTCTGAAACATGAAAAAGATACTGCTATTTGTTTTTGCAATGGTTACCATTGCAATTACCGCTGGTGCGCAGAAGTATGCCATCATCGATACACGTTACATTCTGGAAAAGATGACGGATTATACAAAAGCGCAAAAACAGCTGGATGATATTGCAGCTGACTGGCAAAAAGATATTGATGCCAGACAGGCAGCCTTGGATAAAATGTATAAGGATTATGATGCAGAGCAGGTTATGCTGCCTGAAGACCTGAAAAAGAAGAGAGAAGATCAACTTGTATCCAAAGAAAAAGAGCTCCGTAACCTTCAGCGTCAACGCTTTGGTTTCGAAGGAGATCTGTTTAAAAAACGTCAGGAATTGATCAAACCGATACAGGACAGAGTATACAATGCCGTACAGAAGCTTTCTACTGCACGGGGTTATGATTTTGTGCTGGATAAAAGTGAAGGAATTACCATTATCTTTGCCGACCCCAAATTAGACAAGAGTGAAGATGTACTGAGAGAACTGGGGATCAGGAATTAATGTTAAAGAAAACCTAAGAGGCAACTTATTCCTCCGATTATTAATCTTAGTGACAATCTGATCAGACAACATTTAAAACTTAAAATGCTGCTTCGCAGAAGCAGACCAAAAGCGAGATAAACGAAATAGAATTTATGAAAAAATTGAAAGCATTAGTAGTAGCGATCTGTTTCCTGGTTGCAGGAAATATTGCAAGTGCCCAAACAAAAATTGCTTACATCAGTGTTGACCAGGTTGTTCAGTATATGCCTGGGACTGCAAAGCTGGATACCTTACTGGCCAAATACAGGGCCGATTCAATTCAGCCGGAATACACTCGTCTTATCACACAGTACCAGTGGAAAGACAGTATTTACAGGGATTCTGTAAAAACTCCCAAGGCTGTACGTGATGAGGTAGCTAAAGAATTACCAGGTTATATTTACCAGATCCAGAACTGGAACCAGATAGAACAGCAGGCTCTTGAAGCCAAACAAAATGAATTGCTGGGCCCCATCTATAAAGAAGTGTATGATGCCATCAAGGCAATAGCCAAAGAAAAGGGCTATACCCATGTGATGACGAGGGAAGCATTTATTGTAATGCCTGATGCCGACAATCTTTTCCCGTTGGTAACAACCAGGCTGAAATTGAAAGTTCCCCCGCAGGCCGCCAACGCTACTGGTACTGGCGCTCTGCCTCAGCGTTAATCCTAAATAATTGATAACAATAAGCCCTGTATCACTTGAGGAAACAGGGCTATTTTTTTAAGCCAATAAACGAAACGTAATGAGAACAAAATTGATTGCTGTTATTGTCTGCGCTGTTGTTCTGTTTGCCGGTAAACAGGTGAATGGACAGGCAATTAAAGTAGGAGTATTTGATCTGGACCTGATGGTGCAGGCAATGCCTGGTTATCGTACTGTTGACAGCCTTGTACAGATATATGAAAGAGATTCGCTAGGTGTGGAGTATGAATATTATCAGAATGAATATGCACGCCTGGATAGCACCTATAAAGCTGATTCAGCACTTGTAGCCCAGGGAAAGAAAGCAAAGGCCTTACTTGATTTCACAACAGAACAAAGAAAGAAAATGGCTCTCAATATTGTTTACTGGCAACAGATAGCACAAAACAAATCAGGTAATAAAAGAAGCCAACTGGCAAACCCATTGTTTGTAGTTGTAGCAGAGGCGTATAAGAAGGTATTGGCGCGAAAAAAATATACCATTGTATTGAAGCCGCAGACTTATGAAGCCGGCTTCCCGATTGATAATATCTTTCTGGCAGTTGCGCGAGATCTAAAATTAAGCGGCTTGCCGCAGGAACTTCTCTATCTTGGTGATGATCCTGATCCGGCAAAGCAGCCAGCTGCAGCCAAGCCAGCAACAGGAGCCAAGCCGAAACCATAATAATTTCGGCTTGCATTGAAAAATCCCGAGCAATGCAGAAACCTATCGGCGTATTTGATTCCGGTTATGGTGGTCTTACAGTATTAAAAGAGATCGTCAATAAACTTCCCCAGTATGATTACGTTTATCTGGGGGACAATGCACGGGCGCCTTATGGTAACCGTTCATTTGATACAGTTTATCACTATACACTTCAATGTGTGGAGTGGTTTTTTAACCAGGGATGCTCGCTGGTGATTCTTGCCTGCAATACAGCTTCAGCAAAAGCATTACGCACTATTCAGCAAAACGATCTGCCCCGTATTGGTCCAGCCAAAAGGGTTTTGGGAGTGATACGACCTACATCTGAGATTATTGGTACTTTTTCCGAAACCAAAAGCGTGGGGATACTGGCCACCAATGGAACGGTATCATCCAATTCATATCCGATAGAAATTGAGAAATTCTTTCCGGGCATAAAGGTTTACCAGGAAGCCTGCCCCATGTGGGTACCCCTGGTTGAGAACAATGAGCATGAAAGCAGTGGGGCTGATTTCTTTATAAAGAAAAACCTGCATAACATATTTGAAAAGGGAGAACGGATCGATGTGCTTTTGCTGGCCTGTACGCATTATCCCCTGCTTAAAAATAAAATAGAGCAACATATTCCGGTTGGTGTAAAGCTCCTTTCACAGGGAGAGATTGTTGCCAATAGCCTTGAAGATTACCTACAGCGTCATCCAGAGATTGAAAAGCAGTGCAGCCGGAATGGTCAGCGGCAATTCCATACAACAGATTCTATAGAGGATTTTGACAGCCATGCCACGGTATTTTTTGGGGAGGCTGTTCAGGCCAGGCATCTGGACCTGGAGGGATGATACCTGTTACTGGCTGGAATATGGAGCATGCGGACCATCTACGTAGTGTATGGGGATTGTGTATGGACTGTATACCTGCTGTTATCTTAAGGAGGTCATGGCAGAGTCTTGAGAATGTCCCGGCAGGGTCTAGCCAGACCTTTATAATGAAATGATTCTCAGGGGGAACAGATTTCAATTTTTAGATCATACAATAGACAGTTAACAGGCAGCCTGTTTAAGTGCCTCAAAAGCATTAAACGCCGTCATCTTCTAAAGACATTCACTAGGTAAAAAGGCTGCTTTCCCTTACCTTTGCCGTCCTTTCACAAACAACGGGTGTGGTGACCTGTTGGTGAAAAGAATCGAGGCTGTTCTCCCAGACTCTTTTATCTGCCGAAGCTTTAGCGAAGCCGAGGACAAAAAACTTAAAACAATGAAACGTACATTTCAACCACATCGCCGCCGCCGCAAAACCGTTCATGGTTTCCGCAAGCGTATGCAAACAGCCAATGGTCGTAAAGTATTGGCAAGCCGTCGTGCAAAAGGCCGCAAGAAACTGACAATTTCTGACGAGAAAAAATTGAAATAATACTCAACTGATCCTGTAAAGGGATCTGGGTAATCAATATTATAGTAGCCTCTCCGACGCGTCGGAGAGGCTTTTTTGTTTATTTGTGTTGCAATGGCAAAGCGATTCGGACTTGGAAAGGAACAGCGGGTGAAAAGCAGGAAGGTTATTGAAGAGTTATTCAATGGCGGGAAAAGCTTTTCCAGTGGATCCATCAGGGTGCATTATTTATTTACAGAGAATGGACCTGCCTTGCAATTCGGTGCGGGAGCCAGCAGCAGGAACTTTAAGAAATCTGTAGATCGCAACAAGATCAAGCGACGATTACGTGAAGCATGGCGATTGCAAAAATTGCCTTTAACTGAATTGCTTTTGCAACAAAACCATAAGCTGGCTGTTTTTTTTATCTATTCCGGAAAGGAATTGCCTGACTATAAAGTTGTATTTGATTCAACAGGCAGAGCAATCGGCAGACTGGAGAAAATAATCCATGCGGTTAATTGAAAACAGTACTTCGTATATTGAGCCTTCCCTTTATACTATTGATAAAATTTTATCAATTGGTTATCTCTCCATGGTTTGGACCCAAATGCCGTTTTACGCCAACATGTTCCCATTACTCTTTAGAAGCTTTTAAAAAGCATGGGATATTTAAAGGCCTATGGCTAACAATAAGGCGTATCAGTAAATGTCATCCCTGGGGTGGTAGTGGCTATGATCCCGTACCTTAAAAGGAAAGATGCCAGGTGGAACACCTGGCATCGATTATAACTTGATTAAGCTACTGCTGATTTCTGTTTTACTGCTGCTTCATATCTTTCACCCACTTTACTCCAATCAATAGCATTCCAGATAGCTTTGAGGTAATCAGGACGTTTATTCTGATATTTCAGGTAATAAGCATGTTCCCAAACATCAACGCCAAGTATTGGTGTTCCTTTTACTTCAGCAACATCCATTAATGGATTATCCTGGTTTGGAGTGGAAGTCACTTCCAGCTTGCCATCTTTTACGATCAGCCAGGCCCAGCCAGAACCGAAACGGGTAGTACCAGCTGCATTGAATTTTTCCTGGAAGGCTTCAAATGATCCAAATGCTTCATTGATAGCATCACCCAGTTTGCCAGAAGGTTTGCCGCCTGCTTTGGGTCCTAGGATTTCCCAGAAGAAACTATGGTTCCAGTGACCTCCGCCGTTATTGCGTACGGCGGGTGAAATAGCGCCAGCTTTAGCAACCAGCTCTTCCAGAGATTTTCCTTCATTAGGGGTGCCTGCAATGGCTTTATTAAGATTGTCAACATAAGCCTGGTGGTGCTTGCCATGATGGATCTCCATGGTCTGTTTGTCAATATGCGGTTCCAAAGCATCATGTGCATATGGTAACGCAGGTAAGGTAAATGCCATAACTATTTAGTTTAAGTAATTAAAAATGTTGGGTACCTGAAAGGACAACAAATTTATTGCCTTACTGTTGAATTCAGTATGAATTATTCCTGATTTCGAAAAGATTCAGAAAAAGAGGGGAATTAGCCTGTTTATCTTTTTGTCTTGAAAAAATCCCGCATCAATTTGGCGCAATCATCTTTGAGTACGCCGCGGATCAGTTCTGTACGAGGGTGGAATGGCCAGTTGGTGCCTGTAGTTTTTTTGTAACCATTCTTTTCATCATCAGCACCATAAACCAGCTTGCCCAGTTTGCTCCAATAGATGGCACCTGAACACATCAGGCAGGGTTCAACGGTAACATAAAGCGTTGCATCAGGCAGGTATTTACTACCCAGCATATTGAAAGCAGAAGTAAGGGCGATCATTTCTGCATGGGCTGTGGGATCATTTAATTTTTCAGTCATATTATGACCGCGGGCAATTATCCGTTCATTGATCACCACAATGGCACCAACAGGAATTTCATCATCTTCCAGTGCTTTTTTGGCCTCTTTGATCGCCTGCATCATGAAGTATTCGTCCGTCATGGTACTCCGAAGTTAAGGAATTAATCTACTGCATATTTTATGCCTGCTATCCTGCGTATCTCATCCAGTACTTCCATTAATTCCAGTGTGTTGGCATGGGTCATAACCGGGCTTTCCGTTAATCCGGCCTTAAGGCAATCCGTTACATGCTTTGCTTCGTGCCAGTAGCCAATGCCCCTGGTCTTTTTTAATTTAACGGGTTTGCCTTTATCACCCATACCATAATGTAATTCCACTTTTGATGTCTGATCATAAAAACGACTGGTCAATTTAATATAGGCCTTTGTGCCGTTGATATGAACCTCAGTTGGAAGATTGGTAGAGAAGGAACTGAATAACTGGGCCAGTGCACCTTTTTTATAAATAAAGGTTACCGAACACTGTTCATCCACACCTGCTGCTGTAGGTATCATGGTTGCCTGTATTTCATCTGGTCTGCCAAGAATGGAAAGTACCATGAATGCATTGTAAATACCGATGTCCAACAGAGTTCCACCACCCAATGCCGGATCTGACAGTCGTGCCGGTGCATCATCCCTAAGCCGAAACCCAAAATTTATCAATACACTTTTTACTTCACCGATCTTGTTCTTCCGGATCAGTTCCTGCATTTTTTTATAATGTGGAAGGAATTTTGTCCATACTGCCTCCATTAGGAATATCTTTTTCTCCTTTGCCATTTTTATCATTTCACTGGTCTGCCTGCTATTCATGGCAAACGGTTTTTCACATAAAACTGCCTTATTGTGCTGGAGGCAAAGTAATGTATGCTCGTAATGATGAGAATGCGGGGTTGCCACGTAAATCACATCTACTTCCTTATTATTCACTATATCCTGGTAACTGCCATGCGCATGCGTAGCCTTGAATTCCTTTGCAAATTTCTTTGCATTGTCCAGACTGCGGGAAGCGACTGCGGTTAATGTTCCTCCCTTTACCCATTTAAGATCATCTGCGAATTTGCGGGCAATACGGCCACAACCGATTATGCCCCAACGGATTTTTTGCTTTTTCATCTTAGAAAGATAGGGAATAAAGGCAGTCGATTTTCTTAAATTGTGGTTACATAATTAAAGTCATGACTGATCAGCTTAACGCATTGCGCCAATACTTTGATTCGGGTAAAACCCGGACTGCATCTTTTCGAAGGGAAAGTCTCAAGAAATTGAGGGATTCAATTCTGCGCTTTGAGAATGAACTATACGATGCTTTGTATGCTGATCTTAAGAAAAGTCCCGAAGAAAGCTGGATTACTGAGTTGGGTATTGTTGTGAACGGTGTGAAATCAGCGCTTCATAATCTCGATAACTGGATGAGCCCGGAACGAGTATCCACCAATCTTTTGAATCTTCCATCTTCCAGCAGAATAATGAAGGAACCATTAGGAGTGGTACTGGTCATTGCTCCGTGGAACTATCCCTTTCAGCTATTGATAAATCCGCTGGTTGGAGCTATTGCAGCGGGCAACTGCGTAGTGCTCAAGCCCAGTGAATTTGCTCCTGCTACTGAAGGTGTAATGAAGAAAATGATACAGGCTATTTTTCCTAAAGAATATATCCTCTATGTAGAGGGGGAAGGACAAACTGTATTGCCTGCGATGATGAACAGTTTCCGCTTTGATCATGTTTTCTATACAGGCAGTACAGCAGTGGGTAAGATCATTTACAAGATGGCAGCAGAGCAGCTGGTACCGGTAACACTGGAATTGGGTGGCAAAAGCCCCTGCGTGGTTGAATCAGATGCAGATATCAAAACTGCAGCAAGAAGAATTGCTGTTACCAAGTTCAGTAATGCCGGTCAGATGTGCGTGGCACCGGATTATGTGCTTGTGCATTCTTCACAAAAGGATGCACTGGTTGATGCAATGAAAAAAACATTGCTTCAGTTTTTTGGTGACAGGCCGGAATCCAGTTCCAGTTATGGAAAGATGATCAATGAAAAGCAGTTTAGCCGTGTAGTTTCTTATTTATCCAAAGGCAATATCCTGCATGGTGGAAGATCAGATAAAAAGGAATTATTCATTGAACCTACTCTCATAGATAATGTAAGTATGCAGGACCCTATTATGAAAGATGAAATATTTGGACCCGTACTTCCGGTTATCAGTTTTCAGGAAAAAGAACAGGCAATGAATGTAATTAATCGAAATCCTGACCCATTGGCTTTCTATATATTTACTTCCAGCGGTTCCAAAGAAAAGGACTGGTTGAATAGTGTTCAGTTTGGTGGGGGTTGTGTTAACAATGCCAGCTGGCATTTTACCAATCATCATTTACCATTCGGCGGAAGGGGATCTAGCGGAACGGGGAATTATCATGGTAAATATTCTTTTGATACATTTAGCCACCGCAAAGCTGTAATGAAAACACCAAACTGGTTTGATCCCAATATCAAATATCCTCCTTTTAAGGGCAAGCTTCGATTGTTTAAATGGGTTTTGAGATGACACAGGACTATTAAATTATGAACATGAGTTTTCGACAGAGATTTCTGAGGGTGGTTTATCCAATATTTATGTGGTTAAATAAAATGGCTGGAAGAAATACGAGGCATATTGAAAACATTAATAAGACCCAGCCAATCTATTCATTTTATGATCTAAAAGCAGTTGCCAATAACGGAACGGTTATAGATTTCTCCTCTTTTAAAGGAAAGAAGGTACTGATGGTTAATACAGCAAGTGACTGTGGTTATACCGGCCAATATGCCCAATTGGAGAAACTGTATCTTGAATATCAGGATAAATTGGTGGTGATCGGATTTCCGGCAAATGATTTTAAAAGGCAGGAAAAAGGGACTGATGAAGAGATTGCCGCATTTTGTGAGACCAATTACGGTATCAGTTTTCCCTTAACCCAAAAAGTTGTAGTGGCTAAAAACCAGGAACAGCACCCCATATTTCAGTGGCTATCTGACCCTTCCCGGAATGGCTGGTGCGGAAAAGCTCCAGGCTGGAATTTTTCCAAATACCTTGTGTCCGAACAGGGAGTATTGACAGATTACTTCGGTTCTTCCGTTTCTCCCGATGATAAGGTTGTTCTAAAAGCCATCAATTCTCCCCTATAGATGGGGTTTTGTGCAGGCGCATACTTCAAAATCTGGATTTCAGTCAATTTCGCAAAACATATCGTGCAAACGGTTGCACTATAAAGCAATAGGATAGCCATTTCGGAGTTATCCTATAGATAAAATCCAATCGAACCGAACCTTAACTGTCCTTGAATGCCACTGCTGAACTCCATTCTCAGCTTTATCGTTAACAACGGTAGCCATCCCACGTTAAAAGTGCGGCAGAAAAAGGCTATTATTCTCATCAATATTTTTTGGACTATTTCAGTTATAGGCTGGTTTTTCTTCTTCATAGGTCTTTATCCCAGCACCCATTCTCATCACCGTAAATTCCTGGCAGCTTACCTGATCACCACGGCAGGGTTTATTTTAACTGGGCTACTGGTGAGGTATAAGAAGCGGCATGCAGCCAAGATCGTGCTGCTATCCGTTGCTTACGCCGGCGTGTTCTTTTTCGATAATTATACTGGCGCAAGTATGGGAGTGAGTACCTATTACATCATTTATCTTTTTATCGCGCTTAACCTGTTTTCTTACCGAAACAATGAAGGTTGGCTGCTATTCTTCACGCTTTTACCTGCTGTGCTGTTTATTGGTACGGCGATCATTCAGACCTATTCTCCAATTCAATCTGTAAAGGAGAATATGATGATCCCTTTCCGCACCTTTAACTATTTCCTTTCTTTTCTGCTGGTAAGCTGTTTTGGTATCTACATTGTCAGGTATAATAGTCGCAATGAAGACTGGCTGGAACAATCTACCATCAACCTCCAGACACTTATCGATAATACAAAAGGAAGCATCTGGAGCATTACCAACAATTTTGAGATCATAGCTGCCAACGAAGTATACAAACAGGACATGAAAGAAATATTCGGGATCAATGTCTATCCCGGATATGACATGTCGCCCGTCATCCGGGGTATTAACTACCCTCAACAATGGCTTAAACAATATCGCCGTGCCTTTGATGGGGAAACTTTCAGTGAAGAATATTTTTTTGAGGAAAAAACCTTTGAACTGGTGGCAACACCTATACTGAATGTATCCGGACAGGTAATTGGCGCGGCTTTTTATGCAAGGGATATCACCTACAGAAAAAAAGCAGAGCAGGAGTTGGTCATGGCAAAAACAAAAGCCGAAGAAGCTTCGAGGGTAAAAGCTACCTTCCTAAGCAATATGAGCCATGAATTGAGAACACCACTCAATGGCATCATTGGTACTGCCCAATTATTGCTGGAAGAAAAGCATCTCAATGAGCAAAAAGAATCCCTTTCCATTCTTAATAACCTGAGTGAGCACATGCTTGGCCTGGTCAATGATGTGCTTGATTACAACAAGATCGAATCAGGAATGCTGGAGCTGAGTCCGCATGTATTCAATATGGGAACCTTATTGAAAAAGTTGCACAGCACTTTCCGTCCATTCTTTGAAGACAAAGGGTTGTCCTACACCCTGGATATGGACAAGCGCCTGGAAAGTATAACAGTATTTGCTGATGATCTCCGGTTAATGCAGGTATTAAATAATCTCGTATCCAATGCGTTAAAGTTCACACATAAAGGAGGGGTAACTGTATCCTGCGCAATTGTTAACCAGAATTTGTCGACGGTAAGTCTTCTTTTCTGCGTGGTTGATACAGGAATAGGCATTGATCCGGTTGCGTTTGAATCAATATTTGAGAGCTTTAGCCAGGGAGATAGCGCTACTACCCGGAAATATGGAGGAACAGGGCTGGGACTCTCCATTTCCCGGAACCTGGTGAAACTGATGAATGGCAGATTGAATCTTAACAGTCAAAAAGGATCGGGCAGTAATTTCTTTTTTCAGATTGATGTCACCTTATATAAACAGGAAGAATCCAGCGGGAAGATGACCAAATTCAAATGGAGGGATGATGACCTGGTCAATCTGAGAATATTGGTAGCAGAGGACAATCCCATCAATATGATCGTAGCCCGGAAAACCCTGGAAAAGAAAGGGATCATTGTTACTGAGGCTGTAAACGGCCAGATAGCTGTAGAAAAGATGATGCAGGAAGATTTTGACCTGGTGATGCTGGACCTGGAAATGCCTGTAATGGACGGCAAAACCGCTATAAAGGAACTAAAGAAGATCAATGATCATATACCCGTTATCGCTTTCACTGCTGCCGTGTATGAAAATATGCGGGAAGAGTTAAAGGAGTACGGATTTACGGATTTCATGCATAAGCCCTTTAAGCCAGAAGACCTTTACAGGAAAATTGCCGAGGTTACACGAAACAGATAATTGTTAATTCCCAGATTCATCCTGCCATTTCGGTACTATTTCTGCTGTTTGATACTCAATTGAAATGTTATGCAATACAATGATCTAATCGGCACTATTGGCGTGGGACTGATCCTTCTGGCCTATTTTATGAATACAGCAAAGATGCTGGAAAAGAATAAGAGAGCATTTTATGTAATGAATATTATAGGAGGCGCACTTGCATGTTATGCATCTTATCTAATAGATTTTTTCCCATTTGTTATACTGGAGGGTACATGGACCCTTGTATCAATCTATGGACTGATGAAAACCATGCGCATAAAAATGACTTAGCGCGATCGGCTAGATCACTCCCATTTTTTTCATCAGGAAGGAAGCGCTGAGCGTACTGCAAACACCATCACCCAGTTTGTAATCAAACAGCAGCTCATCATTGATGATCTGGGATTCAAAGCATTTATTAGCTATTGATTGTGGGAATTCCTCAGAAAGCCTGGAAACCGTGAGATCATGCGTTGCAATAATGCCAAAAGCCTGCGCAGCAACCAGTTTCCGGATAAGCCCAATGGTACCATTATGTTTGTCGTTGCTATTAGTTCCTCTTAATATTTCATCAAGGATCACAAAGGTTTTGTTGCCAGCTTCAAGTTCCTGGATGATCTGCTGAAGGCGTTTAAGCTCCGCATAAAAGAAGGATTCACTGTCTTGCAGGGAATCACTGATGCGCATGCTTACATGCACATCAAAGGGATAAAGGTCAAACTTGCGGGCACAGACCACACTACCTGCTCTGGCGAGTACCAGGTTGATACCAAGGGTGCGGAGAAAAGTGCTTTTACCAGACATATTTGAGCCAGTAAGGATCACAAAGGGATGTTCATCAAACGAAATACTATTGGTTATTCTTTTTTTGGCCGTTATTAAAGGGTGGCCCATATCCATTGCCTTCAATCCTTCTGATCCTTTGAGCAGCGGATAACAGAATTCCGGGTTATTGAAAGAAAAAGAAGCCAGACTGTTTAATGCTTCCAGCTCTCCCAATTGCTCCAGCCAGTTCATGATATCCCTTCCATTCTTTTCTTTCCATTTTTCCAAACGATACAAGACATGAATATGAAAAAGAAATAAGCCATTCAGTAAAATACTAACCACCAGGTTGATCACAGTCTCCAATGAATTGAATAAGGAGGCTAATTTGGCAATGGAAGCAGAGGCTGTAATATTCCCTGACTTTAATTTTTCCTGCATGCCTCGTAATAAGCCGGTCTGGAAGTTTTGGGACTCAATAAGTCCAAGTTGTTTTGAAAATTGTTCAAGCACTTTTGTTACTGAGGTGGATACAGACAGATAGGAAGAAATTTTTCGTGTAAAGGAAAATGCCACAGCCAGGTTTAGAATGAACAAGCCGTAAAACAGGTTTAACGCAGCATCTTTTTCTGAATAGAAATAATAAGCTAATACTGAAAGGGAAATTATTGGAAAGATCAATAACCCGAAATAAAGTGCGTTATTGCTAAAAACAGAAGGAGAATTGATCCATGCTTTCAATTGCTGAATTTCCCGCTCTTTGGTCTCCTGGATCATTCCATAAGCCTGAACCTGCTGCCTAAACTCAAGTTTACCGGTTAATTCCCTTATGGCCTCCTGCCGGGCAGTGATGTTTTTTTTATCCGGATGTAGCAACGATCGCGACAGCGCCTTCTTTCCGAAAGAAGTGCTGGTGCGGTTCAGGTAAGGAAAAAGACCACCTTCTCCAAATATATCCAGATCATAGGAATAGGGATGGTGAACATCTGTATATTCCTTCCCGTTATCAAATCCCGGGTTTTTTCCCTGAGTGAATTGCCATTCTTTTTCATTGAGCCGACTAAGGGCCTGGTTAAACTGGACCTTGTTCTTTAGCTTATCATACCACCTGAGAATGATTAAAAATCCAATAAAAAGGATCAGAGCAATGATCAGGAATTCATTTGCACCCGAAACCAGGGCCTTATAGCCAAAATACAATGCTCCAGCAAACAAGGATAGCCGAACCAGGCTTAGGAAATTCAATTGCTGTTGAAGTTCAACAGACCTTTTTGAATAGTCATCATGAAGGGAAGAATAGAGTGAGGAACTGCCTGAATGAGTCAACCCTCCATTATTTTGTGCATTCATTTTTCTATGACTATTTCAATGATAAGATTTAATCAATAGGACATTTCTCGTGATAGTTCACGAGTTCGATAGGCGTTTTCTCCAATTCAAATCCTGCATACTGCTTTGCAACTTCATCCAGCACTGCATTTATCTCTTCCACATTGGAAAGGGTAACCAGTTTGTTGCGATATTCTTTAATGTTTGGCAAACCTTTGAGGTAATTGGCGTAGTGGCGACGCATTTCATTGATGCCAACGATTGGCCCTTTCCATTCAACACTTTTTCTCAAGTGTTTACGGGCTACATTTACTCTTTCTTCCACTGAGGGTGCAGGCAAATGAGTACCTGTTTGCATGAAATGTTTGATCTCATTAAAGATCCACGGATAACCAATAGCAGCGCGACCAATCATAATGCCGTCCACTCCGTAACGGTTCCTATATTCGACTGCCTTTTCCGGAGAGTCAATATCCCCGTTGCCAAATATGGGAATAGTAATGCGCGGGTTTTCTTTGACTTTGCCGATCAGTGTCCAATCAGCTTCGCCTTTATACATTTGAGTGCGGGTCCTGCCATGAATAGCTAATGCTTTTATTCCCACATCCTGAAGCCTTTCTGCCACTTCTTCAATATTCTTCATCTTATCATCCCATCCCAGTCTTGTTTTGACGGTAACGGGCAATGAAGTTGATTTTACAACAGCGGAGGTGAGACGAACCATAAGGTCGATATCCTTCAATACGCCAGCACCGGCTCCGCGAAGTGCCACTTTCTTAACAGGGCATCCAAAATTGATATCCAGCAAATCAGGATTGGTTACCTCTACAATTTTAGCTGCAAGGGAAAGGCTCTCTTCATCACCACCGAAGATCTGGATACCAACTGGCCGCTCATAGTCAAATATGTCCAGTTTCTTTCGACTTTTGATAGCGTCACGGATCAGGCCTTCGCTTGAAATAAATTCGGTATACATCAAATCGGCTCCATTATCCTTGCAAACGGCCCGGAAAGGAGGATCGCTCACGTCCTCCATGGGAGCCAGAAGGAGTGGAAATCCGGAAAGCGATATGTTGCCAATTTTAATCATGCTGGTGATTGAGAGACACTGATTTAGGAGTAGATATTGGCCTGAAAATAAATAAGCTGACTCTACCCCTCATCTGCGGTCTGTCATCTATTTTTGAGCCTGCAAATTTACAGGTTAATTGCTGAACTACAGTTACGATAATAACTCAAAGGGGATTTCCTATATCGCGGGATTTTTTATGCTGATAGCATTTGCTGTGGCAGGGCTGATAATTGCTGCTGGTATCAGTGCTCCCATTTGGCAGTCAATGACCGGACTGGAATTGAAAGAAATGCAGAAGCAGATGAATAATCCGGCTTATGCAGATGTATTTAAGCTACTGCAGGTGATTACGGCTGTGGTTGGATTTTTTATTCCTGCTGTGGTTACGGCATTACTCCTGAATCGCCGGCCATTTAAACTTCTCGGATTGGCTGAAGGAGCCAGTCCTCAACAGGCAGGAGTAGTTATACTGATCATTGGGGCATCGTTGGCTGTGGCAACCGGTTTATCCTATGTTAATGCCCATATCCCGATCCCTGAAAGCTGGCGTATTGAATTCATGAAAATGGAGGATGATTATAATCGCCAGGTAGAAGCCATTATCCGGCTCAGGGATACAAAAGATTATATCATAGCGCTGGTTGTAATGGCTTTTTTACCGGCCCTGTGTGAGGAAACCCTGTTCAGGGGAGGGTTACAAAATTTTCTTACCCGTTCTACCAATAATCCCTGGCTGTCTATTATTATTGTAAGTATAATCTTTAGTGTAGTACATCTTTCCTTTTATGGATTTCTTTCCAGGCTGTTTTTAGGGATTGTTCTTGGATTTATATTCCAGTATTCAGGCAAATTGTGGTTGAGTATATTAGCCCATTTTCTTAATAATGCGCTGGCTTTGACAGTCCTGTTTTTTTATATCCGCGAGGGCAGGTCTTTAAGTGATGCAATGAAATCAGATGGAGCCAGTTTCTGGGGATTGGTTGCTATTCCTGTTGTAATTGCTTTTTTTGAATTATTCAGGAGAATATCTGGAAAACGGCAGACGGTTTAATATTTTTCAATGGCGTTTAATTGGCAAACATTTAGGATAAGGGCATTGACTGCAATACTCTTTGTGGTTGTTATGCTGGTGGGGTTATTGTGGAATGAATGGAGCTTTCTTATTCTTTTTTCCATAATCCATTTTGGTTGCTGGTGGGAATATTTGAAGATTATGGAGAAGATCTATAATGTCAAATATCATCCATATGTGAAGTTGGGATTTATGGTGCTTGGGTATGGGTTGATGTTATTATTTTGCGGACCTGGATATAAGATTAGTGGATATGGGCTAAAAGAAAATTTCTCGCTTCCAGTTTCCATAGCTGGATTTGTATTGCTGGTATTGGGGATTTTTCAAAGAACACGTGTGGATTTGAAATCATTTGGAACTGCAGCAGCAGGCCTTCTCTATATTTCACTCAGTTGGGGATTATTAATAAATCTTGAATCAGATGATGATCGACTGATGGGCATAGAATGGCACATGAAAAATATGCTAGTATGGTTGACCATTATATTGACGATGTGGATTAATGATACGATGGCATATATCGTTGGCTCTTTAATTGGTAAAACTCCTTTAACGAAAATTTCGCCCAAAAAAACGTGGGAAGGAACCATAGGTGGTATTATTCTGGCAGTAATTGTAGTTGGATTTGTTGCAACCAGAATATGCAGAGACCTGGGATCATACAGGCACTATACCGATGGTCTCTTTTGGTTTATTTTAGCTGCTATAGGTGCTATTTTCGGCACTTTCGGTGATTTGTTAGAATCAAAGCTTAAGCGCATGGCCAATATAAAAGACAGTGGGCAAATCCTGCCAGGTCATGGAGGGTTTCTGGACCGGTTTGATTCACTGATCCTTGCCATTCCCTTTTGCTGGCTATATATCTTTGTGTTCCAAAGACTTTAATCACATTAAAGGTATTTTCCATCACATTCTTACCTTTGCACCCTAAAGTAAAACGATGACAATTCACAAAGAAGGTTATACTACATTAGCGTGGAGTTTTATCATTTTTGCCCTGCTCAATCTGCTTTCTTTTTATTTCTTCAGCTTTGAAGCACCTGTGTTGAGTGTCATTGTGTTTGTGGTAACGCTGGGATTACTGCTTTTCCTCGTTTCCTTCTTCCGCCTTCCAAAAAGACCTTTGACCATAAATGAAAACGCTATAGTAGCTCCTGCAGATGGTACGGTGGTCGCTATTGAAGAAGTTCAGGCCGATGAATACTTTCCTGACCGTCGCATACAGGTTTCCATATTCATGAGCCCATTGAATGTGCACGTAAACCGCAATCCTGTAAGCGGTGAAGTAGCCTATAGCCAGTATCACAAAGGCAAATACCTCGTAGCCTGGCATCCCAAATCTTCTACTGAAAACGAACGCCATACTGTTGTATACCGTAAGGGTAACAAGGAAGTACTCACCAAACAGATTGCCGGGGCCCTGGCAAAACGTATTGTCAATTACCTGCAGGCAGGCCAGGAAGTTAAACAGGCTGAGGAAATGGGATTTATCAAATTTGGGTCAAGGGTGGATCTGCTCCTGCCGCTTGATGCAAAGATTAAAGTAAAGATTGGTGATAAACCACTGGGTGGTGTTACTGTTGTAGCCGAATGGTAATACTTCACTAAAAAATAGTTTCCAGTTCCTTTAATGAATGTACGGTGTAAGTCGGTTGTTCTTCAACGCTGATTCGTAAATGATTTACAAAAACCTGGTCCATTCCTGCATTCTTTGCTCCCAAAATATCTACTTCAGGTGTATCTCCGATCATGATGCTTTCATGCAATTGAGCACGGGTCTTTCTCAATGCATACTCAAATATCTCTTTATTGGGTTTTAAACTATTGGAGCCTTCTGATGTGATGACCTCTTTAAAGAAACCGTCGAGACCCGAGTGTTTCAATTTGCTATGTTGGGTTTTTTCAAACCCATTAGTAATAAGATGGAGTATATAACCTTTGGCGGCAAGATAAGTAAGTATTTCTCTTGTTCCAGGAAAGAGGATCGTGCGTGTAGGAAGCAAATCCAGGAACAGCACGCTCATGGCACGGGATAATTCATCATCCGCTATTTTAAAGTCAAGCAGGGAAAGCCACATTCTTTTCACGCGCAATTCATCCTGTTTGATATATCCCTTACGATAGCGCTCCCATAATTTTTCATTATGTGCCAGGTAATTCCGGTAAAAGAGTTCAAAATCATTTATACCCCTGGCCTCAAGTTGAAGATTACTGTATAAAACCTCCAGCGTGGCGCGTGCATTGGCTTCAAAATCCCATAGGGTGTGGTCCAGATCAAAGAAGAGATGCCTGTATTTCATGCTGCAAAATTAATTGTGCGGGGTCGTATTGCGCTGAATGGCAACGGTAATTCTAAAAAAAGGTATTACTTCGTGGATCAACGATCATTCTATGAACATCGTAATTACCGGTGCATCCCGTGGATTGGGAAAAGCAATCGCTTCTATATTTGGCGATGACAAACAGGGCCATACGCTGCTGCTTTGTTCTCAGAACAGGGAAAATCTGCAGTTGACGGGAAAGGAATTACAGGGGAGATTCCCGCGCACTACCATTCTTACCCATGCCTGCGATCTGTCAGTTAAAGAACAGGTTAAAAAGTTTGCAG
>JAJKIP010000198.1 GCA_021154405.1 Segetibacter sp. | reverse complement strand
CGAGATTGGTGAATACTTTTCAAGTTGTGCGAGTCGATATAAATCCCTATACGTTTATTCCTTAAAAAAACAACAATGGAAGGAGGTGGGGCATGTTATATATGATCTGGGATATGCTGACAGCACTAAACCCTATTCGACTTACGTTCGCAAAAAGTCACCTGGAGAATTTGAGATGCTCGAAATAACTGACCTGACTGATAAAAAATATGCTGGACAAAAGCACTGGGTGGACTTCAAGATACAGCAATGACAGCGACTTCTGACCACATTTCCAGTGTAACAATCGGGTAGTCATTTTGAATCCGATCTTTTATTACAATTTTACAAAGCTTTTTATGCTTGTCGAGTTTCGTATATTTATGAAATGTAAACCATTTTATTCGAAAAGTATGACAGAAGAATTGCGGCAAAGGCTTGATTTGCACTTTGGGCAAAATGAAGACATTACAGATTATGAAGGATTAGTTGTGTCATTTCATAAAAATCCTGCAGCGACAAGGAGCGATATTGTCTCTACTATTGGTAATAATCACATAAAGCTACCAGAAGATTACTGTGATTTTTTGCAAATTTTTGATGGCTGCACTTTATTTAAATATCAGGATTTAGGTGGCTTTGAATTTTTGGGAACAAAGGACATTGCAAAAGAAAACGTCATTCAGCAACAGACTTACCTGGAGGACTGGGATAATAATTTAATAGTATTTTGTCGCCTTATTGCCGATGGAGACTTCATAAGTTTTCGAAGTCGAAATGATGACAAATATGATATTTTAGATTGTTATCATGATGAAATCCCAGAAAAATGGACTGTAATAGGTAATTCATTTGATGGTTTCCTCGAAAGGTTAATAATTGAGAGAGGGCGGCGTTTTTGGCTATGATATGTGGGATGAACCGCTTTGAAATTAAGTTTGCATCATAATTCTTTCTCATTGCCAGAAATAAAAAGCCGAAACAATTGCTTCGGCTTTTTGTGTGCCCAGGACTGGATTCGAACCAGCACACCTTACGGCGCTGCCACCTGAAGACAGTGCGTCTACCAATTTCGCCACCTGGGCTTGGGGGTGCAAATGTAAAGGATTATACGTAAAATATGAAATGAAAAATGAGCATTTATCGGCCGATTACACCCTCATTCTCAACCGAAAGCGTTCGGTTATCTCTCATTCTCCCAGGCAACAAAATATTGATGGACTACCCAATTATCATCGGCAAGAAAACGCCAACTCTATAATCGCTTTTAAGTAGCTCTCACATAGAAAAAATCAGAGGACCTCCTATTTCCCCTGTAAAAACTCTTCAATCACCTGAACCGCCGGATATTCCGTCACTCCCGGTTTAACTGTTGTTATCTCTCCCAAATAATCCCCATGACCACCAGGAAACACGGCCAAACTTGCATGCTGCATATTTCGCAACATCTCCACCCCGTGTTCTACAGTAGGCACATCCTGGTTTGCAACAATGATCAGCGCAGAGGCCTTGATACCTTTAATATCCTCTTCTTTGATATCTGTAAAGTTTTGCATCCTGGTTACATCCCTCTCATAACTGCGGTACAAAGCTTTCTTATCAGGATTTATTTTTAAAAATGCGTCCTTTAATCCCTGTGGCATGCCATCAAAACTGGCATTTGCTATCATATCCCAAAACGCCGGAAAAGCTCCAGACTTCTTGTACATCGTTGAAGCAACCACAATTTTATTAACCATTTCCGGATGACGGATCGCCATTTCAAGCGTTGTACTTGCTCCATTGCTAAACCCGAAAATATCTGCCTTTCCAATCTTCAACTGCTTCAATAATTCCGCCACATCATCAGCATCCTGTACAAAGCTCAATGGTCTGTCAATATCGGCCGTATGCCCATGTGCCTGCATTTCCACTGCTATCACTTTATGTGTTTTTGCCAAGGTTGGAAGAATCCTTCCAAACGTAGATTCAATGGTTGACCCCCCACCATGTATCAGCACCAGTGGAAAACCAGTCCCATGGATCTCATAATACATTTTCAGCCCATTTACATTAGCATATTTACCCGCGGTTTGCGCGTCTATTGCTGTTGTCAGTGTTGTCATAATTAATAGTATAAAAAGTTTTTTCATGGCTAATTACTCTTGCATCCCAAAGTTAATTTACCAGTGAAAATGAAATGGGGTGCGACTCTGACAAATTAAGGGCTATTTGCGAAAAGATCCACAAGGCAAATAGTATTTGAAAGGGTTTTGAAAGCAATTTGAAGTTGCTGTTTTCCTTTAATCCGGCAATTTTGCGGCTCAACCCCTACTATGGATAAGCTAAACAAAGCTGGCCAGGTCTTCTTCGGTATCTGTCTCGCCGGGCTGGGATTGCAACAATTCCTCTATCCCGGTTTTCGCCCGGTTTTAATTCCTGAAACTCCTTCCTGGTTACCCGCCCCTCAGATCTGGGTGTACTTTACAGGAGCTCTGCTTATTGGAGTAGGGCTGATCATCATTTTTAATTTAAAAGCTGCTACCATATCGTTCTATACAGGATTCGTGTTTCTTGTTATTCTCCTGGTGTTCCAGCTTCCTTTTCAGTTTAAGCATAACCCTGAAAGCCTGGGTGCATGGACTAATCCATTGAAATTGCTAACTATTGCAGGCTGCTGTTTCATAACATCAGCAAGTTTCCAGATTGCCAATATGCCGGCAAGGATAGCCCTTTGGAAAAAGGCCGGGGAGATTTTCCTCGGTGTTACACTGATCCTTTTTGGAATTGATCATTTCTTATATGTTGAATTTGTAAGAAGCCTTGTACCTGGCTGGATTCCGGGTGATCTGTTCTGGACCTATTTCGCCGCTATCGCACTGATTGGCTCCGGCCTTTCATTTTGCCTGAATATCAAAAAAAGATTAGTGGGAATTCTATTTGGCAGTATGCTATTCATCTGGTTAGTAGTGCTTCATATTCCCAGGACCTTTAATCCAGTTCCTGGAGATAACGGCAATGAGTTGACAAGTGTATTTGAATGCCTGGGATTTAGTGGAATCGGTTTTCTAATTGCCCGGATGGCCCGGAGATAATAGATAAAACGTGGCACCGTTTACCTATTCATTTTTGCCTTTGCTTCTCTAAGTTCCGCCCTGTTGGAATTGGTTGACCCCGCTATTGTTACAAGCTGCCTATAGTAGGTTGCTGCTTTAGCCATATCCTTTGCTGCTTCTGCAGCCTTTGCCGCTCCATAAACTGAATTAAAACGATTGGGACGGTTATGCAGATCATTCTCATAAGCATCAAGCGCCTGGGCCGGCTGATTCATTTGTAAGAGCATATCTCCCAGCAATTCACGGGCTGGTAAAACCTCGCAAGGTGTTACAGGATGCTTTTCTGTTTTATCTTCCATATCTGCTGCGGTTTTCATCATTTTCAACGCTTCTTCTTTCTTTCCATCCCTGAAAAGAATCCAGGCTTTGCCTGAATTATACTGTATCTGCACCTGGTTGGCCTTATAAGGATCTTTAAGGTTAACCAATACAGTATGCAATGAATCGAGTTCATTCATTTCTTTCTTTGCAGCATCCAGCTGATTTGAATTCACACTTCCCATTAATCGCGCGAAATGATAAATACCCAGTTGCCAGGGATATTCCTTCCAGGAGAAATCAGGATCCTGTAATTGCAGATCAGCAGCATCCTTCCAAAATTTATTCTCCAGTACATACCTGGCGGGGATGGCCGCAAAAGCATAAGCCACCTTAAAGTTTTCAGGAGAAACTTTTTTTATACTGCCAAAGTAATCCAGCTGTCTTTTTGCTTCCGCATTATCTCCCTTCTGAAGATATCCGTACATCAAATAATCGAGCCCATGTAATTCCTCATCCCAATGACCTTTTATCCCGGTTGATTGTGCGTAGCACTGGGCTGATGATACAGATGCTATATTGGAATTAATGCATTCTTCCCACAATCCCAATCTCGTAAAAATATGTGATGGCATATGTAAGGCATGAGCAGAAGATGGTGCAACCTTTGCATAGTTCCTGGCAGCTGTTAACGCCAAAGCGGCCAAATCAGGATAATCAAAACTGTGAATGATATAATGAACAATACCAGGATGATTGGGATCTTTCTCGTAAAGTGCATTCAGTATCTCCCCTGCTTTCTTCTGATTTTTGTAAGTTTTATCAGTCGGATCCGCTGCTGCTGTCAGGGAAAGTGCATAGAAGATGGCAGATTCTTTATCCTCCGGATAATCAGTATACAGTTTTTCCATCAGCCTGCTGTAATTGACTGCGCGCGTATGATGGTCTGTGGTATCCCAGCTTTTATAAAAAGCTGCGATCGCATCAATATACTCCTCTTCTCTTTTTGATTTTTCAGTAATAGACTGGGCAGCCGCAATGGCTTTTGCACCTTTCTCCAATTCATCTTTTGCCGGCGGCGCCCATAAAGGATGATAATTACTCATGGCAACACCCCAATAAGCCATGGCACAGCCCGGAGCTTTGTCAATCACCCTTGCAAATGCTTTCTCAGATTCATCATATTCAAATGAATGAAGGAGTGCCAGGCCAAGGTCCATTTCTTTTTCTACCTCTTTGGAACAACTGGTTTGAAAATGAACCTGACCAAATTCTTTATCGGGAGGTCCGCAGGAAACAATATCACCCCTTTTCAGATGGATCCCTGTAATAGTTGCTGAGCTGGGTATGCTGTTCTTACCTGTGCAGGAAAAAATTAAAAACATGCAAAGGAGGAATGGAAGGGCCCTGGTTATTTTGGTACTCATGGTTTACGGTCAATTCAGTTAAGGGATTGACTACTAAATTTACTGAAAACCAGAGGAAACCGATTATTGAGCGCCAAGCACAAACTCGGCCTTGGGAGGATAATAATTGTAACTTTTCCAGTCGATGGAGAATATCAATTTCAGTTTCTCAGCTAACAGGGAAATTGAGTTCGCTTTTAGCAAATAAAAATTAGCCCCATTAGCAAAGCTTTCGTCAACAAATTTATCTCCTTTCAGGGAAGTATACATAACCACAGGCACATGGTTATATTCACTGTTGTTACGTATTTCTACTATACTGGCCATTCCATCTTTACCACGCATCTTGATATCCAAAAAAATTATATCGGGGATCTCCTTTCGCAACAGGTCCAATAGCATGTCTCCATCCGAAGCTTGCTTCAATTCAATTACAACCGATAATTTGTGGAGGGCGAGTTTAAAAATTAAGACATCATCTTCATCGTCTTCAGCTAGGAAAACATTTCTGATTTGTGAGATTGATTCCATTACTTACAGTTCGGTTTTAGTTCTGCTTTTGAAGTATGCCTTTTATCTGGTTTATTTTTAAGGCACATAAATTTTCTGTCTACTATTCCGGGCATAAAAATGCCTTCCCGAGCCAAATCATATTCTTTTCAACAAATTATATTCCAGGAATTATCTCCGGGAAATCCCTGACAATTTTAATTGGGATGGGTATTCATTTTCGCAAAATGTGGATTTAATTTCCTTATTGATTTTTAAGTCATCAGATAACCAGGTCGTTGGTTAAGGCCCAAAGGGCCTTATTTCTAAAAATTTGCTCACGTGATTTTGCTGATATTTATCATTCAGCAAAACCACGTGGGCTTCATAAGTCATTCATAGCTCTTTCCTTATATTTACCGGGTATAATTTTAACATGCAGGAATCATTTTTTGAGTACATCATTTTAATCCTGGTCATCCTGGCGCTGGTCATGATCTCCAGGAAACTTCGCATCGCTTACCCTATTGTGCTGGTCATTGGCGGGCTCTTATTGAGCTTTGCAGCCAAATTCACTTCTGCCACCATAGAACCCGAGCTGGTTTTCTTTATCTTCCTTCCTCCCCTGCTTTATGAAGCCGCCTGGGCTACTTCCTGGAAAGAATTCTGGAAATGGAGAAGAGTGATCACAAGCTTTGCATTCCCGATCGTAATCCTGACTGCCTGCGTAATAGCATTTGCTTCCTATGCGCTGATCCCCGGCTTTACCCTCGCATTGGGTTTTCTGCTTGGTGGTATTATTTCGCCACCTGATGCAGTTTCGGCTACCACCATCCTGCGACAAACAAAAGCGCCAAAATCAATGGTTAGCATTATTGAAGGAGAAAGCCTTCTCAATGATGCCTCCTCTCTTATAGTATTCCGATTTGCACTGGCAGCAGTGATCACCGGCCAGTTTAAATTCCAGGAAGCGGCACTCAGTTTTTTCCTGGTCATTTTTATGGGAATTGGAATTGGTTTAATAATAGGGCTGATCTTCTATGGCATCCATCGGTGGCTGCCAACCACAACCAGTATTGAAATTGTATTGACCCTGGTAACACCCTATTGCATGTATTATGTGGCTGAATATTTTCATTTCTCGGGTGTACTGGCCGTAGTAAGCGGCGGATTGTTCCTTTCCAGCAAACGACAAACAATGCTCACTTACCGGAGCCGCCTGGAAGGTGTTAATGTGTGGACCAGCCTGGTATTTGTTTTGAATGGCCT
>JAJKIP010000197.1 GCA_021154405.1 Segetibacter sp. | reverse complement strand
GAAAAATTTATGCAACACATGGTGAAATACTTTGATGATCTCAGCTTCAGGGCCAGCTATGGTCATAGCGGCAATGCTCCACGCAGAGATTATAGTTATTTCAGCACTTATAGCACATTTGCCTGGTCCTACCTGGGAATGGCTGGTGTATTTCCTTCCAATATGGAATTACGTAATCTTAAATGGGAAACCATTGTGGGTAAGAATGTTGGAGTTAATGTAAGCATGTTCCAGAAACGCATCATGCTGGATGTGGAATTCTATAAGAATACCACAAAAGATATGTTCTCCCCGGGCCTCACCATATCTTCTTTTACAGGTTTTGAAAAAGTTGACATGAACGTGGGTACAATGGATAACCAGGGTTTTGAAGTTGGACTGAATACAATTCCTTATCGTAATAGAAACTGGCAGGTGGAATTCAACTTTAATATCGCGCGCAACGTGAATGTAATTCGTGAGATCTCTGAATTTTATCCAACCGAAAAGGGTAATATAAATGCAAATGGCGAATACAAAACCTTCCTGCAGGTAAATAATCCCTTTGGGTCATTCTATGGCTTTAAATATAAGGGTGTGTATAAGGATAAAGACGCAACCATCGCCCGTGATGCAGGCGGCAAGCCAATTGTGGGCCCTAATGGCCAGGTTGTATATATGCGGTTTAATTATCCCAGCATAGGTTATACTTTCCAGCCTGGTGATGCCATGTATGAAGACATCAACAAAGATGGCAATATCAATTTTCAGGATGTTGTTTATCTGGGTAATGGTAACCCATTGTTTACCGGTGGTTTTGGTAGCAGCGTTTCATACAAAGGACAATGGAAACTGACTGCTTTCTTTAATTACCGTTATAAATATGACGTGGTGAATGGTACCAAGATCAATACCACTGCGATGTACAGCTTCGATAACCAGAGCACAGCTGTCTTGAGAAGATGGAGAAAAGAAGGTGATGTAACCGATATCCCCCGAGCCTTATACAGAACAGGCTATAATTCGCTGGGATGAGACAGGTATGGTCGGAATGCTTCATTGCTGCGTTTCGGTACACTCACTACGCGATGTACTGCTCCCAAAAAAGTCAGTGATAAATTGAAACTGAAAAATATGAGTGGCTATATCACGGCAGAGAATTTATTCACATGGACCAATTATACCGGTCAGGACCCTGAGGTAAGCATGAGGGGTAGTGATCCTTTCCGGGTAGCGATTGACTATTCATTTACGCCTCCTGTGAAAACACTCACAATAGGATTAACAGCAACTTTTTAAATTTATTTAATCGATATACCGATGTTCAAACAGATCAGTTTAAAATTAGTTTGCGTGGCAATGCTGCTGTCGATGGTATCGTGTAAGAAATGGCTGGATTTACAGCCACAGGACGGCATTACCGGTAAAGAATTTTGGCAAACCAAAGAACAGGTGCAGTCTGCAGTGGTTGGCTGTTACGCGTCCCTATTGGGTGGAAGTCGCCCCATGTCTGAATTATTTTTCATCTGGGGTGAATTAAGGGCTGATATGATTGCCGCAACTACGGCAACCTCCAATGAGGAAATTGACATTATCAATGTGAGCATACTGGACAGAAACAGCTTCCTGAACTGGAGGCCAATTTACCAGACTATCAACTATTGCAATACAGTAATAGATAATGCGCCGGGAGTATTGAAGGTGGATGCCACATTTTCCCAGGATGCCCTGAACCATTACGTTGCGGAAGCCAAAGCAATTCGTGCATTGATGTACTTCTACCTGGCACGCACATTTGGTGATGTGCCACTTAAATTAAAATCTACATCCAGCGACGAGGAAATTGTGCAGATAGCCAAGAGCAAACAGGACTCTGTTTTGAACCAGGTCATTAAAGATCTTAATGAGGCGGAAACGAATGCGGTAGTTACCTACGGAGATATAGCATCCGACAAAGGGCGAATTACAAAATATACCATTAATGCCATCCAGGCTGATGTTTATCTGTGGATGGAAAAATACCCGGAATGTATTGCTGCCTGTAATAAGATCATCAATTCCAATCGGTTTGGATTGATAGATGGGACCAGTGCCAGTGCGTGGTTCAACACACTTTATGTAAATGGAAATTCCAACGAAAGCATTTTTGAATTACAGTTTGATAAACAAAAACTCAATCCTTATTACACGATGTTTACCACGGCAAGCCGAAGGCTACAGGCCAGCCCGATTGTAATGGAAAAGGTATATACCCAGGATTTCCTGGTGCCAGAGAATAAGGATATCAGGGCAGATGGTGGTTCAGTTCGTTCAACAGATAATACAATCTGGAAGCAGGTGGGACTGAACAATACCCAATTGCGTGCCCAGCTGGAGTCCTATGCTCACTGGATGGTTTACCGGTATGCGGATATCCTTTTGATGAAGGCAGAAGCGCTGAATGAATCGGGGAGTGGTCAGCAGGCGCTTGACCTGGTTTATACTGTTCGCCAGCGGGCGCGGGCATTAGCCCTCACGAACAACAATCCTGACCCGGCTGACAGGATCGGCGTTGCTGATTTCATACTCGAAGAAAGGGCCAGGGAATTTGCCTTTGAAGGAAAACGCTGGTTTGATCTTTTACGCAACGCCAAAAGAAATAACTACGAACGTCTGAACCTGTTGCTTGCCATGGTGGCCAATACTGTTCCGCCAGACAGGCAACAATCAGCTATCACAAAGTTCAGGGACAGGAATGCTCATTATCTGCCGATATATTATTACGAATTGCAGACAGACAAATTATTGGTGCAGAACCCATTTTACAAGTAATTATATAATGCTCTGTATGAAAAAGACCATCCAGTATATTGTAGGATTTGCTTTCATTGCAGCCATAATAATAGTTGGCGGCAATTGTAAGAAAGCACAGATCGTGCAGTCCACCACAGATGTGGTTAATATTTATGAATACCTGAAGGGACATCCTGATACGTATTCGGAACTCGTGAAAATCGTGGATAAATCAGGCTATTCAGGTTTTCTGAACGCCTATGGTTCCTATACAATGTTCGCTCCTACAAATGATGGAGTAAAGGCCTACCTCACGGAGATCAATAAAACAATTGATCAGATAACCGATGTGGAAGCGCAGACAATTGTAAAGTTCCATCTGCTGGAAGATACACTTACCACCGCAACGTTTAAAGATGGAAAGCTTCCTCTGGTAACCATGTATGGTCAATACCTTGTTACCAGTGTTACCAATGCCAATGGTGCATCAACTATCATGGTGAACAGGCAGGGTAAAGTACTTACAGGAAATATCCAGACAGGAAATGGTCTTATCCATTCAATTGATCATGTATTGAAGCCAGCCAGTAAAACACTTGCCCAATTGATCAGTGACAACCCTGATTATTCCATTTTCAGGGAAGCGCTGGTTGCCACTGGTTATTATGATACATTAAACACGATTAACCTCACTAACCCATCCCGTCGCTGGCTGACTGTGCTGGCGGAAAGTAACCAGGCACTGGCGGATTCAGGATTTACCAGTTTCGATGCATTAAAAACAAAGTATTCCAATCTTAATGATCCAAAGAATATAGAGGATAGCCTTCATATTTATGTGGCTTATCACATAATGCCCGAAGCAAAATACCTGGCTGATATAGTTTCTGCCCAGTCCCATCTTTCCCTGCAGCCGCTACAGGTGCTAGCCTCCAAACTGGATGGAGAAAAAGTGCTGATCAATGACATTGATTTTAATGGCAAACATGAAACAGGAGTTGAATTGAAAAGATCGAGCAGTGATGTATCAGCTACCAATGGCGTATTCCATGCTGCTTTAGCTCATTTTGCTCCAAAAGTTAGAGTGCCTGTAGCAGTTTACTGGGATGTGGCAGATTTCCCTGAAGTCCGCAAATTACCTGCAGTATTCAGAAGAGGTGCCTTGAGTTTCCCATTTGGGTCCATTAAAGATATTAACTGGGATAAACCAACCAATACAATGGATTATTCCTTTACCAATACCTCTACCAGCATTCATATGTATTGGGGAGATTATCTGACTGTTCCCATGGGAAATACTTCCCGTCACCAATGGATTGATTTTACAACGCCGATTTTAGTAAAGGGACGCTATAAATTATGGATATGTTACCGGGCGGCTAAAGGCTCAGGAACAGTTGGTCAGCCAGGTGGTTCCAACATGCCCTGCATTGCTTTTTTTGATGGTCAACAATTAACAAGAGGATTCAATTTTACAGAACAGCGTCCAAATCTGTCTGATGGTGAATTGGAAGCATTGGGCTGGAAAAAATATTCGCCCACAACAAACCAGCTCATGACAGGTAAATTCCTGGGCATTGTTGATGTGCCTACTACAGACAGGCATGTAGTAAGAATACAGGCGTTACCAGCGGCAGGCACTGGTAATCCGTCCAATTTCCTGGATATGTTCCATTTCATACCCATTAACGATAACCAGTATTTACCAAGGTTTGCAGTAAACGGCACATTACAATATTTCTAGGCATAAAATCTTTAAAAAGAGCACTCATGTGTGGTAAAAACAGATTATTGATCACGGCTTTTCTCCTTGCAATCGGTTTTACGGCCTGTAAAAAATGGGATGACCATAATCAGGTCGGCAATCCGGATCTGAAAGAAAACCTGATGGAAGGCCTTTCTGTTAATGCTGATCTTTCAAAGTTTACTGAATATGTAAAGAAGGCAGGTCTGGATAGTTTATTGGCTTCTTCAAAGACCTTTACGGTATGGGCTCCAGACAATGATGCATTGCAGAACCTTGACCCTGCTATTGTAAATGATATTGCCAGGCTAAAAAGCTTTATCAGCAATCATATTGCCAGCCAGACCTATTACACCCGCAACGCACAAATCCAGCAGCGCGTGGCCATGTTAAACGGGAAGTTCAATAATTTTCTGGGTACCAAATTTGAGGACGCAAATATTGTACGTGCTGATGTGCCCCTGAAAAATGGAGTGTTGCATGTAATTGACAAACCCATCCTGGTTCTCCCTTCTATTTGGGAATGGGTCAATAGCACTACAGGACAGTATAATCAGAATGCCTTTATTGCAGCGCTTAATTTCAATTTCTTTGATTCAACCCTGGCCACCATTGATAGCATTAGTGCTCTCACCGGTAAACCGATCTATAGGCCGGGTACTGGCTTTGTGTTGAAAAATATGTTTACTGAAAAAGTTCAGAATATTAAAGCGGAAGATAAGCAGTTCACCTACTTTGTGATAACCAATGCAGGTTTCACTACTGAATCTGATTCCCTAAAACCTTATTATAAGACAGCCAGTTCATCCGTTACCGATACGCTTTCAAAATACTATACCGTAAGAGATCTGGCTGTAGAAGGAATCTATCCAGCTTCTGCAGTTACCGGGTTACTATCCAAATTTGGAGCGGCCATACTTCCAGATCTGACAACGCTTGTAGAGACACGTAAGCTTAGCAATGGGGTTGTACATATATTCAATAAGTTGGATGTGCGCACGGCAGCAAAATTCAATGAAATTGTTATTCAGGGTGAAAATCCTACCGGATTCCTGTCAGATAAAACGGGAAATACAAATTACCGGGTGCGAGTAAATCCCACCAACAATAAGGATTTTGCAGATATCATGATCAGTGGGCATGGAGTTACCGCTTACTATGCATACTATCGGCTGAATGATATTCCATCCATCAGGTACCGCGTATTTGCGTTAGGAACAAATGATTTTCAGACAGGAACCTTTGCCCAAACTGTTGTTTCCAAATCTTATGTGCCGCCTGCAACACCGGGTGGATTGCCAACTTATACCACGCTTGCTTCACTAACTCATAACGTACCCTTATATACCGCGGCGGGTGCTTATAATGAAGTAAATGTGGGAGAGTTCACTCCAAATAACTTTGGGATGTTGGAGATACAAATGACCAGCACTGCTACCAATCCAATAGTATTGGATTACTTACGATTGGTACCAGTGCCTTAAAAAAGAATTAATAATATTTATATAAGATCATGCAAGTGCTGAAAAAATTAACTGCCTCTCTTGCTTTCGCTTTTGCCTGTTTTGCAGGGCATGCCCAAAATGCGGATCCCATTTCGGAATCCGCAAAGTTCAGGGATGCCGTTACTGTTACGGGTAAAGTGATTGAAACATCAACAGGTAAACCATTGCGTGGCATTCAGGTAAGCTATAAAGATTTCTCAGCGGCCATTACTGATAGTCTGGGTGCCTTCTCTTTGCGTGTTCCTTCTTCCCAGGTCTCCATTCTGCTGGAAGGTGAAGGGTACCAGGCAAAAGAAATAGCATTGCTTGGGCAAACCCATGTCCAGGTGTCGATGTATGAGGATACCTATACTTCTTTTTATGATATGGCAGAAATGCCATTTGGCCCCGTTATGAAGAGCAAAACACCTTATTCAGTTACTTCCCTTCAGACAAATGGCAACTGGGGACATATTGCTGAAACGCCTACTTCTTATCTGCAGGGACGGGTATCTGGCTTAAATGCAATTCGCCGATCGGGTACACCCAATATCGGAGCTACAGTATTCCTGAGAGGAATGTCATCCCTATATGCTACCAATCAGCCACTGATCATTGTGGATGGTGTTATATTTAATAATGAGGACCACGGCGGGTCAATCATTGCCAATCATTATACGGAACCTCTTTCTACAATTGATGTACGCGATATAGATAATATATCAGTAATAAAGGATGGTTCTTCAATTTATGGAAGCAAGGGCGCAAATGGTGTGATCATCATAACCACGGCACGTGTAAAGGAATTAGGTACAAGAATCGATTTCGCCACCTATGGTGGCATCAATTTTACTCCTGATAATTTGCCTGTCCTCAAGGCTACTGATTACCGGCTTTTACTAAATGATGTGCTTCAGTCGAAAGGATTAACCAATGCCCAGATACAGGCCCTGCCTTATATGAACGATAATGTAAATAATGCAGATTATTATACTTACCACAATAATACCGACTGGCAAAAACAGGTCCTGAATCAGAGCTATACTAAAAATATATATCTCAAGGTTACAGGTGGAGATAATATCGCGCGATATGCACTTTCGCTGGGATATATGAACAATGGTGGAATTACAAGGAACACAGACCTGACAAGATATAATATGCGATTCAATGGAGACCTGAACCTGAACCGCAGGCTTACTGCCACTACCAATTTGAGCTTTGGGTTCAATGAACAAAATCTTCGTGATCAGGGGGCAATGCCTAAAACAAATCCACTGGCTGTTGCACTGGCTAAATCACCGCTGCTACGAATAAAGAATGTATCAGAGAAAGGCATTGAATCTCCGTCTTTCGCAGACAGGGATACGTTTGGAATTGGTAACCCGGCGGTCTTGACAGATATTGCGCAGGGTGTAAACAAGAATTACCGTTTCCTTGGCTCCATTGGTTTCAATTATGAGATAAACCCCTTACTTACCATATCCACTAATATCGGCGTAACCAATGACAAGGTAAGAGAGAATTTCTTCATTCCGCGCAAAGGTGTTACGAGTGACACTTTGACCACAGATATTGCTTTCAGCCGATTGGGCTCCCAGGTAAATTCATTTTTCTCACTTTACAATGATACCCGGTTGAATTTCTCAAAAACTTTCCGGAATGTTCATGAGGTTTCTGCAAGATTGGGAGCGCGGTACCTGTACAGCAAAACCGAACAGGATTATGGTCTTGGATTCAATTCTGCGATTGATGAACTGGTAACCGTCGGAAATGGTGTCTCCTCCCTGAGAAGAGTAGGTGGTTTTACTGGCGAATCAAACTGGCTTAATACCTATTTCAATGCGGATTATAGCTACCGTGATAAATATATCGTTTCCCTAAACGTGGCAATGGATGGCTCTTCCCGTTTCGGAAAGAAGGTCAAAGATGCTGTTACCATTAACTCCAATAAATATTCATTGCTTCCATCTGTTGCTGGTGCATGGGTGATCTCTTCTGAAAAATTCATGAAGGGGTTTTTGACAGACCTCAATTTTCTCAATCATTTGAAGATAAGGGCAAGCTATGGCTTATCAGGAAATGATGATATTGGCAACTATACTTCAAAACAGACTTATGTTTCCCAGAATCTTTTGGGAGTGCAGGGACTTGTGAGAGGCGGATATGGAAATAACCAGTTACAATGGGAGCAGATCCATCGTTTGAGCGGTGGGCTGGATGCAGCTATTTTAAATGAGCGCATCAGTTTTAGCGTGGATGCTTATCATGACAAGACACGCAAGATGGTGGCGTATGAAAAATTGCCTGCTCCTGCAGGCTTTGATTATGCAATCACCAATTCAGGAGCCATGACCACAAAGGGAATAGAGGCATCGTTGAATGCAAGGATCATTAACAGGGCTAACCTGAAATGGGATGTCGGCATGATGATGGCGCGTTATGTTACAGTAGTAGATAAGCTTCCTGATTACAGCATTATCACTTCATTTGGCGGAGCTACCTATCTCACAAGGGAAGGTGGTGCTGCCAACCTGTTCTATGGATATAAGACAAATGGAGTTTTTTCTTCGGATAATGAAGCCGCACAGGCGGGGCTGGGTATTCGCGCCCCTAATGGAACAGTTGTGCCGTTTACGGGTGGCGATGTGCGGTTTGTGGATGTTAACAATGATCATATTATTAATGAGAATGACCTTCAATTGATCGGAGACCCCAATCCGGATTTCTTCGGCTCTTTATCAACACGGGTTGAATACAAACGTTTCAGCCTGGATGCGCTCATTACTTATGTTGGAGGCAATGATGTATATAATTATACCCGTAATCAGCTGGAATCCATGTCGGGTTATTCCAATCAGACGAAAGCTGTGGTAAACCGTTGGAGAACCAATGGTCATGAAACTACTATGCCAAAAGCGGTTTGGGGAGATCCTATGGGTAATAGCCGATTCTCAGACCGGTGGATAGAAGATGGTTCCTATATCCGGCTTCGAAGCGTTACGGTATCTTATAATCTTTCATTTGCCAGGGAAAATTTCCTGAAGTATGTAACAGTTTATCTGTCTGGCAATAACCTGCTGACATTGACAAAGTATAAAGGATATGATCCGGAATTCAGTGCTACTGAAAGCATATTTGGACAGGGAGTAGAAAATACGCTTGAGCCACTTTCAAGAACTGCCCAGGCGGGAATCCGGATTGGTTTATAAAAACATTAATGAGCTTATTGGATATGACAGTTACTAAAATGAAACAGTACAACAAATTACCAGGACGCTTCTTTCGATTAATGCCAGTAATTGCACTGGCAACGGTACTAAGCGCGGGTTGCAGGAAGGTGTTTGACTTTGAGCCCACCAACACGGTAGATGCATCACAGATGTATCGCAATGTAACGGATGCTGATGCAGCAGTGATAGGTATTTATGGACAGGTAATGAGGCTGGCCAAAAATTATGTATTGCTCAATGAGCTCAGAGGAGACCTGATGGATATTACTCCCAATTCAGACATCTATCTCCGCCAGTTAAGCGAGCATAATGTTACAGTTAATAACCCGTATACTGATCCAAGGCCATTTTACAGGGTGATCATGAATTGTAATGATGTATTGAAGAATTTTAAGATCATGGTTCAGCAGAATAAAATGAAACAGGCGGAGTTTGATCAGCGTTATTCAGATGTAGGCGCTATCCGGTCATGGCTTTACCTGCAGGTGGGAATCCATTACGGAACCGTTCCTTATATAACGGAACCCATTGAAGATGTGAACGGGATACAGGATGCAGACCGGTTTAAAAAAATCAACCTGAATGAATTGATAAAGGAACTTGTAAAGTTCATGGAGTCCCTTCCTTCAACAGATGATTATCCTGCAGGATCCACTCTCCAAACCGTTGTGGATGGATATAGTACCAGCCGGTTCTTTATCAATAAGAATATACTGATGGGTGATATTTACCTATGGGATGGCCAATATAGAAAAGCTGCTACCAGTTACAGAAAAGTTATGGATATCAACGGTCCAAGCGGTCAGGGAGAGGATTTTTATAATCAATACAGGGTTTCCAGTTTTAATGAATCAAGTATAACTTATGCCAGGGCCCAGGATTTTAGTTCAATTACTTATACTCCTGGCTGGCGATATCTTTTTGAAAGACCGGCTGACAGGCAATTCGGCTGGGAATGGATATGGGTTCTGCCATTTGACAGGAACTATGAACCTGTAGATCCATTCATTGATCTCATGTCGCTGAATGGAGGAAGTTATCTGGTGAGACCTTCCCAACAGTCGATTGATTATTGGGACAGCCAGATGCAGATATATACATTTACCGCTGGTACTTCTACTGCAGCAGCCATATTCAGGGATAATTTTCCATTTGACGCAAGGGGTTTCTTTTCTTTCAAGGTTTTCAATGGTCAGCCTGTGATCATGAAATACCTGTATAACTATCTTGATGTAAATGGTAATCCCGTCAATACTTTCAATAAATCAGGAAAATGGTTCCTCACGAGAGCAGCAACACTTCATTTACACTATGCAGAAGCTGCTAACAGGGATAATCAGTACAAGGTTGCATATGCCATTGCTAACCGAGGTATCAAGGAAACCTTTGATACACTTCCAGCGGCTGCACGTACACGTGATGTTACCAAATGGCAACAGACCTTCCTGGATCCGCCATATGATTTTGATGCGAGGGAAGGGGATGGGCCTGCTTACAGGAATACCTGGTATCGCAACCAGGGTATTCGTGGCCGTGCAAGTGTGAAGCCCTGGGTGATTGATTCGTCAAAATACTTTAACATGACTGTTGCGGCACCGCGTCCTGTTACAGATGCTGAAGGATTGCGCAGATTTCTTGAAGATAATATCATTTTGGAAGATGCGCTTGAGCTTGCTTATGAAGGGGATCGCTGGCCAGACCTCCTGCGTGTGGCCCTCCGTAGAAATGATCCATCTTTTATTGCTAATAAAATATATGATAAACTGATCAAATCAGGGATTTCTGCAGGCGCTGCCGGGCAGGCAAGAGCAAAATTGTTAGCGGGAAATTATTTCTTACCTTTTAAGTGGTAATTGAAGCCGTGAGTATATAACTTGCCGCTATCGCTAAAACTCTCACAATGGTAAAATATTTCACTGCTATCTTTTGCATGCTACATGCATTTTCTTCTTATTGCCAAAGACCGAATGATGTTACAGCGCCTCTTCATGCCATTCAGCCGGATTATCCTGTTCCCTATGCAGTACCGGATGCACAAAAGGTAAAAGCTGTATTGGATAAGGTATATAATTACCTGGATTCTGTTACACCCCCTTCTTTTATTAACAGAACCACTGGCCAGGTTATTGATGATGCAAGTAAACCGGATACCAATATTGTCTTTAAGCCCGGTGATTTTCGTTTGACCAGTTATGAGTGGGGAGTTACTTATTCCGGAATGCTGGAAGCAGGAGCAGCCACCGGAGATAAAAAATATACTGACTATACAAAAAAACGCCTGGAGTTCCTTGCTAATGCTGCCCCCGCATTCCGCACATTATACCAGCAAACTCCGAAAAGCGCCAATCCCTTACGTCAGATGCTTGCACCACATGCACTGGATGATGCAGGAGCCATGTGTGCTTCAATGATCAAATTGTTCAGGGCAAACAACACAGCATCTCTTAAGCCTGTTATCGATAATTATATTAATTATGTATTCACCAAAGAGTACCGGTTGAAAGACGGCACGCTGGCCCGCAACAGGCCCCAAAAAAATACCTTATGGCTGGATGATCTTTATATGGGAGTTCCCGCTATTGCGCAAATGGGGAAACTTACAGGGGATAAAAAATATTATGATGATGCAATCAGGCAGATACTGCAATTTTCTGGCAGGATGTTCAACAGGCAGTTGAATGTATATATGCATGGGTGGGTGGAAGGCATGTCTGTGCATCCTGAATTCCATTGGGCAAGGGCTAATGGCTGGGCGTTATTGGCAATGACCGAACTGCTGGATGTATTACCTGAAAATTATCCGGGAAGGGATGCAGTATTGGAACAATACCGCAATCATGTAAAGGGCCTTGCAGGTTATCAATCTGAGAAAGGATTCTGGCATCAGTTGGTGGACAGGAATGATTCCTACCTGGAAACTTCTGCAACCGCTATCTATACTTATTGTATAGCCAGGGGCATAAATAAGAAATGGATCGATCCAATGATTTATGGCCCTATGTGCCTGCTCGCCTGGAGTGCGGTGACCACCAGGGTGAATAATATCGGGCAGGTGGAAGGGACATGTGTAGGAACCGGTATGGCTTTCGATCCTGCTTTCTATTATTACAGACCGGTAAATGTATATGCTGCCCATGGCTACGGACCAGTGCTGCTGGCGGGCGCAGAAATAATTAACCTGATAAAGAATTACAGGTTTGTATTTAACGACAGCGCTATTCAGCTGACTGATAAATAGACTATTTAAATAATGAAATTGTCCAGGTATACCTATTGTCTGATCACCCTTTGTTTACTGATTACAGCAAAAGAGCAATTTGGACAGGTCTATAAATTTGATTTTGGTTCGGGTAAATCAGCGCCGGGGTACATTCAGATAACTCCACAGTCAGTCTTTAATTACAAAATAGGATATGGATTTGACCAGGGTTCTGTTGTGGAATCTATTGACCGTGGAGGGGATGCATTAACAGGAGATTTCATAACAGCGAATAAGCCCTTTTATTTCTCTGTGAAACTACCGGATGGAAATTATGATGTGAAACTTATTTTGGGTGATAGCAAGGGCAGTTCTGCAACCACTGTCAGAACCGAATGCAGAAGACTAATGCTGGAAAATATCAGAACACAAAAAGGTAAGTTTTCTGTTCAAACAATAACTATTCACGTAAAGGATAGTGTAATCAGAAATGCTGAAGGACAGGCGATCAATAAGGTGAGATTAAAGCCGAGAGAGGTCAGTTATCTCCATTGGGATAATCTATTGACCCTTGAATTCAATGATTCCCTTCCCAAAGTTGCTGCCATGGAGATCAGTGTTAACCACACAGCCACTACCATTTTCCTGGCAGGTAATTCCACTGTTGTGGACCAGGACAGAGAGCCCTGGTGTGCATGGGGACAGATATTTCCCCGTTTTTTGATACCATCTAAAGTTGTTATAGCCAATTATGCAGAGTCCGGAGAAACCCTGCGTGCATTTAAAGGAGAAAGAAGACTGGACAAAATATGGAGCCTCGTAAAGCCGGGGGATTATTTATTTATAGAATTCGCGCATAATGATCAGAAAGCCGGAAGCAGTCATCTTGATCCATTCACAACGTACAGGGAAACACTAAAAGAATGGATCATGGAAGCCAGGAAAAGAAAAGTTAACCCGGTACTGGTGACTTCCATGAATCGTCGAACATTTGATTCAAGTGGCCATATCACCAATTCGCTATTAGAATATCCTGAGGCCATGCGGCAAACAGGAAGGGAGGAAAATGTCCCTGTGATTGATCTGAATGCCATGAGCAAGACATTATATGAAAGCCTGGGGCCTGAACTAACCCTGAAAGCATTTGTACATTTTCCCGCCAACAGTTTTCCCAATCAGCCGGAAGCGTTTAAAGATAATACTCATTTCACTCCATATGGGGCTACGCAGCTGGCGAGGTGCATTATTGAAAGCATCAGGGAACAAAAACTTCCGCTCGCCAATTATATAAGAAAGGATGTTCCACGTTACGATCCTGTTCATCCACTTATGCCAGATAAGTTTTACTGGCCCCAGAGTCCACTGGTGGCGGCTATCAGGCCGGATGGAAATTAATCACCATAATTATTGAAAATGAGTGTTATCTTGTAGACAGGTTTTTTGCTTTAATACCAATCAAATAAGGAACACGGATCATTTCTACATTCAAAAAACCTTTCATGTACCAATTTAACGACTCCAGGAAATTATTTTTCTTTCTCGCTGGCCTATTCTTCGCATCTGTTTTATCTGCGCAGCCTGCTACAATATCAGTGGACTTAACCAAAGAGACTGGTGAAATGAAACCTATCTGGGCATGGTGGGGTTATGATGAACCCAACTACACGTATATGAAGGATGGCAGAAAACTGCTATCGGAGTTTGCTGCCTTAAGTCCCGTTCCCGTTCATGTGCGGGCACATAATCTTTTGACAACCGGAGATGGAACACCTGCATTGAAATGGGGCTCAACCAATGCGTATAGGGAAGATGCACAGGGAAATCCCATTTATACCTGGAATATTGTTGACAGCATTTTTGATACCTATATTAAAAGGGGTATGAAGCCCCTGGCGCAAATTGGTTTTATGCCAGAAGCGCTTTCTACTAATCCACAGCCTTATCAGCATAAATTCAAGCCAGGTACCAATTATGGAAGCATTTATACGGGATGGGCTTATCCTCCCAAAGATTATAATAAATGGAGAGAGCTGATTTACCAGTGGGTAAAACATTGTGTAGAAAGATATGGTAAAAAGGAAGTGGAAAGCTGGTACTGGGAAATGTGGAATGAACCGGATATTGGCTACTGGAAAGGCACCCAGCAGGAGTTCTTTAAGACTTTTGATTACGCCTCGGATGGAGCCCGTAAAGCATTGCCAACAATACGGCTGGGTGGATGTGATGCAACGGGTGGAGCACAGCGTTTCCTTACAGCATTTATTAAACATTGCCTGAGCGATACCAACTATGCTACCGGCAAGATCGGAACTCCTCTTGATCTTGTTTTATTTCATGCAAAAGGCCAGCCAAGAGTTATCAATGGGAATGTGACAATGAATGTAGGAACGCAGATGCGTAATATCAGAGGTCATTTCCAGGCAATCAATGAATTCCCTCAATTGAAAAATATTCCGATCGTGATTGGCGAGTCGGATCCAGAAGGTTGTGCAGCTTGTGGAATGGCCACCAATCCTGAGAATGCCTATCGCAATGGCACTCTATACTCCAGTTATACGGCTGCATCTTTTGCAAGAAAATATTTGTTGATGGATGAGTATAAGGTAAACCTTATAGGCGCCGTGTCCTGGTCATTTGAATTTGAGGACCAGCCCTGGTTTGCTGGTTTTCGGGATATGGCTACCAATGGAGTAGATAAACCAGTATTGAATGTATTCAGGATGTTCGGAAAGATGAAAGGTAAACGGGTACAGGTAGAGGGAAATCGTATGTATGATCTGCAGACATTTGTTGATTCCAGTGTGCGTAAGGGAACCGATATTGGTGCGCTTGCCTCAAAAGATCAAAAAACAGCCGCAGTAATGGTCTGGAATTACCATGATGAAGACAAACAGGCTCCGGCTGAACCAATACAGATAACGATAAATGGTCTGCCCGTTTCTTCAGTAACACTTACAGAATACCGGATCGATAATTCTCACAGTAATTCCTACGAGGTTTGGAAAGGAATGGGTTCACCTCAGAATCCTACCAAAGAACAGATTGCGACCCTGGAAAATGCCGGCCAGCTGAAAACCATGGGGAAATCATCCAAATTAAAGGTCACAAAAGGAAAAGCAGTAGTAACCATTCAATTGCCGAGGCAGGGAGTTTCACTGTTGAAAATGGACTGGTAATGGTTTCCAAGGTTGCGGTTTGTGGGACATGAACCAGGGGATGGAGGCTTCGGCGGTCGACGACCGCCTCTGCTAAGTCTTCGACGATTAACCAGTCCTTTGTTAAGGCTTCGGCGGTCAATGCATGACTGTACAGGATACCCAAACTGTGATATAACCTTTACTTTATACGCGAAAGTTTGGCATATGAAAAATACTACATCCCTCCTTTGCGCCCTGCTGGTCATTGGTTGTATCCCTTGTCTGGCTCAAACCAGTTTTACTATTCCAGTTTTGGAAACCGGCGGACAGAAAATGCCCGATGAGTGGATTGATAAGGATACGCATCACCGCATCATTCGGATAAGTCGTTTGCCCGGAAGCAGCCTGAGTTTCTATTTCCATAACAATCCATTTTATGGCAATAAAATGGTTTTTTATAATAGCCAGCCAATTGACCTTGCTGGTGTTACCAAACAGGAAACCTACAGTGGTACCGCAAGGAATAAACAGATCTATATTGTTGATCTGGCTACGTTGAAGCCGGAACAACTGACTAACCAGGCATCTTCCATGAATGGAGAGATACTGGACAGGAAAAACGGGATAATCTATTATCAGATAAAGGACAGCGTATTTGCTGTTGACATAAACACTAAAAAGAACTGGCTGGTATATGTTTTTCCCGAAGATTTTAAGGCCAGCATTACCACCGTTAATGCCAATGGCAGTTTGCTTGGTGGTGCCAAATCTGATGACAAGGAGAAAGAGATCCTTCGAAAAAACCCTGAAAAGAGCAGTTATTTCAATTTGATCTATGATGCCAAATTACCGAGAACATTATTTACGGTTGATATAAAAAGTAAAAAGCTCAATAAGGTATTTACTGATAGTGCCTGGCTCAACCACGTACAATTCTCCTCTACAGATCCCGGCATATTGATGTTCTGTCATGAAGGACCCTGGCATAAGGTTGACAGGATATGGACGATCAACCTGAAAAACAATGCAATTAAATTAATGCATAAGCGCACCATGGATATGGAGATCGCGGGACATGAGTGGCCTTCTGCTGATGGTAAAAAAATATGGTTTGACTTGCAGAAGCCAAGAGGGCAAACATTTTTTGTAGCAGGAGTGGATGTGGCAACGGGAGTTGAAAAGACATACCAGATGGAAAGGAACGAATGGAGCATTCATTTCAATTGCACAAAGGATGAGAAATTATTCTGTGGTGATGGTGGTGATCCAGGGCAGGTAGCAAAGGCTCCTGATGGCCGGTGGATCTATTTATTCAGACCGAATGGTGACCGTTTTGTTTCTGAAAAACTGGTGAATATGAAAAACCATAATTACCGTCTTGAGCCGAATGTGCATTTTTCCCCTGATGAAAAATGGGTCATCTTCCGCGCCAATTTTGAAGGCATTGAAAATATATATGCTGTAGAGTTGCAGAAGGATACCCAATAGGTCTTAAATTTCATGCATGCGATATCTTTCATTATTATCTCTTTTAATTTCCTTTCAATTATCCGCCCAAATTAGCTGGCCACCCATAACCAATACCACCAAACCCTGGACACGATGGTGGTGGGAAGGCAGTGCTGTTAACAGCAAAGACCTGACCCGAAACCTTACCCAGTTCCAGCAGGCCGGACTTGGTGGCGTAGAGATCACGCCTATTTACGGTATCTATGGATATGAAAATGAATTCATACCCTTCCTCACTCCACAATGGATGCAACTATTTGATCACACTCTGTCTGAATCAAAACGATTGGGATTGGGTGTGGACCTGGCTAATGCTACCGGTTGGCCATTTGGCGGTCCCTGGGTAAGCGATGCAGATGCCAGCAAGACCGTGTATTTTAAATCTTACACGCTCAATGCCAGCGAGCAGTTGAAAGAACCTGTAATATATGTGCGGCAGGGTTTTGTAAGAACAGCAAATAATAAAGCAGTATCTGTTGACACATTAAAAAGCCCGGTTACAGAAAATAAAAATTTACAGGCGCTGGCGTTGGACCAGATCCAGTATTCAGGCAGGATCCCATTACAGGCATTAATGGCTTATGCAGGGAATAAGGTCCTCAACCTGACAGATAAAGTTGATGTCGATGGTAAATTAAACTGGACAGCTCCGGAAGGCAAATGGAATTTATATGCAGTATTTCAAGGATTACATGGTAAAATGGTGGAGCGGGCAGCTCCAGGAGGAGAAGGGTATGCTATTGACCATTTTTCTTTACAGGCAGCCAATAATTATTTTAAAAAGTTTGATGAAGCCTTTAAAGGGCATGATCTATCCTATCTCCGCGCTTTCTTCAATGATTCCTATGAAGTGGATGATGCGAGGGAACAGGCAAACTGGACCCCGGATTTCTTTGCTGAATTTCAAAAAAGAAAGGGGTATGATCTGCGGGAACATTTACCAGCCTTATTTGGAACCGATGATTCTATCAAAATAAAAAGAGTTACTTATGATTATCGTTCCGTAATTGATGAGTTATTGCTGGAACATTTCACTGTTGCCTGGAAGAAATGGGGTAATACCAGAGGAAAAATGCTCAGGAACCAGTCTCATGGTTCTCCTGCCAATACGCTGGACCTGTATAGCGTGGTCGATATACCCGAAACGGAAGGAACAGATATCCTGCGTTTCAAATTTGCAACATCAGCTGCTAATGTAACAGGCAAGAAACTTGTTTCATCCGAATCTGCTACCTGGCTAAATGAACATTTCCTTTCCTCATTGGGAGATGTAAAGAAAATGGTAGACCTGTTTTTCCTGGGAGGGGTTAATCACATATTCTATCATGGTTCGGAATATTCACCGGAAAAAGCGCCCTGGCCAGGCTGGTTATTCTATGCTGCGGTACATTTTCAGCCCACCAACCCGCAATGGAAGGATTTCCACGCGCTGAATGAGTATGTGGCCCGTGTCCAATCTTTTTTGCAAAGAGGCAAACCAGCCAATGATGTATTATTATATTATCCCATTATAGATCGGTATTCTGAACCTGGCAATACACTGTTGCAGCATTTTGATGGGATGGAAAGAAATTTTGAGAATACGGAGTTTGAACATGTTTCCAAATGGATGATGGAGAAGGGATACAGTTTTGATTTCTTTTCAGACAGGCAGTTAAAGCAGATCACAGTGCAGGGACGTAACCTGATGGCCGGTAATAATACGTATAAGGCAATCATGCTTCCAGCCAATAAGCTGATCTCTGAACAATCATTTCAGCGACTGATCGATTTGGCCAGACAGGGGGCAGTGATCCTGGTTGATAAACGCCTTCCGGAAGATGTTCCAGGATTCGGCAATCTGGAGAAACGAAGAACATTGTTCCAGCAATTGATTAAACAGCTTTCCTTTTCCGCATTTGAAGATGCGAAGGTAGCACAGGTTGGAAAAGGAATGTTCTTAATGGCAAATGATTTAAGAGATCTGTTGGAAGTAGGAGGAATTGACCAGGAAAGTCTTGCGTCAAAGGGATTATCATCCCTAAAAAGAAAAAATACAGATGGATTTATCTGGTTTATCAACAACAGAACTGAAAAGCCACTCCATGATTGGATCGAATTAAAAGAAAAGGCAGCTTCTGTTGTCCTGTTCAACCCCATGACAGGGAAAAGCGGTCTTGCAAAATGGCGTTCCAATTCAAGAGGTCATATTGAAGTGTACCTGCAACAGGAATCCTTTGAATCGATCATTGTTCAAAGTTTTTATACAAAAAAGACGGGGGCTTCCTATCCATATGCAGAAGCTACTGATCTAAAGCAGGAACTAAGTGGCAAATGGGAAATTGAATTTTTGGAAGGAGGTCCGGTACTTCCTCCCAAACAAGGTGGGATAAGCCTACAACCCTGGACTAATATTATTGGGAATGATGCCTTCAATAATTTTTCCGGCGTGGCCAAATATTCAACCAGCTTTCCAAAACCTGCTGGTAATTCAAAATCCTGGATGCTGGATCTTGGTAAAGTAAATGAGACAGCTGAAGTAATATTGAATGGAAAAAGCATTGCCACATTGATCGGACCCGTATTCCAGGTAGTTGTGCCCGCCGCGGCATTTCAAGGTAACAACAGATTAGAGATCATAGTTGCTAATTTAATGGCCAACCGCATCGCTTATATGGACCGTTCAAACATTCCGTGGAAAATATTTTATAATACCAATATGCCTGCACGCAGGAGAGAAAATCTGAAGAATGGATTATTTGATGCCGGTGCATGGAAACCAATGATATCGGGATTATCCGGTCCGGTAACACTAACAGCACTGAAATAAGTATGAAAGGAATTCATATGCGGGTCTTCACCATACAGGCAATTTTCATTTGCCTGCTGATACATCATTCTGTATTCTCCCAGACAAAACAGGTAAAATATTTATCGGGAACAGATAACGTGCACACTGCTACCTGGGATTTTTTTTGTACCGGAGGTCGTAATAGCGGCAAATGGACTACTATCCAGGTCCCTTCCCATTGGGAGCAACAGGGATTTGGTAACTATAATTATGGCAGGGATTATAAAACTTATGGAAGGAATTTCCGCTTTGCCGATGAACAGGGTCTTTATAAGTATAATTTCACTGTTCCTGCAACCTGGAAAGGCAAACAAATATTCATTGTTTTTGAAGGCTCTATGACCGATACGGAAGTTAAGATCAATGGGCAATCAGCCGGGGAAAAGCATCAGGGTGCATTTTACCGGTTCAAATACAATATCACAGATAAATTGAAATATGGCCAGGCGAATCTGCTGGATGTAACGGTAAGTAAAATGTCTGCTGACGAATCCGTCAACAATTCAGAACGTCTTGCAGATTATTGGATATTCGGAGGAATATTCCGGCCGGTATATTTGGAAGCCCTGCCAGACAATTATATTGATCATTGTTCAATTGATGCAAAAGCAGATGGGAGTTTTGCGGTAAATGTATACCCAGGCAAGGTAAGATCGGCGATGAACCTGTTGAGCGAGATCATCGATAGCAAGGGACAGGTTGTGGGAACAGCTAAAGGGATAACCCATGGAAATGATCCTGTAAAACTTGCCACCACGGTCACTGCTCCAATATTGTGGACAGCAGAAACGCCAGATCTCTATACACTCAGACTTACTTTAAAGGAAGGTGCGATCACGCAATATGTTACAACTGAAAAATTTGGATTCAGGACTATCGAAGTACGAAAGCAGGATGGAATTTATCTGAATGGCGTCAAGATCAAAATGAAAGGGGTAAATCGTCATGTTTGGTGGCCTGAAACCGGACGCTGCGTTAACCCGGCGCTGGATATTGCAGATGTGAAACTGATTAAGGAAATGAACATGAATGCAGTCCGGTGTTCTCATTATCCTCCGGACCAGAGTTTTCTGCAAGCCTGTGATTCGCTCGGTTTATATGTACTTGATGAACTGGCTGGATGGCAAAAAGCCTATAGCACCAAAGCCGGCGCCCCTTTGGTGAAAGAAATGGTGACAAGGGATGCCAATCATCCGTCCATCATTTTCTGGAGCAACGGAAATGAAGGCGGCCATAATAAAGAACTGGATGATGATTATGGACAGTATGATCTTAGTAACCGAACAGTTATTCATGCTCACCATCGCCCTGGTAATGCCTTCAATGGGATCGACTGCAATCATTACGAGGATTATTACAGCACCCAGGAAATTTTAAAAGATACCAATATCTATATGGTAACAGAATTTCTGCATTCACAGGATGATGGCGGGGCAGGTTCTGCTTTGAATGAATTCTGGGAACTGCACTGGAATTCCAAAAAAGGAGCGGGTGGATTTATCTGGGATTTTGCAGATGAAGGAATCGTACGCACCGATCTTAATAATATTATTGACGTGAATGGGGTGAATGCCCCGGATGGAATACTTGGTCCGCACAGGGAAAAAGAAGGAAGCTTTAATGCTATTAAGGAGATATACTCGCCGGTAAAGATCAAAATGAAATCATTACCTGCAAATTTTGATGGAACAATACCTGTTGAGAACCGGTATCACTTCACCAATACTTCCCAATGTAATTTCTATTGGGCGCTGGTTAATTTTCGAAAACCAAATGATGCGTTTTCAGGATTTGATATCCTGAAGAACGGGCAGGCAAAAAGTCCAGATATAGCACCCAATGGAATGAGGGGAACATTGCAGCTTGATCTTCCGGCCGACTGGAAGAATTACGACGCATTATTTGTTTCAGCATTTGATCCTCATAAAGCATTATTGTATAAATGGACCTGGAAGATTAAGTCAAATCAGGAGCTGTTAAAGGATATTGTGGTTTCGGCTGATACAGCCAGCGTCGGATATAATGAAACGGATTCTTCGGTAGTGTTGAGAGGTGGTGATATAAGCGTGGCGATCAGTAAACAGACAGGAATGATTGGTGGATTGCGTAACCGGATGAGTGATCCATTGTCGTTCGGGAAGGGGCCGGTATTAGTAAGCGGTAATGCTACTGTATCGGGTATAAAAGTCATTGAGGAAGGAGAGACGCCTGAGGTTGAGGTCAGTTACACAGGTAATATGAAGTATGCAAGATGGAAATTGTACGCCAGTGGCTGGCTGAAGCTGGATTATGAATATGAATTGGATGGAAGCTATCCTTTTGCAGGTATCAGTTTTACTTATCCGGAGAATTTTGTACTGGGTGCCAAATGGCTTGGCAAAGGACCTTATAGAGTTTGGAAGAACAGATTGCAGGGCGTAACAGATAATGTTTGGATGAATGCCTATAATAATACGCAGGCAGGGTCTGCACCCTGGATATTCCCGGAATTCAAAGGCTATTTTGCCGATATAACCTGGATGGAGTTGAACACGGTAGAGGGTAAGTTTACCGTGGCTTGTCCGGATAACGGATTATATGTTCGTCTCTTTGATTTTTATGCATTGAGTGGTGTTAGGCCTCATCCGGATATGCCTGTTGGTAATCTTTCTTTCCTGGATGCCATTCCGCCTATTGGAACCAAGCTGGCATTAAATATCAGCGCCAACACATCACGGTTGGGTCCACAGAGTGAACCCAATAAAATAAAGGGTACAACCAAACGCACTTTATTTTTCTATTTTGGTTTGCCTAAACCTTCCAGTAACAAAAAGCAGTTTACCATGCCAGTAGTGAACGACCTGTTTTAAATTGGGGTAGGAAATCATTGAAATATCTATTGCCTCTTATAGCAAATTATTTAGGTGGTATCAGACCTCTTATCCAATCAACGCATAGATCCATCCATTTTTCATTGGAAGTGCCAAGGGCCAATCCAAATCCATGTCCACCCTTCGGAAAAATATGCATTTCCGAGGGTATGCGGTGGTCTCTCAATGCCTGATAAAGCATAAGACTATTTTCAACTGGTACTGTCCTGTCATCCATGGCATGGATCAGAAATGTAGGTGGTGTTTGGTCAGTAACCTGTAATTCGCTGGAATAATAATTAGCTAATCGCACGGAATCCACATTCCCTCCAATTAACCGGTTACGTGATCCCGTATGCATTAGGGGTTTGGACATGGTGATCACAGGATAAGCAAGGACCATGAAATCAGGTCTGCAGCTTTGCTGTTCAATTGAATCGGGTGAAGAAGGATTTCCATTGTCAAAATGAGTCCCCGCTGTAGAAGCAAGATGTCCACCAGCACTGAAACCCATGATGCCAATCCTGTCTTTCTTAATATTCCATTTCTCGGCGTAATACCTGACCATTCGAATGGCGCGTTGTGCATCCATTAATGGTGAAAGCGTGGGATTAATATTACTGGGTCTGTCTGGCAACCTGTATTTAAGTACAATAGCGGCAATTCCTTTTGCAGCCAGCATTCGTGCCGGATCACTGCCTTCCAGATTATAGGCAAGGATGGAATAGCCACCACCCGGACAGATCACTATTGCCTGGCCGGTTGCCAGTCTTTTAGTTGGCAGGTAGATGGCAATATCCGGGTCCTGGACCTTGCTGACACGAACTATATCGGCACTATCCCATTTCTCCCTGTCATCTGATTTTTTCCAATTCGGTATTTTACCGGCTGGCCAGAGGCGCATGGTGATGTCCTGGGCAACTATAAATTGACAAATAATACCCGAAAGGGTAAATAGAAGTAGTTTTTTCATGATGGAAACACAGTCTTTGTGAAGATGAAAGTTATACCTTATTAAGGTAAGAAACTATCTGAATTACGATACTATTTCATTCTCCCCATCAGGATGCAACAGGATAGCTAACTACAGGCAAGTAGTATATTTCCTCATCAAAATTGCTGTTTGCCATGAAACACCTGCGCTATTCTTGCGTTTCCTTCCTTCTAAGTTTGTCAGCTATTTTATTGAATGCACAAAACCTCGCCTGGGTCTCAAAAGCAGGAGCAAGAAAAATACCTTCCTCCAAAAATCAATATTGGGTAAATAATTATGGTGCCGCGAATGATGGCAGTAAACTATCTACCGAAGCTATTCAAAAAGCCATTGATGCCTGTGCTGCAAAAGGTGGAGGAATTGTTTCCTTTAAACCCGGTACCTATATAATGGGTTCAATCTTCCTAAAAACTAATGTCCACCTGGTAATAGATAAAGACGTTCTGATAAAAGGAAGCCAGGATTTTGCAGATTATCCCGAAATAGATACGCGTATTGCGGGTATTGAAATGAAATGGCCAGCCGCATTAATCAATATAGTTAACCAGAAAAATGTGCAGGTAAGTGGTAAAGGAAAGATCAATGCACAGGGAAAATTCTGTTGGGATAAATACTGGGCAATGCGCAGGGAATATGAACCCAAAGGGCTTCGTTGGATCGTAGACTATGATGCAAAGCGGGTAAGGACTTTCCTGGTGCAGTCATCCTCAGATATTACCTTGAAGGATCTCACCTTCTCCAATGCAGGATTCTGGACCGTTCAATTATTGTACTCGGATCATCTTACCGTAGATGGTATTACTGTAAAGAATAACGAAGATGGAAGAGGACCCAGTACAGATGGTATCGATATCGATTCATCATCATGGGTACTGGTAGAGAATTGTGATATTGATTGTAATGATGATGATTTCTGTTTAAAAGCTGGTCGCGATGCAGACGGATTGCGGGTAAACAGACCTACGGAATATGTCGTGATCCGCAAATGTATAGCTCGTAAAGGCGGTGGATTGTTAACATTGGGGAGTGAAACCTCCGGAGGAATCAGGCATGTGCTGGCTACTGATCTTAAGGCAATGGGTACAGGAAATGGATTTCATATCAAATCAGCAACTACGCGGGGAGGTACTGTAGAGGATATTTACTTTCGCAATATAGAAATGGACAGCGTGGGGAATGCCTTTATGTTTACCATGAACTGGAATCCAGCCTATAGCTATTCCAGTTTGCCTGCTGGTTATAAGTATGATTCATTACCTGCTCACTGGAAGGTTATGCTAACAAAAGTAGAACCTGAATCAAAAGGTATTCCTCATTTCAGGGATATTTATGTATCCAATGTAACGGTAAAATATGCACACAGGGCAATCAGCGCAGCCGGCCTCACTCAATCCAGTCTGGATAATTTTAATTTCTCTTCTATTACCATTCATTCTGATAATGCAGGGGATGTGAGTTATGCCAGGGACTGGAAATGGCAAAAAGTTTCTATCAGGGCAAAAGATAACAAGGCAATAGCCGTCAAAAATTCAGACAGGTCATCATTGTAATATCCCATGAATAAGCAAGCAATTAAACTGGCCATTCTTTTATTATTGTCTGTGGGACTGAATGCACAGAGACAAATGGAGAGTCTCAGCCGGGGTGTTTCGGCAGTACGCAATGCACAGGGGCAGGTATTCATAAGCTGGAGAATGCTGGTGACAGATCCTGCTGATCTTGCTTTTAATGTGTACGTAACTGTGGGAAATGGCCGTATCGTTAAACTCAATGGAAATCCTGTAAATAATGTAACGGGCTTTTTGGATATCAATACAGATACGCTTAATGCAAGAAGATATGATATCAGGTCAGTTGTTAAAGGGAAGGAAACGCTAGAAAGGGTTTCTTCTTTTACATTGCCCGCTGGAAATAAGCCCTACTTTTCCATTCCATTAAAAACGCCGCAGGGATACTCACCAAATGATGGAAGCTTCGCGGACCTGGATGGTGATGGTGAATATGAAATAGTATTGCACCAGGCAGGAAGGGGAAGGGATAATAGCCAGGCAGGAGTAACTGATCCTCCCATTTTCCAGGCCTATAAAATGGATGGCACTTTATTATGGACAATTAATCTTGGCAGGAATATACGCGAGGGTGCCCATTATACTCAATTCATGGTATATGATCTGGATGGTGATGGCAGGGCAGAGATTGCCATGAAAACCGCTGATGGTTCCATGGATGCAAAAGGAACTATTATTGGTGATTCATCCAAAGACTGGCGAAACACCAATGGTTACATACTTTCCGGTCCTGAATACCTGACCATATTTGATGGATTGACAGGGGCAGCGCTTGCAACTACTGATTACATACCTCCGCGCTATCCTGATACCATTACACCTTCAACTGATCAGTTAAAAGAAATGTGGGGTGATGGTTATGGAAATCGAATGGACCGGTTTTTAGGAGCTATTGCTTATTTAGATGGGAAGACGCGCAGCGTGGTACTGACAAGAGGATATTATACCCGCTCTGTACTCGCAGCATGGAATTTCAGGAATGGCAAGCTTACTCATTTATGGACGTTTGATAGTGATAATGATCCGCCAGGTAACCGGCCTTATCGTGGTCAGGGTAATCATAATTTAACGGTTGCTGATGTGGACGGGGATGGAAAGGATGAAATTGTTTTTGGGGCCATGACCATTGATGACGATGGCAAAGGACTGTATTCAACTGGCCTGGGTCATGGAGATGCATTGCATGTATCAGATCTGGATCCATCAAGACCCGGACTGGAAGTATTCGATATACAGGAAAGATTTGATGATGCAGGGGCCAATTTCCGTGACGCAAAAACGGGTGAAGTGATCTGGAAAATAGCATCCGTAAAAGCAGGAGCTGACGGAGAAGGTCCGGGCAGAGGACTTGCGTTGGATGTAGATCCGCGTTATCCGGGATACGAATGCTGGGTGGCTGGTGCAGGGATCACAGGTATGTATGATTGCAAGGGAAACAAAATTGCAGAGAAAACTCCCGCTTGTAATATGGGTATATTCTGGGATGGAGATTTGCTGAGTGAAATACTAAATTCAACCCATGTTGAAAAATGGGATTATCAGAATGCTACTACCATTAAATTGCTGGAAGCTGCTGATTACGGATGCAGAAGTAATAATGGAACAAAGGCAAATCCGGTATTGTCTGCTGATCTCTGGGGTGATTGGAGAGAGGAAGTTATTTATAAAACAGCGGATAACCAGGAACTGAGAATATTCTCAACCCCATTCCCTACGAAGTATAAATTTTATACATTGATGCAGGACCCGCAATATCGTTTGAGTATAGCCTGGCAAAATGTAGCGTATAATCAGCCTCCTCACACCAGTTTTTATTTTGGCGATGGAATGAAGAATCCTCCAAAACCAAATATTGTATTAGTAAAACCAAAAGACCCGAGACATGAAACCGTATCTAAAAAAGCGGAGTAAAGAAAGGTTTCCTGTTGGCGTGCTGGCTGACCGAATTAATAAAGTAAAAAAATAGCAAGATGAAATCCATCATTAGCCTGATCGCAATCTTATTATTGTCCTTCATGATTCCAAAGAAGGAAAAACCGGTATTTTATATTATTGGTGACTCCACGGTTCGTAATGGAAGTGGAACAGGGGCGGATAAGCTATGGGGTTGGGGCAGTTTTATGGCAGAGGAATTTGACACAACAAGAATAGGTGTCACTAACAAGGCAATTGGAGGAAGAAGCAGTCGTACCTTTATTACCGAAGGCAGGTGGGATAGCATATTGGTCAGGTTGAAAAAAGGTGACTATGTGATCATGCAATTCGGACATAATGATGGAGGGGCCCTGGATGATACTTCAAGAGCCAGAGGTTCCATTCGTGGAATTGGGGAGGAATCAAAAGATATTTATAACCCGATCATGAAGAAGCAGGAAACTGTGTATACCTATGGTTATTATATGCGGAAATATATCAGGGATACAAAAGCGAAAGGTGCAATACCTATTGTATGCTCTCCCATACCCCGCAACGATTGGAAAGACGGAAAAGTGATCCGTTCAACTGATAGCTATGCGAAATGGGCAAAGGAGGTTGCAGAACAGGAAAAAGCTTATTTTATTGATCTGAATGATCTGGTAGCTTTGAAATATGAGGCAATGGGTGCAGAATCGGTAAAACCATTTTTCCCCGGAGACCATACGCATACAAATATGGATGGAGCAAAGGTCAATCGCGATATTGTTATAAGTGAACTTAAAAGAATAAACCCCGGCAGGATCAAAAAATACTTACGATAAAGGAGATTTCAATTCATGGCAAATTCTTTCAGGAAATTTATCAGTTTATCCGTTTTATCCTTTTTCATTATAAATATCCATGCCCAGAAAATTGACAGGCAACAACTCGTTCGGCGTCACAATATCATTGTAACAAAAGCAGATTCATTGTCTTCCTTAACCGTAGGTAATGGAACATTTGCCTATACGGTTGACATAACAGGATTGCAGACCTTTCCCGAAACCTATAAGAAAGGAATATCATTAGGTACCCAGAGTGAATGGGGTTGGCACAGTTTTATTGATACCAGTGATTTCAAAAGAAGCGAAGCCATCAGGACCTATCATCTGAATGGCAGGGATATTGGTTATACCGTTCAATGGAATTCACCGGAAAGAAATAAAGATGCAGCAAACTGGTTTCGACAGAATCCTCATCGTTTGCAATTGGGAACATTGGGTTTTGAGTTAATAAAGAAGAATGGGCAGTTGGCTACAATTAAAGATATAAAGAATATAAGGCAGGAGTTGGACCTTTGGACAGGGCATATCAAAAGCCATTTTACATTTGAAGGAATCCCTGTAGATGTATTGACTAGCTGTAGTCCTGGCGGTGCTATTCTTGGAATAAGCGTGCGATCACCCCTTATTAGAACTGGCAGATTGAAATTTAGATTGCAGTTCCCCTATCCCACGGGAGAGTGGACGGATGAAGGTGCAAACTGGAAAAATGCAGACCGGCATAAGTCATTTATTATTAAAAGGGATAATTCTTTTTTTAGGATTCAACATCAACTGGATTCGACTAAATATGTTGTGGATTTGACCTGGGTTCAAGATGAAACTCAAAATGGGGAAGCAACCATAGTTGAAAAAATGCCGCATTATTTTTTAATAACTCCGGATCAGCATTCCAGTAAATTCTCATTCACCGCTGGTTTTGGGCCAGAGGAGGCAGCTAATATATTGCCCTATTCGGAAATCATTAATGGGTCTGAACTGATGTGGGAAACTTACTGGACTACTGGAGCCGCCATTGATTTTAAAGGCAGCACTGATCCAAGAGCGTTCGAGCTCGAACGTAGAATAATTCTTTCTCAATACCAGCTAAGGGTACAGGAAGCCGGTTCATTCCCTCCACAGGAAACGGGTCTTACCTATAACAGCTGGTTTGGCAAACCACATTTGGAAATGCACTGGTGGCATACCGCGCAATATGCACTGTGGGGAAGACTGGATCTTTTGGAAAGGGCCATGAGCTGGTATTATACTGTAGCAGAAAAGGCAAAGGCGATTGCGAAACGACAGGGTTTTGAAGGAGTTCGTTGGCAAAAAATGACCGATAATCAGGGCGAGGAAGCTCCATCTTCAATAGGTGCCTTTCTGATCTGGCAACAACCCCATTTTATTTATTTCGCCGAATTATGTTACCGCGAAAAATCGAATTTGGCGATGTTGAAGCGGTATAAGGACCTTGTATTTGCTACGGCTGATTTCATGGCATCCTTTCCCTATTATGATTCAGCGAAGAGAAAATATATTTTAGGCAGGGGGGTAATTCCCGCGCAGGAAAGATTTAAGGCTGAGGACACTTATAACCCTGCTTACGAACTGGTTTACTGGCATTGGGCTTTACAGACTGCGCAACTATGGCGGGAGAGAATGAAAATGCCTCGCAATCCCAAATGGGATGAAGTTATCAACAAGCTTTCTCCGTTACCTGTTCAAAATGGATTATACCTGGCTGCTGAAAGCGCTACTGATTCTTACACCAATCCTGAATATCGTACTGATCATCCTTCCGTTTTGGGGGCTTTTGGGATAATGCCCGCTACAGGCCAGGTTGACTCCTTCATCATGCGTAACACATTTGACTGGATCTGGAAGAACTGGACCTGGCGTGATACCTGGGGCTGGGATTTTCCAATGACTGCCATGACTGCTACACGGTTGGGCCTTCCGGATAAGGCAATTGATGCTTTGTTGATGAATGTTCAAACTAATACGTATCTCGTCAATGGCCATAATTACCAGGATAGCCGATTGCGGTTGTATATGCCGGGTAATGGCGGCCTTTTAATGGCTATTGCCATGATGGTTGCCGGTTTTGATGGAGCTACCACAGAAATGCCAGGTATTCCAAAAAACGGGAAATGGAAAGTGCAATGGGAAGGGTTACGCAAAATGCCATAGAGGAAACATCGCTTACGCTAAAGCTTCAGCGATCAATGCAGGATGCTACAGGATGATCCGGCAGCCCAAATCAATTAATATAGATATAAATTACATAACTACATTGCCATATGAACAGGGTTCTTCTGGTTATTTCAATAGGTGCTTTCAGTCTGGGTACTGTTTCTGCCCAAAAACTACCAAAGAAAAAGGCAACACTCGCTACCCTTCGTCTCGCCAATAAATACTTTATGGAAAAATGGCCGGATGCAGGGAAAACAATATTCACCAATATTGAAAGGCCCAGTAATATCTGGACAAGAGCCGTGTATTATGAAGGACTCATGGCTCTCTATGCAATCGACAAAAAGAAATCCTATTACGATTATGCTTTGCAATGGGGTGAAAAACATAAATGGGGATTAAGAGGAGGCATTCAGACACGTAATGCAGATAACCAGTGTTGCGGGCAGACTTATATCGATTTGTATTTGTTAGATGGAAAGAAAAACCCCGAACGGATAAAAGACATCAAGGCTTCCATTGACCTCATGATGCCAACAGCCAAAATTGACGATTGGAACTGGGTCGATGCCCTGCAGATGGCAATGCCTGTATTCCTGCGTTTGGGTAATTTATTCGATACTTCCTATCACAGGCGGATGTATGAAATGTATGCCTTTAGCAAATACAAACATGGAACAAATGGGTTATATAATCCTGCAGATCATTTGTGGTGGAGAGATAAAGACTTCGTTCCTCCTTATAAAGAACCAAATGGTGAAGACTGTTACTGGAGCCGGGGTAACGGCTGGGTAGTGGCTGCGCTTGCAAAAACACTGGCGGGGCTTCCAAAAACTGATCCTCACTATAATGAATACCTTCAGGACTATAAAGACATGCTGGCGGCATTATTGCCCGTTCAAAGG
>JAJKIP010000196.1 GCA_021154405.1 Segetibacter sp. | reverse complement strand
GAAAAAATCATGCCTGATTCATTGCCGTTATACTTTTACTCTTCATTCCTTTCCACTAATCACTACTACAATCTCCCCTTTCACTGTTTTTTCTTTAAACCAGGCACTGACTTCAGCCAGCGAACCTCGCTTATTTTCTTCAAACATTTTTGTTAATTCACGACTAACGGAGCATTGCCTTTCCTTACCGAAATAATTGATCAGTTCTTCCAGTGTTTTAACCAGTCTGTTAGGAGATTCATAAAATACAATGGTGCGTTCCTCTTCTGCCAGTTTTTTAAGCAGGGTCTGCCTTCCTTTTTTCACTGGCAGGAATCCTTCAAAGACAAAACTGTTCGTTGGCAGACCACTATTTACGAGCGCAGGTACTAAAGCAGTAGCTCCTGGCAGGCATTCAACCCTGATGCCTTCCCTGATGCATTCCCGTACGAGTAAAAAAGCAGGATCAGAAATACCGGGAGTGCCGGCATCTGTAACCACCGCCATTTTCTTTCCTTCCTTCAATTGTGCAACCAGGTGATTCAGCACCTTGTGTTCATTATGCTGATGATAGGGAGTAATTGGTTTATTGATCTGGTAATGCGTGAGCAGGTGAGAAGTGGTACGTGTATCCTCGGCAAGAACCAGGTCCACTTCCTTAAGCACATCCAGTGCACGAAGTGTAATATCTTTCAGGTTACCAATGGGTGTGGGAACAAGGTAGAGCATATTGGATGGCCCCGGAATTGTGTTAATATATTTAGCCGGAGCCTTTATTAGTTAACGGAAACTTCAAAGTATTCCATCACCGGGTTTGAAAGCAGTTTCTTGCTCGCGTCTTCTGCTATCTGTTTGGCTTTTTCAGCTGAATCAGCATTTACCTGAAGCGTTATATTTTTCCCGATGCGTACATCCTCCACATTCGTGAGACCCAGATTCTGCAAACCTCCCATAACAGCTTTCCCCTGTGGATCAAGCAACTCTTTCAGGGGCATTACTTTTATCTGTACCGTAAATGTCATGTCGTTTTACTTTTTATAAGCAAAGATAATAATACATAGGCTAGTATGATAACCGGTATTGCCAGCCACTTCAGCAGCACCAGTGCTAACAGGGATAAAATTGCCAGCAGGTATTTAGCCCAGTTAGCCGCAAACCCATAGGATTTGAACTTAAGGCTCATCAATGGTAAATTGGAGATCATAAGGAATGAAAGAACCAATACCACACCATATAGGAACCATTTGTTCAAAAGCAGTTGTAATACCCACTGTTCATTTACATTCCAGTAGATCACAGGAAAAGAGCCAACAAAAATTCCTGCAGAAGGAGTTGGCAATCCTTTGAATGAATACGACTGGCTGTTATCAAGGTTGAATTTTGCCAGTCGCCAAGCAGCCGCACAGGGCAGCAATAAAGCGGGCAATAACCAGATGAGTGAAACGGTAAGTCCGTCCTCCTGTTGTGCAAAGCTCATGCGAAGGAATTGGTAAATGATGAGGCCGGGTGCCACACCAAAACTTACAAGGTCAGCGAGTGAATCCAGTTGCTTTCCCATTTCGGAGGTTGCCTTAAATAAGCGGGCCACAAAGCCATCCACAAAATCTATGACAGCTGCAAGGCCAATAAATAACGAAGCCAGCCAGATCTTTTCGGGCATATCGATGAACTGGTTACTTTCACCAGTATTCATAATAGCGATCCCATTCTGCAAAATGAAAATAATGGCAAGACATCCAAATACAAGATTCAACAATGTAAAGAGATTCGGGATGATCTCCAGCCCGCGGGAATTAGGCATCAGGTCGGTTGGTTTTGTTATTCAAATGTAATCAATTTACTCGCCCTTTGATCGCCGAAACTTTAGCATGGGCCACCTGTTGCAGTCACTAAGGTTTGGGTGATTGACGCATGAGCGATTCTATTTCATCCGCTTTAATAGGAATATTTTGGAAAAGGTCTTTATTGCCGTTCTTTGTTATCCATATATTGTTTTCGATCCGCACACCCATATACTCTTCTTCAATATAAATGCCCGGCTCCACTGTTAACACCATGCCCTGTTTAATTGGTTCGGTCCTTGTACCAAGATCATGCACATCAATACCCAGATGATGTGATATACCATGATATAAATATTTGCGATAAGCCCTGTTGTCCCTGTCTTCATTCTTAACATCCGACTTGCTGATCAACCCAATCTTCAGAAATTCTTTCGTGGCTTCCTCTCCTACCTTATCAGTGTAATTAACGATAGTGATACCGGGCTTTAGCAGGCCTTTGGCATAATCATGCAGGTGAAGACAGCTATTGTAAACCTGTTTCTGCCGTTTTGTAAATTTTCCATTCACTGGTACGGTGCGTGTAAGGTCAGCACAATAGCCGCCATATTCAGCGCCAAAATCCATCAACACCATTTCTCCATCCTTTACTTCTTCATTATTGGAAATATAGTGAAGTATTCTTGCCCTGTCGCCTCCTGCAATAATGCTATTATAGGCTTCTCCTGTTGCACGCTGCTTCAGAAATGAATGTACGATCTCCGCCTCAATTTCATATTCCATAACCCCTGCATGAATGAACTTCAGCAGATGCCTGAATGTATTCTCCGTGATATCAATTGCTTTTTGTAAAACCTCAATCTCCAAAGCTGTTTTTATCCCACGCAATTCTTTCATCAGTTTGGCCGCTCTTTCATAATGATGGAGGGGATAACGGGACTTCATTTCATCCACAAAGCGGTAATTCCTTGTACGGATGAGACTGGCCTTGCGATCATTCTCATTTGTTCCCAGATAGATGGTATCTGCAAGATGTATCCAGGGTTGAAGCACCCCATCCAGCACATCCAGCCATACTATTGTTTCAATGCCGCTGATCTTGCGAGCCTCTTCAACACGCAATCGTTTCCCATCCCATTTTTCCTTTAATTCATTAGGTCTGACCAGCACCAGCACTTCCCGGAATTTTGGATCTGGATTGTCAGGAAACAATACTAGCATGCTGTCTTCCTGGGTTACACCTGTCAGCCAGTACAGATCACTGTTCTGCTTGAACCGGTACAGGGCGTCACCATTGGTTGGCATTTCATCATTACTCACAAAAATGGCGATGGAGTTCTTTGACATCCTTTCTATAAATCTTTTCCTGTTTGTCACGAACAACTGCGGATTGAGCGGTAGATTCTTCATGGCGCTAAGATAAATTGGGAAACTGAAACTTATCCTCCCAGGGTTCCATACGGTTAATAACCATTAACTAACGGCTAACTTTCATCTATTCAAAATGATATTTTTTAAACCTGGAGCCCTAACTCATTAAACGGCATCCAATTATTTCCCTGTTTCTTAGATACTATCTAAAATATTCACAACTCTCTTATATTCAATCTAAAAGAAATACCTAACAAGTGTTTGTATATTAGCCTTTTTCTTTTTTACTTTGTATAATCTTTAACCAGAGTACCATTAAATAGGAGGATTTATGTCTGTTTCCGTAACCACCCTTCCGTTGCGGGGTCTAGCCCGTATCGGTCTTCACAACATTGACACCCTTTACTACCAGGTTTCGCCTGAAGAATTAATCCTGGACTCACTTCGACTGGGCCAGGGAGTTCTCAATGACACTGGCGCCCTTGTCATAAAAACAGGAGAATTTACTGGTCGCTCTCCAAAAGACAAATTCATCGTAAAAGATGAGATCACCTGCGATACCGTTCACTGGAATGAGTTCAATCTTCCAATAGAACAGAAATACTTTGACATCATCCACAAAAAAATAACCAGCTACCTGGAAAGTCAGCCTGCTCTCTGGGTACGTGATTGCCAGGCCTGTGCCGATCCCCGTTATCGCATCAATATCCGGATCGTTAATGAACGCCCGGCCAATAATCTTTTTGCCTACAATATGTTCCTCCGTCCAACTGAAGAGGAACTGGATGATTTTAATCCCCATTGGCATATTCTCTCTGCCCCGGGTTTGAAACTGGATGCTGCTGAATGCGGTATTCGTCAACACAATTGTGCTGTTGTTTCATTTAAACATAAAATGATCCTGATTGCTGGAACTAATTATACCGGCGAGATCAAGAAAGGCATCTTCACCATTTTGAACTATATTCTGCCTCAGGAGAAAAATGTATTGAGTATGCACTGCAGTGCCAATATGGGTGCTAAAGGTGATACCGCCATCTTCTTTGGGTTAAGTGGTACAGGAAAAACAACATTAAGCGCTGATCGCAATCGTAAACTGATTGGTGATGATGAACATGGCTGGACAGCAGATACCATCTTCAACTTTGAAGGCGGCTGTTATGCAAAAACCATAAATCTCACAGAAGAAAAAGAACCCGAGATCTATAATGCCATTAAACCGGGTGCACTCGTTGAGAATATCACTTTCTTCCCTGGTACCAACCGCATTAATTTTGATGATGCTTCCATAACTGAGAATACAAGGGTATCCTACCCCCTTGATTTTATCAGCAATGCGATGGAGCCTTCTATCGGAGGCTTACCTAAAAATATTTTCTTTCTTACCTGTGATGCATTTGGGGTATTGCCTCCCATCAGCAAACTGACTCCAGGACAGGCCATGTACCAATTCATTTCAGGATATACTGCCAAGGTTGCCGGAACTGAAGCCGGTGTTACTGAACCCAAGCCAACATTCAGTGCCTGCTTTGGCGCCCCCTTCCTCCCCTTACATCCTGGTAAATATGCCAAAATGCTTGGCGAGAAAATGCAGGAACATAAAGTAAATGTGTGGATGGTCAATACTGGATGGACTGGTGGTCCGTATGGTGTTGGTAGTCGCATGAAATTAAAATATACAAGGGCCATGATCACTGCCGCTCTTGAAGGGCAACTGGAAAAAGTCCGGTTTGAAACCTGTGATGTATTCGGTCTGGCTATCCCTGCAGAATGTCCCGGTGTACCACAGGATATTTTAAATCCACGCAATACCTGGACAGACAAGACCGCCTATGACAATAAAGCCAAATACCTGGCAGGCCTGTTTGTCAAGAACTTTGAGAAATACAAGGACGGAGTATCTTCTGATATTTTGGGTGCAGCCCCTACGCTGTAAATCACACTCTCATAACCAACCAGACCCTAATCCCAACAGTTGTTGTTGGGGTTGGGGTTATTTTTTTTATGGCATACGTCTATTTTAGATTTTCTTTAAAACTTTATTGAAGAACTTCACGTTAGAAGGAAGCCATGCATAAGCTACTACTACCATTTTTTTACCTCCTCGTGCCATTCCTATCTAAGGCTCAGGAAAAAAACGAAGAACTGATCTACTGGAAGGAAGATCAGAAATTACGATGGGCTGATTATAAAGGAAAAACAGATCCCTCCGTTGGAGCTGCCGCTTCTACCGCCACCTACCTTGGCATAGATTACAATTTTTCTCCCAAAGGATTAACTTATAAGATTACATGCAGTTTCTCCAAGGATAAATCCTGGACCATGCATAAAACAGAATACATTCTTAGCCATGAACAGGGGCATTTTGACATTGCCGAAGTGCATGCCCGGATTCTCAACAAGAAAATGGCCGCTTATAAATTTAATAGTAATACTTATAAAAATGATCTGCGAAAGATCTATGAGGAGGTGATCTCGGAAAAAGAGCTCATGCAAAACAGGTATGATGAAGAAACAAATCATAGCATTGAGAAGGACAAACAGGCCGAATGGTTACAGAAGATAAAGGCCCTCCTGAGGGATACCGAGCCCTATAAATATTACTGATCTCCCTTTACTTTTATATCTACAGGCTGCGCCACATGCATGCGCACATATTTCCCCGGATTATAGATTGATCTTTTCTTTGGTGCATTGACTGCCATCTTTGTGCATTCCTGCACTACAAACTGACTGGGAGGATTACTGGTTACTTTCAGATCTTTTAATGAACCATCTTCATTCACCCAGAAATCAATTATTACTTTATAAATACGTCTTGAGCTATCCTGGGCAAGCAGTTTTCCTGCTATCACCCGCGACTGATCCTCGATATAATCCGTCCAGGTATTCTCCCAGGGATCCGTACTGTTTACCGTTTTCTTATCAGAAGTAACGACTACATAGGCATT
>JAJKIP010000195.1 GCA_021154405.1 Segetibacter sp. | reverse complement strand
GCTTTCTTTTCCTCTGGCAGTTTGGGTGTTTGTTTTTGGGTATAGAATACAGGATTAACCTTTTTAGGATCACCCTGGTATACCCAGCTGATATTATTAAAATATTTTTTAAAGACTGAATTTAGCTGGGGCAGTGTAACCTTATTGATATCATCCTTTATCTTGATTGAACGCTTCCAGTCGCCATGCACTACCTCATTACTGGCAAGTGAATTGGCCTGCGCCTGATTGGTTTCATCCCGATAATAGAGACCAGTCAGGTAACCTGTTTTTTCATTCTTTAATTCGGATTCTGTAAAGCCATATTGTTTGATAGAATCCACAAGGCCGCGGGCAACTGCAATGTATTTATCCGGCTCGGTAGTGGTCACATAGATATTGCTATAAGTAGCATTACCGGTAGTAAGCCAGGCTCCGGGTGCATAAGACAATCCATTCTTGCTTCTGACTTCCAGGAAATGCCTGCTGGAGAAAAGATTCATCGCCAGAGAATAGGCATTATAATCAGGCGTACCGGGAAGCGGTGCCGCAGTAATACCCATCACATAATTGGTGGCATTATCTCTTTTTTCTGATTTAAATGAATTGGCCGCGGGAGTATAGGTTTCCTTCTTGGCAACAAAAGGTGCCCCTGCCGGAACTTTTGCCAGGAACTCTTTTACTTTATTCTCGATTGTAGCCTTATCGAGATCAGCCACAACCACGATTACCATTCTTGATCTGGTAAAGATGGATTGCCAGTATTTCTTTGTGTCTGGTGCCGTGAGTTTGGAAACAGACTCTACAGTACCCGTAGGATTCATGGCAAAGGGTTTATTGGCGAAAGCCACCTCGCGTGCCAGCCTGCCAATAGCGTTATCGGGGTTTGATTCATCCGCCCTGATGCCATTGATAGCATCCTGTTTGATACGGTCAAATTCTTTTGCATCAAATTTCGGCATGGTCATGGCCTCAGTATACAGGGGCCATGCATTCTCAAAATCAGCTTTAATGCAATTCAGAACAATAGAAGCATAGCTAACTCCTGTATTACCATTTACCTGGGCACTGATCAGGTCAAGTTTGTCTTTGTAGCTGTTTTTATCATGTAATGTGGTACCGCATTCAACCAGGGCCTGCATGGCCAGGTTTTCAATTCCAGCTTTGGCAGCAGGATAATTCTGAACGCCCCCTCTAATAACTGTTTGCACCACCACAATATCGTTTCCACTTGGCTGAACAATCACTTTTACGCCATTCACCAACATGTCATAGGGCTTTTTTTCCTGCGCTCTGAGCAGGGAAGGAGCAGCAATGACAGCCAGTATAGTTATATATTGAACTATCTTTTTCATTAGAATGATTTTAGATTGGTGAAGAATTCCGCTGGTTTCAGTTGCTTGTTCATTTCATCATTGATGATCATTCCGGCTATATATGGTTTACCGCTGATGTATCTTTTTACATAGTCACTAATATCCTTTCGTGTTATCTTCTGCATATTCGCATTATAATCATTGAAATAATCCAGTGAAGTGCTGCACCACCAGAACGTAAGGCTATGTGGAAGGTCAGAAGGCTTTTCATCCTGCCGGATCTTGTTACGTAGCAGATTAGCCTTGGCCGTTTTCAGTTGTTCATCAGTGAAATAATTTTCATCTGCCATCTGCCCGATCTGGTTCATCAGTTCCGTATTGAACTCCTTCATTTTGGTTGGATTGGGAACCGCAAAAAGATTAATTGCGCCAACATACTTCGCTGTCTGGTAACTTAAATTCAAATAAGTGGCAAGACCCTTATCAACCAGTGCCTGCTGCCATTTGGTAGAGTTTAAGTTGAGAAGAGCTGACCAGACATCTGCAGCTACTGTTCCTGCGGAATCTTTCCGGAAATCAGGGCCCTGCCATTGAAGCATCACATAAGGGGTTTGTGCAATGGAAGATGTTTGAATATGATAATCTGTTTTCTCAATAGGCTTGAATTCGGGGATCGGGTATTTCTCATGAGGATCAAATCCGCTGCTCTTCCAATCACCATAAATGGCTTTTGCTTTGGCAAAGGCTTCAGCAGGTTTTACATCACCACAGATAACCAGCAGAGAGTTATTGGGAAAATAATATTTGTCCTTTATGACCATCATTTTTTCTGGAGTAGCGGTATTGATGATGTCATGATCACCAATCGCATTCTTGCGGGTAAACAGATCACCCCAGCAGCGTTTGTTTACGTCTATCCAAAGCTGGAAACCCGGATCACTTTCGCCGCGCTGGAATTCACCATCCACTACAGGCCTTTCTTTCTGCATGTCCTCAGTGCGGTAAATGGGGAAGCGTATGGCAGCATTCATGAATTTAAGTCCTGCTTCCAGACTGTCTCTGTCAAAGGTGAAAAAGTAGTTCACTCTTTCATCACCAGTAGTGCCATTCCAGATCATACCCAGCTCTTCCGTTCTGCGGATGAACTTTGTCTGATCGGGATAATCTTTATTGGCTTTAAAGAACATGTGCTCAAAAAGGTGGGAGAGGCCACTGTACTCGGGACCTTCTGTGTACGCACCATTCTTGACTGCGATTTCAATAGTGGCCAATGGTACTTTGTGATTTTCAATAACGACCACTTCAAGGCCATTGTCCAGTTTTTGCCAGTGATAATTCTCTGGCAATCTTGACTGCGCCGTCGCTGTTGTGGCAAAAGCAAGCGAGGCTGCAACGATCCAATTTTTACTCATAGAAGATGATTGTGACCTGCTGTAAACAGCTTCTCGTTCCTGTCAGATTTTTACAGACCTGGTATTCCCGGTGAAGCGTAGAGCAGGCGTGGTTAATGATAGAAAAAGAAAGTTACTGAAGTTAGTTATTAACTCCTCAGGACAAAGAACCATTTACTTTTTTTTTACAAAATTGGGGAAAAGCGGTATTAGATGCTGATATCTGGTCAGGCCAGATTAGGATCAGTTAATGTACGATGATCCGGATGCCATAAGCTGGTGAATTCCCCTACAGTTGCGCAAATAATACTAATATCTTTCGGATGGCTTCTGTCAAACCGCAGTTTCTGCAAATTCAGTCCTTCCACATCTTTTGTTAATACCTTCCTGTATTGGGGATGCATAGTGCCTCCATTACTGCTGTCACCAGCTTTACCCAAAGGGTTGTACTGGTATTGGGGATCAACCAGGGTACCGCGGGGAAACATAATTCCGGGAACTCCTTTACCGCGAAGGTCAACATCATGCGGATGATCCAGACCAAGAGTATGGCCATATTCGTGAGCTGCTGTGGTAGAACCTTTATAAAGGTTTTCCTTTTTGAAATATCCGGTATTACAGCCACAACCATCTACAAAAGATATATTGTTGGCGGCATAATCCTCTATTCGGAAATAGTTATTGCGAGGATCTGTGTTGGCAAATATTTCTTCCGGTGTAATCTCCGGCTTAAACTCAGCAGTAATGGAAAATGAGACAAGTATGGATTTTGAATTTATGAAGATGATGGCTTCCGGCTCATTCCACATCGTTTCAATCTCCTCACGGACCTGTTCTGTTATCGCTTCATCAGCCGCATTGCCATAGGTAATTATATGTGAGTAGATAATTAGCTTATCCAGCATCCTGTCAAGTTCCGCTGATCCCATAAGTTAAGTTTGGAGTTAATATAAAGATTACAGTTAACCCTCGCTGCAAAGATATTGCCATTTTGAAGAATGGTATTTCAGGGTTATCCGTTGTAATCCTGTTCAGTATTTACCTTCCAGATATTCTCCTTGGTGAAAATATTATTCCTGATATTATCCACTACGGTCATGGCCGTGAGCATGGAATGATCCTGGTTATTGTACTTATGCATACCATTCCTCCCGATGAGAAAAAGATTGGAGAATTGATCGGTATAATTCTTAACAACGTCAAATTGTTCATAAGCGCCAACATAAGAAGGATATGTTTTGGAGACGCGTAAAACAGTGCCGTCAAGTACATCTGCTTCCCGGATAATATTGATGGAAGAAAGTTCCTTTGCTGCAAAGCTAATCATGGCTTTATCATCCATGTTCCAGATATCATCTCGTTCGTTGCAGAAATATTCCAATCCCAACCAGTAATTGTGAGTGTCATTCACCATGGCATCTCCCCAGTTATTATAGATCTGAAGTCTTCCAAGCCTGACATTTTTTTCCTGAATATATAGCCAGTTATCCTTTACAAGACTGCCATCTTCATTTTTAAGGCAAATGTCTTTTACCAATAAACCCACTACAATAAAATCCCTATATATGAGCTGACTCGCAATTGTCAATGCGTTGGGATCTGGCTGGTTAAAGGCGAAAAGCAGATCTTTTACCGGCATACTTGAAATGAAATAATCCCCGGATAGTTTTATTTGTTCCCCATTTAATTTATTGACAGCTTTTACAAATTCAATTCGATTTTCATTTTGCCATATGTCGGTTAGTTCATGCTCCAGCAGGATCTTTCCTCCTTTTTCTTTTATTATGGCGGCTACTGTTTCCCACATCTGCCCTGTTCCATATTTTGGATACAGGAATTTTTCAATCAGACTTGTCTCGGTTTCCTGCTGACTGATGGCGGCCGACTTCTTTTTCTTTTGGGAGAAAAAATGTTTTATTGTTCTGGATAGGGAAAGTCCTTTTACACGCTGGGCTCCCCAGGCTGCACTGATCTCGCGGGTAGGAGTACCCCACACTTTTTCTGTGTAGTCCTTAAAAAAAGTCAGGTATAATTCTTTTCCGAAACGATTGATGAAAAAATCCTCCAGCGTTATTTCTGGCTTCCGCGGAAAAAGCTTTGTTTTAAGATAGCTAAGTCCTATTCGGACAATCCTTAATAAACCGAGATTGGAAATGGTCTGCCTGTTCAGTTTTATGGGATAGCTGAATAATTTTCCAAGGAAATAGATACGGGTGAGCCGGTCAAATACCAGCATAACCTTTTCGCTGTCGTGAGCACCCTGGTCTGGATGAACAGTAGTTTGCCTGTTATGATAGGTAATAGTAATATCCTTTTGTCCGGCGTTATCAATTGGCAGAATTTTCTGCCACCATTCCATAACACGTTGACTTTTGGAGAAAAAACGGTGAGGGCCAATATCCAGTCGATTGCCTTTATATATAATGGTTTTGGAAAGTCCGCCTACAGCCGCATTAGCTTCGAGCACTACCGGGATGATATCGGTATGTTCCAGTAATTCATAGGCAGCAGTAAGGCCGGCCGGTCCGGCCCCAATGATTATGGCTGTTTTCGACATCCAGCAAATTAAGGTGAAAACAGCTTATGCAGTAACTAATTAAAATAGACTTTAAATGCATCAGTCAGGCGTTCAAATTCCTTACGTACCTGATTCATGCCCACTAACCCTCCTGAAATACCAGAGGCATCTCTTTGTACCAGCACACTGAAATTATCACCGGTGGGTTGAACCACCACCAATACCTGGTGGTATTTGGCAAATGCGCCGAATATGATGCGCAATACAAAATTTCCTTTTTTATAGATTTTTTTTCCTTCTTCTTTTTCCGATTTGATGGAATAGCCTTCAGATGTAAAGAATAAATGGAGCTTGTTGTCCAGTTCAGATTGGGTGGTTCCGCTAATGGAAAATAAAGTTTTGTCTTTGGCGAAGTCGGTGACGGTGCAGGTCATGGTCTTCTGTTTATGGTGTTAATTTCGAATTGGTTTGCCACTTTTTAAAACACTCTGTATTCTTTCCAGCGTTTTCTTTTCTCCGCATAGAGACAGAAAAGCTTCCCGTTCAAGGTCTAACAGATACTGTTCAGATACCAGTGTTGGTTCACTAAGGTCCCCACCACACATTACATATGCAAGTTTTTTGGCTACTACCACATCATGATCTGTGGCATAACCGGCTCTCCACATTCCGTTGATGCCAGTATATAATGCACCTAAAGCCGATTGTCCCAATACTTTTATGTCTTTCCTGGGAACCGGTGTGGTATAGCCGCTATCAAATAATTCAATTACAGATTTCTTTGCCTCCGCAATACGTCTTTCCTGATTCATCACAATTTCATCCAGGCCTTTGCGATAAACCCCATTGGCAAATCCTTCTGAAGCGGAGGTGGCTACTTTTGCCGTTGCAATGGTGAGAAAACGATTTTTCAGTGTGATGGTTTCCGGTTCATCTTCATGCATTTCATCAGAGGCTCTCAATACAAATTCCTTTGTACCTCCGCCGCCGGGGATCAAACCCACGCCTAATTCAACCAATCCTGTATAGGTTTCAGCAGCAGGGCAACACTTATCTGCATGCAGGCTCAATTCACAGGCTCCGCCCAAAGCCAATCCATGTGGTGCTACAACAACTGGAACTGAGGAATACCTTGCCCTCGTCATTGAACGCTGGAATAGCCGGATGGCCATATCCAGTTCATCATATTCCTGGTCAATCGCCAGCATAAAGATCATTCCCACATTGGCACCTGCACTAAAGTTGGC
>JAJKIP010000194.1 GCA_021154405.1 Segetibacter sp. | reverse complement strand
CCAATTACCTGTCCATCTACCATAATGGGAATACCGCCCTGCAGGAAAGTATGACCTACCGTTATCAGTGCCGGTCGCCCACCGTTAATTGAATTTTCCAGTTTTGCGGAAGGGGCCTTAAACAGCGCAGCTGTATTGGCCTTTTTGATAGATACTTCCGAAGAAGCAGCAAAGGTTCCGTCCAGTCTTTCCAGGTAAACAAGATTGCCGCCATTATCTACTACGGCTATGGCACCACCCGGGGCATTATTTGCCTTTGCATATTTAACAGCTTCTGTTACCACCTTTTTGGCGGCTTCCAGTGAAATGGTTTTACTTTCCAATACCTGTGCATGACCGCTAATGCCATTAAAAAGAATAGCCGCTAATACTACATTTATTTTATTCATTTTATCGATTATTAATTATTAAGTATAGTGATGCTCACTTCGTGAGCATCACTGCTGACTATCGCACCATCCTTATTTATGAATTCACAGGCTTTGCCGGTTTGTCAAACTTTACTTTTTTACCTGCATGCTTTTTAACCTGATCTGGCCAGTTATTATCTGCCTTCATAATATTGCCGTTTAAATTCTTGTGAAATTGATCATATGCATCTTTGGTATGTTGTAGAATCAGGCGACCATCAATAACATCGAATATTTCAGGGTTAACAGGTCTTAACTTTCCAAGACTCATGGCATAACCACAAAAAGCACCATATTGAGGAGCATACTTTTCAGGATGATCCTTGAATAGACCAGCATTCTGTTCTGAAGAAAACCAATAAGTAGCACCGTTGTAACGCGCAGCGTATTTGGGATCGCCTTTAATAGCTTTCATATCTGTGAAATAGGCAACTACATCGAAGCCCTGGAGTGTAACTCCATCTGGATCTGTATTATTCAGGAATCCTTTTTCCTCGTCTGTAATGATCTGCTTCCCATTTTTTGAAGAAACATCAGGCCAGTATTTATCCGCCTTTACAATATTTCCAGTTACATCCTTTTTCCATCCATTGACTGCACGCTGATTATGCTGAAGAAACAGTCTTCCGTCAACAATAGAAAAATTATTCACATCAATTGGGGCTGTACGCCCAAGGGAAACAGCATATGCACACCATCCGCCGAATTGTGGTTTGTATTTTTCCGGGTTGCTTTTGAATAATGCAAGATGGTCTGATGAAGAGAAATAATAAATGGCCCCCTGGTAAGTTGTCTGGAATTCCGCAATTCCCTTAACCGGTTTGCTATCGGTATAAAAAGCTACAGGGTCATAACCATCCAGGATGACTCCCCTGTCATCCAGGTTATTGAAATATTGTTCTTTTGAAGGCTGGGCATTTACAGTTACAGTGATAAGCATGGCTGTCATAATCATTACTACCACTGCAAACAGGAACCTGAAAATGCGGGTTTCTTCCGCTTTCTGTCTGATCATTTTTGTCATATAAATTGATTTTTTTGTTGTTTGCATATCTGAATTTGAGCAACAAAATAACTGTGTAAAAAAAAGGATCAATGTCGATTGTATTACAATTGGAAGGGCAGAAAGGAGGATTTATGCGTTGTTTGTCAGCGAGTTTACATATTTAAGGAAGTCAGCATTTGGGATTCCTGCATCTTCGTTCGCTGCTAATAAATTGCTAAAACCCAAAAAAATATTTGGTGACAGTAACCAAACGTCGCTACATTTGCTAACGGTGTTAGGTAAAACAGTACTATGGGAATAGCAGAAAGACGTTTACGTCAAAAGGATGAAGTGAGGTCCAGCATTCTTGCCACCGCCTGGCAGTTTGTAAAAAAGGAAGGCTGGCAATCTCTTTCGATCCGCAAAATTGCTGATGCGATTGAGTACAGTGTCCCGGTCATTTATGACCACTTCGAAAACAAGGAAGCCATACTCCTGGAATTTGGCAAGCAGGGCTTTCAGCTGCTGGTTAAAAAAATGGAGGCTGCTAAAAAGTCATCGGAGGACCCTGCAGAGCAATTGAGTGCTATTGCTGATTCGTACTGGAACTTTGCCTTAAAGAATGAAGAGTATTACCAACTCATGTTCGGCATTGGCATTGCCTGTTGTGAAACAGATAAATGTATCCCCGAACGTAATGTGTTCCGGAAACTGGTGATGGAGCCCATCCAAAAGATCCTTGATGAAAATAATAATACTGGCGTTAATGCCTGTTTGAAGTATCATACATTCTGGTCAGTTATCCATGGATTGATATCCATAAAAATGATGAATAATAACCCGGATATATCTGATGAACTGAATAAGATGGTACTCGATGATGCGATTGCCGGCTTTATTAAAAACCTGAAACGATAAAACATAATAGTAACTTAACAACACTGCTATACATAACCGCTGTAACATTCTGACGATTATTCCACCCTGCCATTGTACGTACCACTGAAGATTACCTGACTGAACCGGAAATCTATTATTAAGACAATCATTAACCTGGAGCGGATCGCCGTTCCCTAAAGAATCATCGATATATGCAAACGAAAACCGACAACGAAAACACGAACATTTTGAAGGACTTTATCGTAGCGATCACCTATCTGGCAATTCTGACCATACTGATCACTCTTGCAGTATTCCTATCCGGATGCAATTCATCAGCCGGTAATCCTGCTTATGGAAATACGCCTCCACCAGCGCTCCCTGTGATCACCGTGAATAATCAGGCAGCTACTACCTATAAGGAGTTCTCTGCTTCACTGGAAGGCAGCAGGGATATTGAAATACGTCCCCAGGTAGATGGCTACCTTGACCAGATCTATGTGGATGAAGGTGCGCATGTGAGAAAAGGACAGATACTGTTTCGTATCAATGATCGCCCTTACCGCGAACAACTCAACAATGCAAAAGCATCTTTGGCCGCTGCAAAAGCCAATCTTGCCAATGCAGAGATCAATGTGGCCAAATTAACACCACTGGTTCAGAATAATGTTATTTCTGATGTACAGCTCAAAACTGCAAAAGCTAATTATGATGCTGCTGCGGCCAGTGTATCACAGGCGCAGGCAATGGTGGGTAATGCCGAAGTAAATACTGGTTATACTGTTATCAGCGCACCGGCTGATGGATACGTGGGAAGAATACCTTATAAAACAGGAAGCCTTGTAGGAACCACAACTCCTGATGCACTCACTGTACTTTCTTCTGTAAAAGAAGTGTATGCTTATTTCTCTTTCAGTGAAAAAGATTTCCTGGAATTCAGTAATCAATTCCCTGGAAATACAATTGAAGAGAAATTAAAACAGATACCGCCGGTAGACCTGGTACTCGCTGACAATTCCATTTACCCTTTAAAAGGAAAAGTGGAAACAGTATCCGGGCAATTCAATAATAGCATGGGCGCTATCAGTTTCCGCGCGGCATTCCCTAACACAAATGGATTATTGCGCTCAGGGAATACTGGCAAGATCAGGATCCCGCAGGTAATTAGTTCAGCCATTGTTATTCCGCAGGAATCAACTTTTGAATTACAGGATAAAGTATTTGTCTTCGTACTGGCAGATAGTAATAAAGTAGCCAGCGTACCTATCAATGTTGCAGGTACCAGCGGAAATTATTATTTAGTCGGCAAAGGAATAAACCCCGGCCAGAAAATTGTTTATAGTGGACTTGACCGCCTCAAAGATGGCGTAGTGATACAACCGGAACAATTATCATTGGATAGTTTATTAAAAGCACGGCCTTTGTAAAGACTCGGATTTAAACATTACTAACAACAAACAAATTTTTCCGGATGTTAAAAAGATTTATTGAACGACCGGTGTTATCCACCGTCGTATCCATCATACTTACCTTATTGGGTATACTTTCCCTGTATTCGTTGCCCATTACCCTGTTCCCGGATATCGCACCGCCCACCGTACAGGTAACAGCAAATTATCCTGGTGCCAACGCAGAGGTGGTAGCCAGGGCTGTAGCCACTCCCATTGAAGAAGCCATCAATGGTGTGGAGAACATGACTTACATGACCTCCACTTCCAGCAATGATGGTACTATGACCCTAAACGTATACTTTAAAGTAGGTACCAATCCTGACCTTGCAGCAGTGAATGTGCAAAGCCGGGTATCAAAAGCTGTAAGCCAGATCCCGGTGGAGGCAGTTCAATCTGGAATCTCTACGCAGAAGCAGCAGAACAGTATGATCTTTGTTCCGCTGATATATAGCACCGATACCACGTATGATGAAACATTTCTGCAGAACTACGCCAAGATCAATATTGTTCCTGAATTGCAACGTGTTCCCGGAGTAGGACAGGCACAGGTATTCGGTGCAAAGGATTATTCCATGCGGATCTGGTTAAATCCGGAACGCTTAACGGCCAATAATCTTTCTACCCAGGATGTTTTGAATGCGATCAATGATCAAAACCTTGAAGCTGCACCCGGTCGCTTTGGTCAGGCAAGTACAGCCTCATTCGAATATATTTTAAAATACAAAGGCAAGCTGTCAAAGAATGAGGATTATGAAAATATCATTTTGAAATCTTCACCTGATGGTTCTACCATTCGCCTTAAAGATGTTGCCAGAGTTGAATTCGGTGCATTTGCCTATAGCGCCAATACCAATATTGCGGGGAAACCCGGTATTGGTATCGCACTTTTCCAGACTGCCGGCTCCAACGCCAATGATATTCTTACTTCAGCAGAAGCTGTAATGGAAAAAGCTTCAAAGAATTTTCCCAAAGGCATTGAGTACTTTAATATGTACAGTGCAAAGGAATTCCTGGACAGTTCCATTGGCCAGGTAGAAGAAACCCTGATTATCGCGTTTGTACTGGTATTCCTTGTGGTGTTCATATTCTTACAGGATTTCAGAGCAACGCTAATCCCGGCGATAGCAGTGCCTGTTGCCATCATCGGGACTTTCTTCTTCATGCAATTGTTTGGATTTACCATCAACCTGCTTACTTTGTTCGCCCTGGTGTTGGCAATCGGTATTGTGGTGGATGATGCCATTGTGGTGGTGGAAGCCGTTCACACTAAAATGGAACGAACCGGCCTGCCGGCAAGACAGGCAACCATTCAATCCATGAATGAAATATCGGGTGCCATCATTTCCATTACGTTGGTTATGGCGGCGGTATTCGTGCCGGTTGGATTCATGCAGGGCCCCGCAGGAGTATTCTATAAACAGTTCGCCTTTACACTGGCAATAGCCATTCTTATCTCCGCATTGAATGCCTTAACCTTAAGTCCGGCGCTTTGTGCACTGTTCCTGAAACAACCAGAACATGTGGATGCAGATGGTCATGCAAAGAGAAAAGGAGTTTTGGGAAGGTTCTTCAATGGATTTAATGCCGGATTCAGAGCTACAACTAACCGTTACAAGCAAAGCGTTCAGTTCCTGGCTAAAACCAAATGGATCGCTATTCTCGGTTTATTGATTGTTGTGGGTGTCACTGTTTTCTTTATGAAGAAAACTCCAACCGGATTTATCCCAACAGAAGACCAGGGCTTTATTGTATATTCTGTTAATCTGCCTCCGGGTGCTTCGCTCGACAGAACACAGAAAGTGATGGACAAGATTGATAAATTATTGACTGAAGTACCTGCCGTGGAAAGAAGAGGTGAGGTAACCGGTCTTAACTTCATCGCCAATGCCAATAGTTCTAACTACGCTATCGGGTTTATCCGGATGAAGCCGCATGGGCAAAGAGGTCCGGTTGATAATATAGATGGAGTGATCGGGGTCCTGAATCAAAAGCTGAGCGCTATTACAGAAGCAAGTGTGTTCCTGTTTGTATTTCCTACTGTACAGGGCTTTGGTAACACCAGTGGTTTTGAGTTCATCTTACAGGACCGTACAGGAGGCTCTCTGGATAAACTTGGGGGAACAGCATATGGCTTTATTGGCCAGCTATTTCAACGTCCTGAGATCGCTTATGCATTCACCACTTTCAGTACCGGTAATCCCCAATACCAATTGAATGTAAATGAAGCAAAGGCAAAACAGCTCGGTATATCAGTATCAGATCTCTTGAAAACGCTTGGTGTTTATTATGGTAGCAGCTTTGCTTCTGATTTCAACCGTTTTGGTAAATATTACAGGGTAATTGTTCAGGCTGATGTTCCGTACCGTGCTGACCCAACTTCACTCAATAATGTATTCGTGAAAAATAACCTGGGTCAAATGGTACCGGTGAACACAGTTGTATCATTACAACGTGTATATGGTCCGGAAACCGTAACAAGAAATAACCTGTTCAATGCCGTAACCATCAATGGTGTAACAAAACCCGGGTATAGTTCTGGAGATGCCATCAAAGCTATCCAGGAGGTGGCAGCCAGTTACCTGCCCAGGGGCTACTCTTATGAATTTACAGGTATGACAAGGGAGGAAAACAATGCGGGTTCTCAGCAAAGCCTGATTTTTATTCTGAGCGTAATATTCGTTTACTTCCTGCTGGCAGCACAATATGAAAGTTATATTCTTCCACTGGCTGTTATCCTGTCCATTCCAACAGGTATATTCGGAGTATTTGCTTTCATCAACCTCTTTGGCATGGAAAATAATATCTATGTACAGGTAGGTTTGATCATGCTTGTTGGTCTGCTCGCAAAGAACGCCATCCTGATCGTTGAGTATGCAGTTCAACGCCGAAGAGCCGGCATGACCCTTATTCAATCTGCACTGGATGCAGCCTCATTACGTTTGCGTCCCATCCTGATGACTTCCTTCGCGTTCATTGTAGGTCTGTTACCTCTTACATGGGCAAAAGGTGGTTCAGCATTGGGTAACCGATCAATAGGTACGGGTGCATTGGGTGGAATGCTGACGGGTGTGATCCTGGGTGTATTTATTATACCGGTATTGTATGTGATCTTCCAGTACCTGCAGGAAAAGATAACCAGTAAACCTAAAGACAAAGAAATCGCTCTGGCTGAATAACATAAGGTTTGGCCGCCTACGCGGAAGCTTCGGCGGCCGATGCAACGAAAAAAATTATTATGAGATTACGATATAACAGACAACCGATTTACAGGAAAAAACCACAATCACCGGTGATCTATTCGCGGCAGGTGATCGCTATTGCACTGCTTGTACTGATCATTTCCTCCTGCAAAGTGGGGAAAGAATATCAGCGGCCTGACCTTGAACTGCCAAAACAGTTCAACGAAGTTAGTTATGCGGATACCAGCAGCATCGCGGATATTGAATGGAAGCAATTCTTCACTGATCCTACTTTACTTGACCTGATCCAAAAAGGACTGGACCACAATCACGATCTGCTGGCAGCTATTAAGCGGATCGATATTGCGCAACAACAGGTGAAACAGGCCAAAGTATTGTTATTGCCGGAATTAAACCTGGGCATTTCTGGACAGTATAGCCGTCCATCCGATAACAGCTTAAATGGAATTAGTGCTAAAAGCTTTTTAAAAAAGAGCCATATTGAGAACTACCAGGCTATTGCCTCTCTTTCATGGGAAGTTGATATCTGGGGAAAATTAAGAGGACAAAAAGAAGCTACCCTTGCTGAGTACCTTAAAACTACTGAAGCAAAGAAAGCTGTGCAAACACAGGTGGTAGCAGATATAGCTCAGGGATACTTCAATCTGTTGATGCTGGATAAACAGCTGGAGATATCCAGGAGGAACCTGATATTAAGTGATAGCTTTTTATTGGCAACACGATTATTGAAAGATGCGGGTACTGTAACCCAACTGGCAGTGGAACAGGCTGAATCACAGAAGCAGTCTACATCCTTATTGATTCCGCAATTGCAACAGGATATCGCCTTACAGGAAAATGCACTTCAATTGCTGACCGGTCAGCTTCCGGGAACTGTAGCACGGACCGGCACATTAAATGGATATTTATTGCCCGATCAGTTTACTACAGGATTACCAGTTGCAGTGGTTAGTCGCAGGCCCGATGTCCGTTCACAGGAACTTGCACTCGTGGCAGCCAATGCACGTGTTGGTGTTGCACAGGCCAATATGTACCCTGCTCTGAATATTACAGCAGGTGGTGGATTAGAATCCTTCAAATCCAGTAACTGGTTCAGCATACCTAATTCTCTATTCGGATTGGCTGCAGGAACCATTGCCCAACCCATCTTCAAAAGAAGAGAGTTAAAGACTCAGTTTGAAGTTGCCAAACTGGAAAGGGAAGAATTGGTGATCCGCTTCCGTCAGTCGGTTTTACAGGCTACAACAGAAGTGGCGAATGCATTAGTACAATCTCACCAGTTAAAGGAGCAACGGGCCATTGCCAGTGGACAGGTTGATACCCTTAACCGTGCCATCCATAATTCCCAGCTATTGTTTAAAAGTGATATGGCCAATTATCTTGAAGTGATTACCGCCCAGGGAAATGCCCTTCAGGCTGAACTGAATTTGGCAAGTATTGAGCGGAGTCAATTAGGAGCGATGGTAGAGCTATACAGGTCATTGGGAGGTGGCTGGAAGTAAAATAATATTAATCAGAACCTGATTTAAAATGATAATGGCCTGCGAAAATTCGCAGGCCATTATCATTTTAAATTTCACCCTGTATCCCCTATTTTTGCCGTCCCATTTGAAGGGGTAAGCCCATGGGGAACTAGCTCAGTTGGCTAGAGCGCTTGCATGGCATGCAAGAGGTCAGGGGTTCGACTCCCCTGTTCTCCACAAACAAAAAGCAGCTAATATTAGCTGCTTTTTGCTTTATATATTACAAATAATTTTTTTACTATTTAGTTACCTTATATGAATTTCAGGTAATTGAAAGTTTTAATCCAGATCATTTTCATCATCATCTTCTTCCTCTTCTTCAACTGCATGATGCATTGTTCCATTTGATTCATGGCTTTTATCACCCTTCTTTTTCTTTTTGAACAGCGAAAACACCTTACGCAGTATATCATCCTTCTTTTCATCCACAATATGAGAGCTGAAATTCTTCATGACGAACGGAACAATGAATTTGGTAAACCATCCTGCTCTTGCCAATATTCCTTTTCTCACTACTAGATCAATGATCGTATTGATAGTTCCATTTAATATTGGGTTACTGTGATCCTGCGTTGTAAGCTTCCCTACGAAATTTATGGCAGCTTTCACTGGCACCAGTTCCAGCTTGATCTCATCAATATCCTTCCTGATGATCTGTTTCTGCGTTTGCAGCAAAGATTCCAGACGCAGTCTTTCAGCCAGTAAATCCTCATATGTTCTGATTGTGCTAGTCATATATCTTTCTGATGATTAAATTTCTAATATATGGAAAGACGATTTTTTTACGGATGGCAGCAATTATCAGTAATACAATTCCAAAGAAAGCGGCAGTTATCAAAAATCCTACTGCTCGACTTCCTACCAGGTCACCCAACCAAAATGCAAGTGCTATTCCTGCAAAAAGTATAATGAAGAAACCAAAAATGGCAATGGATAATACGAGAAGGAGATTGGAAGCAATACTAGTGGCCTTCTGGGTAATTTTTACTACCGTGAGCTTGTAGAATGTGGTGGCAAGGTCTTCAACATGATCAGCAAGATCGGCAGTCTTTTCTTTCAGATCATCCATTTGCATAAAGAGAGATTGTTTCAAATAAAAAATACAAATTAAAGCAGGCGTAAAGCCTGCCTTAATTTGCATAAACTTTCATAAGTCTAGCTATAATTTTCTTTCATATTTTCTACGGAAGATTTTCCTTTTTTGAATTTTTCTTTCGCTTCATCACCATACTCCTCTGCTATTTTTTTCCCTTTTGCCAAAAGTGATGTAAAGTTATCTGCCCATTCTCCTGCTGTTTTTTTTATTTTTTTGCGGGTATCCGTTCCTTTTTCAGGAGCAATCAACAAACCGACTATTACACCTGCTGCTGCGGCACCAACGATGCCTAATAATACTTTGCTTCTGGTTGACATAACTCGATATTTTAAATGTTATTAAATAAAAAGCGTTGATAGTAAAGTATTAAAAACCGTACCAGAAAAATTTAATATGAAGAGTACAAATCCTTACTGGGTTTTCCGGATGCAGCGTAATCAATAATTTTATAAATCAGTGGGTTGCATAAAAAGACCCTACCGTGGCAGGGTACTAGATATTTTAAAGTGAGGCTTAATCTCCCCATATTTCTCCTTCGCCCTTCAACCATTTCTGTACCAGGTCAGTAGTAACAGATTTGGGTCTTTCCAATGCATAACCAAGTGCCCTGTCCCAGCAAAGGCTGGCCAGTACACCCAGTGAACGGCTCACACCAAATAATACCGTATAGTATTCATACTCCCTCATTCCAAAATGGACCAGCAGTGCTCCACTATGTGCATCCACATTAGGCCAGGGGTTTTTCACCTTTCCTAATGATTGAAGGATTGGAGGAACTACCTCATAAATTTTCCATACGGTGTTTACCAGCGGATCATCAGGCATATACTTTTTGCCGAATTCCATTTGTGCAGTAAAACGCGGATCAGTTTGCCGGAGAACGGCATGACCATAACCAGGCACCACTTTTCCTTCACTCAGGGTTTTCTTTACATACTCTTCTATCTGTTTGGAATCAGGGGTATTGGTTCCCAATGCAGCCTGCATTTCAAAGATCCATTTGATCACTTCCTGGTTAGCCAGGCCATGAAGAGGTCCAGCCAATCCGTTCATGCCAGCTGCAAAGGACAGGTAAGGATCCGCAAGCGCTGAACCCACCAGGTGAGTTGCGTGAGCAGATACATTTCCACCTTCATGGTCTGCATGAATTGTCAGGTAAAGGCGCATCAACTTTTTAAACTTATCATCCTCATACCCGAGCATATGGGCAAAATTCCCGGCCCAGTCCAGTAATCCATTTGGCTGAATATGGTCTCCGAATTTGTATTTACGGCGATAAATATATGCGGCCACCCGTGGCAAACGGGCAATCAGGTCCATGGAATCATCAAACACCACATCCCAGTAATCCTTCTTGTTAAGACCGTCTGAATATTTCTTTGCAAACTGGCTTTCCGTCTGGAGAGCCATCACTGCAACCACAAATTGGGTCATCGGGTGTGTATTCAGCGGCAAAGCCTCAATTGTATGAAAAACGTGGTTGGGCACATGGCTCCGTCTCTGTAATACGGCTGTAACATGCTGCACGTCTTCTTCAGTGGGCAATTCTCCAATAAGCATCAGGTAAAACAAACCTTCAGGAAGCGGCTCTGTACCGCCCGGTGCCTTGGGAAGCTTTTCACGCAGTTCCGGGATGGTATAACCCCTGAACCTAATCCCTTCCTGAGCATCGAGAAGTGAGGTTTCGGTTACCAGGCCAGTCATACCACGCATTCCCTGATAGATCTGGGATAACTGAACCTGCCCTACCACCTTATTGCCATGCTCCTTCAGGATCGTTTTGATTTCCGCACCAAGTTTTTCGGCCTTGGCTTTGAACTTTTCTTTTAAATCTTCCATGAAAACTTTTTAAGGAATTGCCCGTGGACGGGAAGGCTTAAAGGTAATTAATGCGCTCTGGCACAGCAAAAAATTGCTATATTATGTTATAATAAATTACCGCAAACGTTACCATTACTTCGGAGTCTTGCGATACATCAGGAACGCAACAATGGAAAACGCAATATTTGGTAGCCAGGCGGCCAACAAAGGATGGAAATTGCTCTTGGTGGCAAATACCGTGGAGAATCGGTCCGCCACAATAAAAAGAGCTGCCGTGATAATGCCAATTGCCAGGTGCATGCCACTTCCACCTCTCGTCTTCCGGCTGGCAATTACCACCCCTATGATCGTTAAAAGCAAAACTGCAAATGGCGTTGCTGTTCTCCGATATCTTTCCACTTTCAATACACTCAATCCTTCCGTTCCCCTCAATTCTTCCCGCTTGATAAATGCGATCAGCCGTGGCGTGCTCAAACGGTCTTTCAGGTATTCGTCCCGACGCAGTTCTTCAGGCTTAAGACTGATAGAAAGTGTGTCTATGGGAAATTCAGTGGTGGTCTCCTTCATGCTGTCGATCTTTCGTTCAACTGCAGCATAAAGCAGCCATTTTTTGGTCGCTGTATCCCATTTTACTGAATTGCTCCGAAGATTATAGATCACCTTACCATTTTTCACCTTCTCCATGAAAAATTGTGAAGCGGCCATTGACGCGGTGTCATATTCTTTGATACCGATATAAGTAATGGAATCTATACGGCGGTAAAAACAATTCCGGCAACTCGGCAGGTTAGCTGATTTCACCGGGTCATTCCGGTCAATATAGTTTGACTGGAAATCACTACGAATACCATTCGCCCTGGGGATCACGTACCTGCTACCAAACCATAAAATGGTACCCAGTAGTATACCTCCTACAAAATAGGGACGCAGCATCCGGTTATAGCTGGTTCCGCTTGCAAGAATGGCAATTATTTCCGAGCGCGATGCCATTCGGCTGGTAAAAAAGATCACTGCAATAAATACGAACAGGGGAAAAAGAAGACCCCAGATATAGGGCACAAATCCAAAATAATACTGGGTGATGATCTGCGAAGTGCTAAGGCCTGTTTTTACAAAATCATCCGTCTTCTCACTGCTATCTACTGCCACCGCCACCACGATGAACAGGACCATGCAAAAGAAGAAGGTAACCAGGAACTTTTTCAGTATATACCAATCGATTTTTCCCATTCGATTGCGAAGTAACAGAATTTGGGCCGAATGAGTTGTGAAAAATACCTTACTTCAAAGCCACTATGATCTGCGTTGCCCGGTTTAGGAAAAGATTGGCATAATTAAGCATGAGGCTTATACCTTTTGGGGGTATTGATAAGGTTAAAGAATGGAATATCCACTGCAACGAAAATATTAAACTTCCATTGAGGATTATTTTCAATGAGGTTGCCACTATTTTCTATCTTACCTAAACCAGGTCCAAATTGCGCACCCAAACCCAGGGAGATTGGAATATTATTCCCGAATCCATATATGGCATAAGCGCCAGGAGATAATATCTGTCCCAGGCGGATCTTATAATCTTTCTTTATCACTTCTTCACTGCCACCAGAAGCTGTTGCTACGGAATCTTTTTTCAGTTGGTAATCCACAATTGCACCAAGATCAAGCAAAGAACCAAAAAGGCTGAATGATCCGGCCTTACCCCTCAATCCCCAACTGGCCAATATGCCAATTGGCGCTGTTACCCCAAACCGATTATTCCAGGCATTATTTTTTGCCTGGTTCAGATCACTTGCGCGATAGAAAGCACCGAGATACGATTGCACCGCAAGGTTGAACCTTGAATTCTTCTTGATAGATGAACTTCCCACAGGAAGAACTGCATTATCCAGTATAGCTTCCACTTCATCTGGCGTTTTGGCATCAGACAGATTAGCCATAAATAAACCATAGCGCGTAAGCTTTGCTATTACATTGGGCAATTCACTGAATAGGAAACCAGTGCTATCCAGTGCAATCACCTTGTTAAGTAACTTTCTGATGGTTGTATCCTGTGTAATGGCTCTGATACCTTTTAAGGTACTGATATCAGCAGCGGTCAACTCTCCAAATTTCTTTCCATAGATGGCAACGGTATTATCGATCTTTTGTAAGGAAGCTAGCAGAATATCTTTATTGCTATTCACCATATCTGTAATACCCGTCAGGATATTCATTGCATTTGTTACGGCCTGCGTGTATTCGGTTTTATAAATATTACGATACAATTCATTTGAATTGCGGGCGATCTTTACATACTCGTCTGTTTTAATATCCGAATCAAATAGCCTGGCAATGGAGAACCCATAATCTATAACGTCCAGGGATACATCGATATAGCTGTAATAATCATCATTAGTCAGGGCTATCACCTTTTTCGCTTTGCTTTTTATGGTATCCAGTTTTTTATCAACCCTGTTAGCCAGTTCTATAAATTCTTTCACCTTATTCTGGAACAGGAAAAGATTTTCCTTCTGACCCTCCAGTACTTCTGTAAAGAATATAACGGAAGATGGATCCACATAAAATTTTATTTCTGCCTTTTTTACAAGTTGATAAAGCAATCCTGTGTATATCCTGAACAGTCTTTCATTCCTGACCAGGGTATCCATCTGCTTAAAAGTGATCCAGGACCTTGTGGCATCTTTTGAAATTGCAGTATCATTCCGAAGGCTATGGGAGAAAATAGCACCCAATTGAACTTCATTGCCGAAGTTCTTAAACCCTCTTGAAGCTGTAGTATCCTTCCATTCGCCGAACTCTGCAAACTTTTCAATAGTTGTGGCGGCATCTGATTCCCCAGCCTCAATTTCATGCACCAGTCGAATACAGCGTATGGCCACCCTTATCTCCGGAAAATTTCTTAACAATTGCTGATATCCCGGCAACTCCAGCACATCATCCAGGTGATAAGTGATGGTTTTAAGGTCTTCAAAGAACCCCCTGCGCAACGCGGGGAGCATATCCGGATATTTATAGGCGATCAGCTTCTCCAGGTTTTCAGTGGTCTTTGGAAACAGAACTCTGAATTCTTCATTCTTTTCAACAAAGTCCTTAAAGCGATTAAAGAAGGTAATGGTCAACTCTTCCTTTGCCCTTTTGATCATAAATTGTGCAATGCCATTGGCGATATTGGTTACATCCAGACCGCCTAAATTTCCTAATGATGCAAAAATTCCGTCAAATACCCTGGAGCTTTCTGCACCTCCCGGATTTAGCCTTAGTTTAGTGGAATCCCAAACGAGGTCCCTTAAAAATGGGTTATTGGAAAATGCCTGCAACGCTTCATGAATAGTGGTGATATTATTACCAAAATAAGCTTGCGCTATTTTAATGAACTCGGACCTGGTTATCGCATTGTCTGTTCCCAATGCCCTGGCATCATAATAGGCTATTCCGGGCCTGTATACGCTGGGCGTCAAAGTCTCCGCTGGTCTTACCCGGGTAGTTAGATTAAACGCCACCGGGTCATTGCCAACCTGAAGCATTATCTTAATTGTGGCATTATTGGCATTGACTGAATCCATTCCTTTTCTGAATACAAGAAAGCTATCGCTGCTTATGGTATTATTGGCTGTTATTTCATTATTTGAAAATTCCACTCTTTGACTACCCCTGCTAATTCGCAATACAACATTCTTATCTGCCGGTTTATTGATAATGATAGACAGGGATTCTCCTGTTACAAATAGCATATTCTTCAACGAACCTGCAGACTCGATGCTTTCACTATTAATAATATTATCATTCCCAATCGTAAACCTGATAGATTTAGATTGAGCGAATGAAAAAACTGCACAGATCATTAATAAGACCAACAGGTAATAACGCTTCATAATGGTTAGATTATACTATAATTGAATAGTCACGATAAGGTGTGGCTTCCGCTAAAAAATTGGAGAATTTGATTATATAGGAGAACTTATCATCACCGCCGATCAGGATACCCAGAGGACATCCATCTTCATCTACTACAACCGATCCGGAATCTCCTTCAACAGATGGCGATGTTGGGTTATCCTCGTGATCATAATGGGTGATACTGAACAGGTCGGTCAGGGTATAATTCCTGTTGTCCGGGTAAGTAAGTGATTTTTCAACCTTGTGATTATATACCACTGCTTTTTTGGGGCCAGACGCCTTACCGCAAAAATGTACGGGTATTTCATTCACCGAATCAGCAGGTCCTACTTCTCTCCAGTCTCTGGTGATCCTTAGTTTAAGATTGATATCCCTGAAAGGTGCTGTATCGTTGCATAATGCAATACCCACATCAAAGGTATTGGAGAGAGTACCATCTGTAATTCGTGCGATCTGGCTGCCACTCACATCAATGATCTCAAGCCGGCCGGGACTGCCCCACCAGTCTGAATCCGCTTTTAGTACATGCCAGCAGGACAAAAGATATACCCGGTGTGAACTTTTCTTTTTAATAAAACATCCCAGCGTTCCGAATCCATTGACTTTCGAAATATTGCCGATCTCGCTTCCGCAATCAAAGCCGGAAAAACCTTGCGTCTTTACAGATGACACAATAAGATAACTGACAGGATACCCATTATACGCATCCCCCAACTTTTCAATTGCTGATTGTCTCGCAGCATTATTAGTTACAT
>JAJKIP010000193.1 GCA_021154405.1 Segetibacter sp. | reverse complement strand
TTTGCGAGGAAAAAACGGTAAAGCAACTAGCAAAATGTCAAAGTCGTGAAAAGTTGTCACTTGAGTCAGACAAAATCTCACTTTTCAACCACAAAAGTGTTTTTGAAATTTGGAAACGCTTATCGTGATGGTATTTTAGCAATTGACCAGAATAGAGGCAATTAAGTAGAATCACTTAATGTAAGTATAACCTCTTATTGACAAAAAAACTCTGTCCAATCATGAAGCTGAACAAAATACCAGATCGAAACGTGCTATATCCTAGCGATATACATAACATTTTGGGTAAGAGCATTCGCACCTGCAGGCGCATTGCCAGAATGATTTGTGAAGCCCTTGGTAAACCTTACCTGGGGTTTGTTACCATCCCTGATTTCTGCAATTTTTATAAAATGAAGGAAGAGGATGTAAGAAGATACATCCTGTGCTAGTTTTTCATTAGGTAGTATCAAATTTTTTTCTAAACTTCAATTATTACTCCTAAACTGTTAATCCTATGTTCTTCAATGAGAAAGTAAATATTAAAATTCTTCTGCTCGTTTTTGTTGCAAGCTGTCTGCTAACGGCCTTTTCTTATCTTACAGCAATCCCTGCATATGAGAAAGGAGATAATAACGATTTCCTTCTGGCTTTATTTTTCCGGATCCCCACGCACGGTTACTCATGGGATTTTCTTTATCACCTGTCTGGTAGCCACAAGCTCGTAATAATAACTAATATCTTTCTTCTTTCCATTACAATGGAGCGCATGATTGCCTATGTAAGATTACGCGACAGGAAAAATAACGAGGAAGATAATTCCTGATCATAAAATATTAAATGGCTAAGCAAGTTAATATGGCGCGTAATTGTTGAATGTTTTAGATAAAAGCTTTAATTCGGTTTAGACTAAAAATCGATACTCCTCCAGGAATTTTACAATTTCATAGACCCACATCCGACAGCATTTTCTGTACTTCAAAGCTGTTATTCTTTTCTGTAAATCATATAGCAACACTTTTTACTGGCAATAAAGGAAGCGGTCAAAACGGCCAAAACGGCCAAAAGTGACCAAATGGGCCAAAACGGCCACGTGATTTGGAAACCGCTGTTATGTGATAGTATCATTGTGTTGCAATTGCATTTCGAAGAATTTGTTTGTAAGATCTTTTATGTAACGGTCATCTATCAACTGCAAAAAAGTTGATTGTATTAAACCAGGATGAATCCTGACACAGTTAACCAAACGAAGATGAAAAATTGATCGAAGCATTAGCTTAAGCAGCAAACAGATTTTTTGAAATCTAACATCATGATGAGGCTTGAACAGATTGTGCCGGTTAAACAACCTGCTTTTTTTAAATACTTTAATTTTTATGTTATGCCCAGAATAAAGAAAAATTCACTTGTAAAAGGTGCAAGTGGAAATTACAGACGAGAATTCGTTTACAAAAACCGTGGAGATAAAACCTTCTTTGGTGGAATGCCAGAACTTGATCCGAAAAGAGCAAGAACTCCAAAGGAGAAAGCCTTCAGACAAAAGTCCATTTCTGCAACGGCTTATGCCCGGGCAGTTGTTGCTGATCCGCTATTAAAAGCCTTCTATCAGAAAAAGGTTAAGAATGGAAATACTGCGTACAATGTTGCGTTCGCAGATTTCCAGAAAAAGCCTTACGTGGAGGTAATAAATACGGGTCAGTATACCGGAGCCCCCGGTTCAACTATTGCAGTGGAAGCTTTTGATGATTGCGAGGTGACTGAAGTAAAGGTAAGTATCACCTCTGCAGCAGGCGTTTTAATTGAAGAAGGACAAGCTGTTGTGAATATGTTTGAAGGTGGCAAGTGGATTTACACAACTACCCAAAACAACGCGGCGCTGCCTGGAACCAAGATCAAGGCGACCTGTAAAGACCGACCGAAAAGTGAAGGATTTTTAGAAGTGACACTATAGTCCCTGTTTCCTGTTGTGCCATAATGGTTACTTGTTGTTTAGTGAGCCAGACCCCGGTATTCTTACCGGGGTATTTTATTGCATACAGAAAGTATGAGTTTTGGCGAAGTTTAAAAATCTATACTCGGCCAAAACCTTATCTTTTTAATGGCTTTTTGCGGAGTTTAAAAGAAAATACTCCGCCATAACTATGGTCTCAGAAAATTGGTTGAAATAGAAATCACGAAACTTTCTCCGCAAGTAATTGCTTTACAAGCTCTTCCAGCTCTTTAATCCGTTTTTCGAGTTCTGGAAGCCTGCGGTTGACAGCCTGGCTTCGCAGGGCTGAAGTATAATCATAAGCCGGGGAGCCGGTAACAGCTTTACCCGGTTCAAGGGATTTGCTTACACCACTCTGGGCATTGATTTTGGCGCCATCACCAATCTGGATATGACCAACAATACCAGCCTGGCCACCGATCATAACGCCATTGCCGATCTTGGTACTGCCACTAACTCCCGACTGTGCAGCGATAACTGTACTGTTACCCACATCAACATTATGTGCGATCTGGATAAGGTTATCGAGTTTGGCTCCGCTCTTTATAAGGGTTGATCCGATTGTAGCGCGATCGATAGTAGCATTGGCACCGATCTCAACATTGTTCTCAATAACAACATTTCCGATCTGTGGTACTTTTTTGAAACTGCCATCTGCCTGTGGTGCAAAACCGAATCCATCACTGCCGATAACTGTACCTGCATGAATGGTTACATGGTTACCTATTTTGCAATCATGATAGATCTTCACTCCCGCATGGATCACGCAATTATCACCAACCGTAACATTGTCTCCAATGAATGTATTAGGATAGATCTTGGTGTTATCACCCACTTTCACATTTTCACCAAGATAGGAGAAAGCTCCAATGAAAGCATTCTTGCCATAGGAGGCTGTTTTTGCAATATAACTGGGCTCCTGTACGCCACTGAGTTGTTGCTGTTGTATCTCCTGGTATTTGGCCAGCAGTGTAGCGAAGGCTGTATACGCATCTGCTACGCGAAGCAGAGTTGAACTGACAGCCTGTTTTAACGTGAGGCTCTGGTTAATAATTATAACCGAGGCTTTGGTTGTATAGATATAGTCCTCGTATTTGGGATTGGCCAAAAAGCTGAGCTGGCCGTCACCAGCTTCTTCAATTTTTCCAAATGAACTGACAACTGCATCCGGGTTCCCTTCGATCGTTCCATTAATCAGGAGCGCTATCTGTGCCGCAGAAAAAGTCATAAATAGTTTTAAGTAGTAGATATTGTCTTTAATTTGAAATATTCGGTTTTTATCTTTAATAACTTAAACCGAATATTTCAAATTCATCTTTTAGTTTGTTCTCCAGTATCAAATGTAATATTTTTTAATCTCGCGATCTGCCAGGCTGCTAAAGCTTTTTATCAATGCATTGTCAACATCGGAAATATCCCTTGTGCTTCCGTCCTTGTATAATATATTAATACGTTCATCACGCGGGTCATACATTGTATTGCTGCTGGTGCCGGTAAATACGAAATAGTGGACTTCTTCTTCTTTGATGCCAAGGCATTCAATTGCTTCCCGGGTCCGGGTTTTCGTAAAGGCAGGATCAACCGGATCGCCCTGAAGCCTTACTTTATATAATCTCCGGTCTATCAAAGAACGGCAAAGCAGTGATAATATTTTATCAGGATGATGGCACCAGTTCTTGATTGTGGCCATTACATCATAATCGTCCAGCTTGCAAAAGGTTGTTAAATTTTGTTCCAGTGACACCGAACTGTTTTGATTGAGCATGAAAAAATTCAGTGCATCAGTAGCAGCCGATACGGTTATTCCCTTTGCCAGCAGTTCATTAGCGCGTCTTATTATATTGACCAGCATCATTTCTGCCCCCAACACAGTTTTGTGCAGGTATACCTGCCAGTACATCAGCCTGCGACTGACCAGGAATTTCTCAATGGAATAGATGGCTTTCTCCTCAACTACCAGGTTGCCATCTTTCACACATAGCATTTTGATGATCCTGTCATAACCGATCACACCTTCAGCCACACCAGTAAAGAAACTATCTCGGTTCAGGTAATCCATCCGGTCTACATCCAGTTGTCCGGATACAAGCTGGTAAAGAAATTTTTTCGGATGTTTATCAGTGAATATGGCCAATGCAGTATCCAGCTGCCCTTTCAATTCCTTATTCAATACCTGCATGATCATGATGGAGATCCTTTCATGACTCACATTGATCAGTTCTTTTTCCAGTGCATGGGAATATGGCCCATGGCCGATATCATGCAAAAGAATAGCGATTTTGGCTCCTAGTTCTTCTTCGGGATCAATGCTAATCCCTTTTCCCTTCAATTCCTGGAGGGCCTGGCACATCAGATGGTAGGCGCCCAGTGAATGATGCAATCTTGAATGAACCGCACCAGGGTACACCAGGTGTGCAAATGCCATCTGGTGTATATTTCGCAACCTTTGATAGTAGGGATGCGATATGATCTGCAGGATCAGCGGGTGATCAATGGTAATAAAACCATATACCGGATCGTTGATTATCTTCCTGACAGGTACCATTGTTGCGTTTTTGTTAAAGGGAGAACGGCAAAAGTACAAATGCAGGATTTAAAAAGCTAAATTTGAAGGCTCGCGGTCCGCCAAGGCGGATTATCGGGGCCGGAAATAAAACAACAACGAATAGCCATGGCCGTAGCTAAAATAATCTGGGTGGATGATGAAATAGAAAGTCTTCAGTCTCAAAAATTATTTCTGGAAAACAAAGGATACGAGGTACAGACCTTTACCAATGGCTTTGATGCAATCGATTATGTAAAGGAAAACCCGGTGGATGTAGTGTTGATCGATGAAAGCATGCCTGGCATAACCGGACTGGAAACCCTGGCCAAGATCAAGGAATTGAATCAATCGCTCCCCATTGTACTAATTACCAAGAATGAAACGGAGAACCTGATGGATGAAGCCATCGGCTCACAAATAAGTGATTACCTCATTAAACCGGTTAATCCCAATCAGGTATGGCTTAGTCTGAAGAAGATCATCGATAACAAGCGGCTGGTGGGAGAAAAGACAACCACGGCCTACCAGCAACAGTTCCGCAATCTTTTCATGGCGCTTAACAGCAACCCGGATTACAACGAGTGGATGGATATTTATAAGAAACTGGTGTATTGGGAGCTTGAAATGGAAAAGAGCAATAGCCCAGAGATGCAGGAAGTATTTCAAAGCCAGAAAAGTGAGGCTAATACTGAGTTTTTCAAATTCGTTTCCCGCAATTATACCAACTGGGTATCTCCCAAAAGCACGGATGGCCCCGTAATGAGTCATTCACTGGTAAAGTTCAAAGTATTACCGCATATTGAAAAAGGAGCTCCTTTGTTCTTTATTTTGATCGATAATCTGCGATTTGACCAGTGGCGCGCCATTCAACCCATATTCGGGGAAAGTTTCAGGATACTGGAAGAGGATAGTTTTTACAGCATACTTCCAACAGCTACCCAATATGCCCGCAATGCCATTTTCTCAGGAATGCTTCCCGTGGAGATTGAAAAGAAATTCCCTTCACAATGGAAGAATGATGATGAAGAAGGAGGAAAAAATCTGCATGAAGAGGAATTCTTCCGGGCACAGATGAAGCGACTGGGTAAAGGTGATCTCAAAGTTTCCTATACAAAGGTCTTAAATAATAATGCCGGCCTGGAACTGGTGAATAATATCCATAACCTGCTCAACAATGACCTGAATGTGATCGTTTATAATTTTGT
>JAJKIP010000192.1 GCA_021154405.1 Segetibacter sp. | reverse complement strand
TGGTCATACCACCGATGTTGATGGTATCAGGCTTCTGTTTGGTACTGTCTGTCTGTGCAAAACCTGTCATCATTGCACACAAAGCCATACAGAGAATAAAATTCCTTTTCATACTTATTTGTTTACTGAGTTTGTTAATGTTTTTAAAGCCTGATTGCCAATCCTGCTACCAGCAAGCGATCTTGATCATCGGTAGCTTTAATGTTTGTGGTCTTTTCAAAAGTTCGCGTAATTGTCCGGAGCAATCCACGGAATTTTGTTTTCTTTTCAGGCTCATTCATTGCCCCTCCTCCATTTCCTTCATCGGGTGGCAATGTGTTCTTTGTTTGTATAAACGACTGAGTAGTTGAAGAGGTTACAGGTAGTTGGTGAGTATTTTCTTTCAGTTTTGTTAATCCGCTAACATCCACGTCAGCTAATACCGCATCATTCTTTTGGATACCATACATATTGGGATTGCGTGAAGGATCTGGCAAATTGTTGGGATTAATAGTATTCTGTTTTGCCATTACAGGAGCATTCTCGTCAACAGACTTCCTGATGACCTTTGTGGTAGTCTTTTTGGCAAAGGCTGTTTGATTCTCCTTCTGTGTAATGGCTTCTTCTTTCACTAACTGATCAGAATTGGCAGGAACAACAGCCAATTGCTCATTAGCCGGTTCTTTCTTTTCATTAAGTATCTCAGGAGTTGTACTCTTTTGGATGTCTTTTATAGTGGCCATGCCTTTACCTGCTGTTCTATTATTCTTAAAGAAGGTGAAACCGCCGATAGTTAACACAATAAGCAGGAGTACTGCAGCAGCTATACGCCACCAGCCGATTGGAACAATGCGACGAACTGGTGCTTCTTCCCTTCGATAGAGCAGTTCCTTATTGGTGAAAGTAATTGATGCTTCTGGTTGAAAATTAGTTTTCAGCAATAAGTCCAACTCTGATCTTATAGCGGGATTATTGTCTGCATAGGTTTCAACGGCTGCTTTTTGCCCAGCGTTCAATTCATTATCTATATATTGAACCAGGCATTCTTCGTAATTATCAGAATTGATAAAATCCGATGAATCAGACATCATCAGAATATTCTTTCCTTCAAATACAATGGAAGGATCAACATCCAGACGGGTTTGTTGCAGCATCTGCAATTCTTCGCCAAGATCAGGATGCTGTTGCACAAAAAGTTCCACCTGCCTGCGGTCCCCGCTGCTCAATTCGTTATCCAGGTAAAGGATAAAGAACTCTTCGTAGTTATGGCGATTAATTGTCATTACTTAAATTACGTTTTCCAGTTTCACTAAAAAATCCTTCAATTGGATCCTTGCCCTGTGCAGGTATACTTTTACCTGACTCTCATTTAATCCGGTTATCTGGCCTATTTCTGCGTAGCTGTAACCCTCATAATCTTTTAAAAGTACAAGGGAACGCTGTGTTTCACTCAAACGGGCCAGTGCTTCTTCCAGGATCTTCTTCAGGTTGTTCCCAGGCTTGTCCTGCACCTTAACGTTCTCATTGAACTCATCTTTCAGGTCAATTCGTTTCACTTTTCGAATGTGATCAATCATCTGGTGATACGCCACGGTAAAAAGATAGGATTTTGACCGTTGGGCATCAACTTCGGCCCGGTTGCGCCACATTTTTTCGAAAGCGGTCTGTACAATATCCCTGGCATCCTCCTCATGTCGAAGGTTTTTCACGATGAAGCGATACACATTATCTGCGTATGTGCTAACACATTCATTGTATTCTTTTTCGGTCATAAACAGTCTATCCGGAATGGGTAAGGCAATAAAATTACTCCGAACTCCCGGAATTTATAATTATACGGCTATGAATAAGGAAATGTTACAGTTAACCAGATACTAAATGCGGGTAGTCAGGCCGGAAAGGCCAATAGGTTATTTCCATTGGCTATTATATTTAAAATCAAATAGTTGAGAAAAACTGGTGAGAGAGGTTCTCCCAGATCATTTTGCCGCCATCCAGCTGTCTGGGGCAGCTTTCCAGGCTTTCTTTGCAGGCGCTATCTGCCGCCACCGGCTTGTCAAGCATGGTAGAAAAGGCCAGGAAAGTGGCAGTGATAGCCAGTAACAGGAATAAGGTCCTTAAGATATTCCGCTTTCTCATCATGTGTGGTTATATACAGTTTGACGACGATTAGTTCCTCAATGTTACACAAAGATAGACCTGCCTGATAATCAGGCAAGACTTAGATGACGGAAAGCATTTTTTGACCAATGAAATACCGGAATTGATCGGTGAACTGCGAAACCTTCCCTGGTCCTATAACCCCAAACCTTGAGTCCTTAGGCTTATATTTGCGCCTCAAATCACAGCTTGCATGAACCAGAAATTTGCGCTCCGCATAGCCGGGGAAGTAGAAGATATTAAGATGGCCGGCCTCTATAAAACAGAGCGGGTAATCAGTAGCCCCCAGGGAGCCGAGATCACCGTAAATGGTAAAACAGTCCTGAATTTTTGTTCCAATAATTATCTCGGCCTTTCATCTCATCCAAAGGTGATTGCCGCAGCCGATAAGGCTATAGCAACGCATGGTTATGGTATGAGTAGTGTGCGTTTCATCTGCGGAACCCAGGATATTCATAAGGAACTGGAACAGAAAATTTCAACTTTCCTGGGAACGGAAGATACCATTCTGTATGCCGCAGCTTTTGATGCAAATGGGGGTGTATTTGAGCCACTATTTAATGAGGAAGATGCTATTATTTCAGATGCTCTGAATCATGCATCCATAATTGATGGCGTAAGATTGTGCAAGGCGCAGCGGTTCCGGTATGAGCACAATAATATGGCGGATCTGGAAACCAAACTAAAGGAAGCGTCCGGTTGCCGGAGCCGGATCATAGTAACCGACGGATCATTCAGCATGGATGGAACTATTGCCCAGCTGGATAAAATCGTGGAACTGGCTGGAAAATACGATGCGGTCACCATGATCGATGAATGTCATTCTTCCGGCTTTTTGGGAAAGACCGGGAGAGGCACTCATGAATACCGGGGCGTGTTAGGAAAGATCGATATTATTACCGGTACACTGGGCAAAGCCCTTGGTGGAGCATCAGGAGGATTTACATCTGGCCGTAAAGAAGTGATTGACATGCTGCGTCAGAAATCAAGACCTTATTTATTCAGCAATACACTGGCACCATCCATTGTTGGTGCTTCTATTGCAGTATTGGATATGCTTACCGAGACCACTGAATTGCGTGATAAACTGGAAAGCAATACAAAATACTTCCGTGAGAAAATGACCGAAGCAGGCTTTGATATCAAACCGGGAGATCATCCTATTGTGCCCATTATGCTATATGATGCGGTACTGGCACAGACCATGGCTGCAAGCCTGCTGGAAGAGGGTATCTATGTAATTGGGTTCTTTTTCCCTGTAGTGGCCAAAGGACAGGCAAGGATCCGGGTACAATTAAGTGCAGCCCATGAGCGCCATCATCTTGATAAAGCCATTGCCGCCTTCGCCAAAATTGGCAAACAGCTCGGAGTACTGAAATAGTAGTTTTCTCATCAATACGGCTTCAATAAGGGTTATTCTTTAAAGTCTCGTAATTGTCCGTTGTTACTAAAGCCTTTTATTGGTAAAATCGGGCTTTTCCTATCCAAATAAGTATGGCAAAAGTTATGTGGAATAATTTTTGGATATTATTTTCGTTCTATACAAGCATGATCTAATTCTACCGCAATTTTCGAATTCCTCATTCAGATCCTCTGAATTTCCCTAACAAATTTTATTGACCCTATTTAAAGTTTTTAAATGAAAAAGCTAATGCTTGGCCTGTTGGCTACAACGGTAATGGTGATGATGTTGAGCTCCTGCGGTTATGTTAAAAGGGACTGTCAGGGAAACAAACATTACAAACAGAAAGGCGGATTTTATATGTAATTGCCCCTGGACAAGGCAAACACAAATCCCGGCACCTGCCGGGATTTTTTTATTTACGGGATTCCTGTTCCTACATTTGCACAAATTTGAACTCATTGTATGAAAGGCCGTTACCTGTGCTTGATCTTATTACCCCTGCTCTTTAACTGCACTCCCAATAATGTGACCCAGGATGATAGCCTGGGGAAATATTTTTCTGAAAATAAGGTGAACGGGTGCTTTGCCCTGATGGATAACGGAACAGGCAAGTTCACTATCTATAATCTGGCAAGATATCGCGACAGCAGCTATCTGCCTGCCTCTACTTTCAAGATCGTGAATTCATTGATCGGTCTGCAAACCGGGGTTATCTCAAGTGATAGCATGGTGATCAAATGGGACAGCGTTAAAAGAAGACCTGAATGGGACAAAGACCTGACCATGTATGAAGCCTTCAGGGTTTCCGCAGTTCCCTATTACCAGGAGGTGGCTCGCCGGATTGGAAAGGATACCATGCAATACTGGCTGGATTCAATGAGCTATGGATCAAAAAAAATTACCGGGCGGATCGACAGTTTCTGGCTGGATAATTCGTTAAAGATTACACCTGATGAACAATTAGGCCTGGTTAAACGACTCTATTTTCATCAGCTTCCATTTTTCAAAGTGTATCAGGAGAAAGTGAAGAACGCAATGCTGTTTGAAAAAAATACCAACTATGCTCTTTCCTATAAAACGGGATGGGGGCAGTATGATGGAAAACAGTTGGGCTGGGTATTGGGCTATATAGAGGAGAATAACCATCCTTATTTCTTTGTTTTGAATGTAGAATCAGCAGATGCCAACATCGATATGGTAAATGTCCGTATGAAAATGCTGAAAGACATACTAAAACAGCTGGGTTTCTTCGAAGGCAGGATGTAAGGAGGGTGATTGGTGTGCTTTTTGCCTTCCATCCCGATAGCTATCGGGGTTAAATCGAAAATTTAAGATCCACCAATGGGTTTCCAGTTTCAACATAGAGAGTTCATCTGGATGGCAGGAGGAGTACTTCTACTTATTCTGCTATTTATTTTACTGTTGAGATGGAAAAAGAAAGTAAAAAAAAGAATTGGTGATCCTGTTCTGGTCAAATCATTGATCAGCTCCTATTCTCACAAAAAATTTATTCTCAAAATAGTTTTCCTGATCATCGCATTTGGGTTGGGAGTGATAGCTGTAATGAATTTGCGGAGACCGGCCGCAGATGAAACTTCACAACGCAAGGGAATAGATGTGGTAATTGCGCTGGATGTCAGTAAAAGTATGCTGGCGCAGGACCTTCCACCGAGCCGGTTGGAAAGAGCCAAACAATTTATTAATAAGCTGATGACAGCTATGCCAGATGACCGGATCGGACTGGTAGTATTTGCAGGCAGGGCTTATTTACAAATGCCGTTGACCACCGATTACGGAGCTGCTCAATTATATATTTCATCTGCCGGACCAGAAACAGTGCCTTTGCAGGGAACTGTGATCAGCGAAGCTTTGCACCAGAGTTCCAATGCTTTTAATACTACTGAAAGGAGATTTAAGACAGTGGTGCTTATTTCCGATGGTGAAGATCACGATCCTGAAGCCATTGCTACAGCGAAAGAATTGGCCAGTCGCGGAATGATGATCAATACAGTAGGTATTGGTTCTCCGGAAGGTGCTTATATTCCTGATCCTGCCACAGGTCAGAATAAAAAGGATGAGTTTGGAAATGATGTAGTATCCAGATTGAATGAAAATGAATTGAAACAGATTGCAGAGAATACCAATGGTGTTTATATTCATTTGCAGGATAGTGATGAAGCAGTTAAGCAATTGGAACAGCAATTTTCCGGAATTGAAAAAAAGGCCTATGGTGATGTTTCACTCATGAACTTTCAAACATATTACTGGTGGTTTGCCGCCGCCATGTTCCTGTTGATGCTGACTGAGTACTTTATTCCAGAAACAAAAAAGGTTAAAGCATGAGTAACCGGAATAAATACAGAAATGTTTCTCGCGCAGTGTCAATTGTAATATTGACAGCCTTATTGCCCGTTCTTTCGCTATATGCGCAGGAAAACCAGGAAACAGAAAAGACTATTCAGAAGGGAAATGAACTTTACAAGGCGAAACAATATGATCAGGCTGAGGCGGCCTATAAAGAAGTTCTTGCCAGGGATAAGACAAACACAACAGCAGCCTTCAATCGTGCAAATGTTCTTTTCCGTCAATCAAAACTGGATGAAAATAAAACTGCCCTGGATGAGGTGATCATGAATTCGGATAATTCCAATTCTGAATTGAAGGGAAAGGCTTATTATAACCAGGGAGTTGGGTATTCTACCCAAAAGAACCTGGAGGCCAGTATTGACGCCTATAAAAATGCGCTAAGGCAAAATCCCAATGATAATGAAGCCAGGGAAAATCTGCAAAAGGCGCTGATGGAATTAAAAAAAAGGAATCCGCCCAAGCCGAAAGAGAATAAAAAGAATCAGAAACAGCAGAAGCAACAACCTAAAATGGATCAGAAAGAAGCTGAGCAACGCCTCAAACTGCTGGAGCAAAAAGAAAAAGAGGTGCAGCAACGCCTGCAGAATGAAAAATCAAAAGCCTCTGCCGGTCAACCTAAAGACTGGTAATCCCCATAGTACTGTGGGGATCGGGATTGGCTTAACTTTGCATCATGCAATTGTACTGTGAATCACTGACAGAATATAAGCGTCTGCCAACAAGAGAAGTAAGGATCGGTGATCTCCTGCTGGGAAATTTTCATCCCATCCGCGTTCAGACAATGACTACTACTGATACCATGGATACACTGGCTACAGTAGAACAGTCAATTCGTTGTATAGAAGCGGGTTCAGAGCTGGTACGAATTACGGCTCCTTCAAAAAAAGAAGCTGAAAATCTGCTGAACATAAAAAATGAACTGAGGAAACGGGGATATAGTACTCCCCTGGTTGCCGATATTCACTTTACACCTAACGCAGCGGAGATAGCGGCGCGAATTGTAGAGAAAGTAAGGGTGAATCCCGGCAATTACGTAGACAAGAAGAAATTTGAACTGATAGAATACAGTGACGCTGATTATGCAGAAGAGATTGATCGAATACGGGAACGTTTCACTCCGCTTGTAACCATCTGCAGGCAATATGGTACTGCCATGAGGATTGGCACCAATCATGGGTCATTGAGCGATCGGATTATGAGCCGATATGGCGATACACCAATGGGAATGGTGGAAAGCGCCATGGAATTCCTGAGGATTGCACGGAATGAAAGCTATCACAATATTGTGCTGAGCATGAAGAGCAGTAATCCACTCGTAATGGTAGAAGCCTATCGTTTATTGATAAAGGTGATGATGGATGAATTTGGGGAAGCCTATCCATTGCACCTTGGAGTAACAGAAGCGGGTGATGGAGAAGATGGAAGAATTAAATCCGCTATTGGTATCGGCAGTTTGCTGGAAGATGGAATTGGAGATACGATTCGTGTTTCGCTGACGGAAGATCCCGAATTCGAAATACCTGTTTGTAAAGACCTGGTAGAGAGGTACAGTCAGTCAACTACCAAAAAGGTACAATCTGAAAATAATATCCGTGTTCCCTATTCGCCATTTGAGTATAAAAGACGGGAAGCAAGGCTGGTAGATAATATAGGTGGTAAACATGTGCCCGTGGTAATTGCTGATCTCAGTCGCATTGATAAAATCACTCCGATTCATCTTCAAAGTATTGGTTACACCTATGATGGCGGAACTGATAAATGGACGATCAGTGATGGCGCAGCAGATTATATGTTTACCGGTCACCAACTCATCGATTTTGCTTTGCCAGGGACCCTGAAAGTAATTGTGTATCCTGATGCCTGGGAAACATCCATGAAATCAGGATCTGGTAAAGGAGAACAGAAGTACTTCCCCATTTTCCAGGACAGCGGGTTTGTGGAGGCCGGAAAAGTAAGTGACAAAATGAATTTTGTAATGGTGGATTGCTACAGCAATGCTGCAGCAGTTTATGATTATTCCATACTGGAAAAGATAGCGATTGATCCAACTGTGGTAATATGCCTGAGCAGTACCAATCAAAATGCCATGCAATCGGTGAGACATATGTTTATGGAACTGGAGAATCGTCAGATCAGCAATCCGGTTATCCTGATCACCGACAGCGGTTGGCAGACTCCCGATGAACATCTTATTCATTTCGCTACGGAAACAGGCGCATTATTACTGGATGGATTTGGAGATGGAATATGCCTGGGTTACAATAGTAAAGCTCAGATGGAAAATCACCAGGTGACTGGCCGCACCTATCTTGCAGTCAAGGATATTTACCAATTTACCAATAATACGGCTTTCAGTATTTTGCAAGCCACACGTACCCGGATATCCAAAACGGAATATATCAGCTGTCCAAGTTGTGGACGTACCTTATTTGATCTGCAGGAGACAACGTCACAGATCCGTTCACGCACCAATCACCTGAAAGGAGTAAAGATTGCCATTATGGGTTGTATAGTAAATGGTCCCGGTGAAATGGCAGATGCTGATTTTGGGTATGTGGGCAGTGGACCGGGCAAGATCACTTTATATAAAGGAAAGGAAGTGGTGAAACGAAATGTGAACAGTGAAGTAGCCGTTGATGAGTTAATAAATCTCCTCAGGGAAAATGAGGCCTGGATAGAACCATAAGACGAATATTAAACTATGTTACAGACAGATTTTTTAGTGATCGGATCAGGTATTGCCGGACTTACATATGCTTTGAAAGTAGCCACAGCATGCCCCGATAAGAAGATCATTGTGATGACAAAGGCCGCTGCAGATGAAACCAATACCAAATATGCGCAAGGCGGTGTGGCGGTAGTGAATGACCTGGAAAACGACAGCTTCGAAAAGCATATAGAGGATACATTGATTGCGGGTGATGGCCTATGCAATAAGAATATTGTAGAGATAGTAGTCAAGGAAGGACCAGACAGGGTAAGGGAGCTGATAGAATGGGGAGCGAGGTTTGACAAGGAAAAAGATGGCGATTATAAATTGGGAAAAGAAGGCGGTCACTCCGAGTTCCGCATAATCCATCATAAAGATATTACGGGTTGGGAAATGGAAAGGGCATTGCTGGAAGCCATTTCCAAACAAAAGAATATCGAAGTGATAAAACACTGCTTCGTCATTGATATTATTACACAGCACCATTTCGGTTACCTGATCACTAAAGCCTCTCCCGATATTGAATGTTACGGGGTGTATGCGCTGAATCTGGAAACAAACAGGATTGAAAAAATTATTGCCAAATGCACCCTGCTGGCAACGGGGGGGAACGGGCAGGTTTACAGAACTACCACCAATCCTTCTATTGCAACCGGTGATGGAGTGGCGATGGTATACCGTGCCAAAGGCCGAATTGAAAACATGGAGTTTATTCAGTTCCATCCAACAGCACTGTATGAAGCAGGTATGCGAGGTCAGGCATTTCTGATCACAGAAGCGGTAAGAGGGGATGGTGGAATATTGAGAAATAAGAATGGTGAAGCTTTTATGGAGCGGTATGATCCCAGGAGGGACCTCGCACCACGCGATATTGTTGCCAGGGCTATAGATAGTGAAATGAAAAAAACCGGTACTGAGCATGTATGGCTGGATTGCCGTCATTTCACAAAAGAGAAATTCACAGAACACTTCCCCAATATTTATCAGAAATGTTTGTCCATTGGAATTGATATCACGCAGCATATGATACCGGTGGCGCCCGCAGCCCATTATAGCTGCGGGGGAATTAAAACAGATGAGTGGGGCAGGACCACCATTCATAATTTGTATGCCTGTGGGGAATGTTCAAGTACCGGATTGCATGGGGCAAACCGGCTTGCGAGTAATTCATTACTGGAGGCGATGGTGTTTGCCCATCGCTGCTTCCTGGATGTGCTGGACAGGATCAATACTATTTCATTTAATGAAAGTATACCGGACTGGAATGCGCGTGGTACCACTGAACCCAGGGAAATGATATTGATCACCCAAAGCCTGAAAGAGCTGCAACTGGTGATGAGTGATTATGTAGGTATCGTCAGAAATGATGTTCGTTTACACAGGGCATCAAAGCGGCTGGACCTGTTATGGGAAGAAACTGAACAGTTATACCAGGATACTTCTCTCTCGCCCCAGTTGCTGGAATTAAGGAACCTGATAACAGTAGGCTACCTTATTGTAAAAGGTGCTGCCTTCCGTAAGGAAAGCCGCGGGCTCCATTTCAATACAGATTATCCGGATAAAAGTAATATGGTGCAAAACATCGTGCTGTAAGATTATCTTTGCGTACCATGTACTATGTCGTTTATGGGTTCCTTTGGCTTCTATCCCTGTTACCCTTACGTTTATTGTATGTACTATCAGATGCCTTATATGGTATCCTGTTCCATATCATAAAATACCGCAGGGATATTGTGCAGAATAACCTGAAAAATGCGTTTCCTGAAAAGACAGATGAAGAAAGACTGCGAATCGCCAAAAAATTTTACCACAATCTTGTAGATACTTTTATTGAAACAATCAAGATGATCTCTGTTTCCAGGTCATATCTTGAAAAGCGATTTACTGGAAACTGGGAAGTAGTGAATGCCCTTAAAGCGAGTGGCCGGAAGGTGAGCCTGCACCTGGGACATAATTTCAACTGGGAATGGGGGAATGCAGTGGCAACCAAAGAATTTGACATACCCTTTGTGGGCGCATATATGCCAATAAAGAATAAAACTTTTGACAAGCTGTTTATTAATCTTCGTTCCAGGTATGGAACCTTGCTGGTAAGGGCAACGAATATGCGGGAGGACATGCTTAAATACCGGAATTCCCAGTACGTGATTGGATTGGTATGCGATCAGAACCCTGGGACCGCGGCCAGTGGGATATGGTTCAGGTTCCTGAATAGGCCTGCGCCCTTTCTTTATAAACCAGTTAAAGCGGCGATCGCTAATCAATGTGCCATAGTCTTTGCCTTTATTCATAAAAAGAAGCGTGGATCTTATGAAGTGATATTTACCGTGGTGGAAGAGGCATCAGAAAATACTACAGAAGTAGAGCTGACACGGAAATTTGTACATTATATGGAAGATGTGATACGTCGCTATCCCGATATGTGGCTATGGAGCCACAGAAGATGGAAGCATCAGTGGAAACCGGAATATGGACCTGTGCTTGAATAAGGGATTTTAATTCAATACACTCTTCTCTTTTACAATTTCCACTTTCTCCTGTTCTCTGATTTTATTAAATCCTCCTGAAACATTGCGGAGATTATGAATGCCCTGTCTTTTTAATAAGGAGGAAGCAATCACGCTACGGTATCCACCAGCGCAATGAACGTATAAATTGTGGTGATCTTCAATATTTGCCAAATTGCCTGGATCTATCATGTCACTTAAGGGGATATTTATAGCCTCCTTCAAATGGCCCTCAGCAAATTCATTGGGCTTGCGCACATCAACCACAACCAGGTTCTCATCAAATGGAAGATCCATCATCAATTCATCAGCTTCTACGTTAATGATAATATCAGACTCTTCACCGCTTCTTTTCCAGGCTTCATACCCGCCATCCAGAAAGCCCTGCACTTTATCGAGTCCTACACGAGCCAATCGGATAATGCTTTCTTTTTCTTTCCCAGGATCAGTGACGAGTAACATAGGTGAATCAAAAGAGAGCAGGCTTCCAGCCCATTCAGCAAAACGGCCGTCCAGTCCAATACTTACTGATCCCGGAACAAATCCCTGCATGAATTCTTCACTGTTCCTTGTATCAAGGATTACCATATCCTGATTCATCATTTCTTTGAATTCTTCAACCTTCAACGCGCGGAGGCTTGTTGCCAGTACCTCATCCAGACTATCGTAACCTTCTTTATTTATCCTTGCATTGATCGGGAAATATTGAGGCGGTGGTGGTATGCCATCAGTTACCGTTTTGATAAAGGATACTTTATCAGATGCTTTCAAGGCATAATTGAATTGCTTTTCTTCCCCAATTGTGCTGGAAGTATCAGGTCCGATATTCTTTCCACAGGAACTGCCAGGTCCATGTGCCGGGTAAACAATCACATTATCTGCCAGAGGGACTATTTTGGATTGGAGACTATCATACAGCATTCCTGCAAGGTCTTCTGTGGTTATCTCATTTCCTTTTTGTGCCAGATCAGGGCGGCCAACATCACCCACAAATAGAGTATCTCCTGTAAAGAGACAATAATCTTTTCCAGTTGAATCTTTCAATAAATAGCAGGTTGATTCCAGTGTATGTCCGGGTGTATGCAGGACTTCAATGGTAAGATCGCCAATTTTGAATTGTTCATGGTCCTTTGCAATATGGACAGGGAAACTGGTAACAGTTTCAGGGCCATAGATGATTGGAGCATCAGTGGCCCTGGACAGATCAAGGTGGCCACTTACGAAATCAGCATGAAAATGTGTTTCAAATATGTATTTGATCTTTGCCTTGCGTTCATTTGCCAGCGTGATATATTCCTCGATATCGCGGAGGGGGTCAATTATTGCTGCTTCACCGTTGCTCTCCACATAATAGGCTGCTTCACTAAGACAGCCCGTATATAACTGTTCGATAAACATACTTAACGACTTTAATATGCAAAAATACTATAATTATAAAAAAAGGAAGCCACTGGCTTCCTTTCCGAAAATGAGCAAGAATGTATAGATTAATTCAATAAAGATTCTACAAACTGATTCAGCTCTTCCAGACGTGTTGCATTTACGGTGTAATAAATGAACTTACCGTCCCTTTCCGTTTTAACAAAGCCGGCTTTCCGTAAAATAGCCAGATGCTGCGATGCAACGGATTGTTCCAATCTAAGTTTTACATAAATCTCTGTCACAGTGATCTTACCCTGCTCGTCGATTAATTTAAGAATCTGTTGCCGGAGTTTATGGTTAATCGCGCGCAAAATCAGGGATGCCTTTTTCACGTTCAGTAGATCCACTTTTAACGCGGTGCCATTATCCGGGGCTGTGTTTAATGTTAGCAAATAGTTGTTCATAGTTAATTACCGGTTAAATCTAAATTGCAAATTTAAAAAGGTATAGCTGTTTTTTGAAATTAAAATTGTTAATACTCCCGGCAAATCCGGGTAAACCACTAGCGGGCAAGGGAGTAGAACTCTTTAATATAACAGGGTTCAAGGTATGCGATATCCGAAAAATTCTTATCCGTGAAATACTGATCTGAAAGCTCTACCATACTGGTTGCATTAGCTTGCAGGTTGCTGAATAATGCATTAGGATGACTGATCAGCTTTCTAACTTTTTCGCTACCATTCCCCGAGAAAAGAACTTTATTGGATGAAAGTATTGAATCAAAGCTATTTGAATCAATAATCATCGCTTTTGGCTCAATAAACTCTGTAAAATTTCTGTCATATACTGCTGTAAACACTTCCATTCTGCGAGCATCAATGAGCGGACAAAAAAGGTCGGCTGCCTCATTCTTTGTAGTATATGCCATCATTTTCAATGTATTGACAGCAATTAAGGGGATATCAAGAGCAAAACACATTCCTTTTGCAGCGGACAATCCAACCCTTAATCCTGTGTAAGATCCTGGTCCTATCGAAATTGCTATTGCATCAATTTCATGGATACCGATTTCCGCTTCGGTTGCCAGTTTTTGCAGGGCTGGATGAAGCCAGGCAGCATGGTCTGACTGGTTCCTGTTCTCTGCAAACTTAATAGGCAGGGATTCGCGGGCTAAACAGATAGATGCTGTTTCAACAGCTGTATCTATATTAAGAATGATCGCCATAATTATACCAAAATCTTATTCTTAAGCAAAGGGCAGGGTTTATACCTGTTTTGCTCCATTTCAAGCACTTCCAATAAGCAAACTACCTTATCAAGGCCGATTTTTTCGCCCCATTCAAAAGGTCCATATGGGTAATTTGTTCCCAGTTTCATGGCAGTATCTATCTCTTTTTCAACACTTACGTTTTCCTCAACCGTCATAAAGGCTTCATTGATGATAGTTGAAATCACCCTTGCAGACACAAATCCCGGTATGTCAGGAATCCATTCTATGGTTCTGCCTAAATGAGAATATAACTGTTCTGCCAATCTTTTTCGTGTATCGTCCTTTCCTGATGCTTCTACTACCTGCCTTCTAATAAAGCTGTTCCATCCATTCATACGAATAAAGTCATCTCCCAGTTCATGTAATGTTGTAATTACCGAATTAATAATCACCAGGGGAATTTTCAGTTCCCTGATTTGTTTAATCCTTTCCTGGCTATTATCAAACAAAAAGTCGATGCAGGCATCCAAAGCTCCAGGTTTCCCTATTGGGACCGAACCATTTTGCCATTGAATTGTTACCGAACCATCTACCGGAAGTGAAAGCAATTCCTCTTTTTGTTCATCATTTGCCAGCACCAGTACCTTCATAGCCTATTTTTTGCAAAGAAATGGTATAAAACTATATTCGCTGACCATTTTTAATCAAATCAATATGGAGAAACAGATCATCAATACCCAGGAAGCGCCTCCTCCCATCGGACCTTATAACCAGGCCATCCTGGCTGGGGAAACTCTCTATATTTCAGGCCAGATATGCCTTGATCCAAAAACCGGAGAATTAAAGAATAAGGATATTCAGGAGGAGACCAACAGGGTCATGCTCAACCTGAAGGCAATACTGGAACATGCAGGTCTCAGCTTCAGTCATGTAGTTAAAACAAATATTTACCTGACTGACATGAATAAGTTTAGTGAAATGAACCAGGTATATGCCCAATACTTTGAATCAAAAGATGCACCGGCCTGGGCTCCGGCCCGTGAAACTGTGCAGGTAAGTGCATTACCCAAATTTGTGAATGTGGAGATCAGTATGATAGCGGTAAAATAACCCTCATGCGAAAGCTAATTCGCTGGTTATTATTGAAACCAGTATTATGGGCTACTAAAAAATTCTCTTCAAAACCAGACAGGACCCGGATCGGTCAGGCGCTCGATAAATTATACAGGGATATCAGGGACCAGCAAACCAAAAAAGGAATAGTCTTGCCTTTTGAATTAAGTGCTGGTAAATTCATCATCTTTTCTGATCAGCATAAGGGTGCCAGGGATGGAGCCGATGATTTTACACTGGCTGCTCCCAATTACCTGGCGGCCCTTGAGTATTATAATCAAAAAGATTTCAAGCTCATCTGCCTGGGTGATAGTGAAGAACTATGGGAAAACACACTCGGGCAGGTAAAAGAGTTCAATGTTGAAACTTTTGAGGCAGAGAAAAAATTCCTGGCTAAAAAAGCTTTTGTGAAAGTGCTCGGCAATCATGACCTCTATTGGGGTAATGATCCTTTCGCCTGGTGGCAGCTGCGAAAAATTTATGGAGAGGATGTTCCTATTTATGAGGGTGTGATATTGGCCACCACTATTGGTGAGAAAGAGTTCAGGATATTTTGCACACATGGCCATCAGGGCGATGCCCAAAGCGACGGTAACTGGTTCAGTAAATTCTTTGTTGCCAGGGTATGGGCCCCGGTTCAGGGTTATCTGCGCGTGAATCCCAATACACCAGCTTTTAACAATGAGAAAAAGACTTTACACAACGAGATCATGTATGAATGGTCATCAAAACAAACAGATGCCATATTGATCACAGGCCACACCCATCAGCCAGTCTTTCAATCACTGACCGAGGTGGAAAGACTGTATCGTAAACTGCAATATGCGCAGGCCCAAAAAAACGATAATGCAATACAGGAATCTGAGGCAGCTATTCGCAAGATTGAAAAACATTTTACGGCTGTTTCGATAGATTACCTGACCATGAGACCTTCCTATTTCAATAGCGGCTGCTGCTGTTTCTCAGATGGAGATATAACAGGAATAGAAATTGATGAGGGCTGCATACGCCTGATCAAATGGACGCTCGCTGCAAAATCTCCTCAAAGAAAAGTCCTTGAGGAGATGAAACTCTCAGCATTGATACAGCTGATCTAGATCAGAATGCCTTTTTCAATGTATTGTTTGTCCTGTTCCAGTCCGGTAATTTCTTATCAGGGTCCAGTACAATATCAGTGATCTCGCTAGTAGTAGGTACTCCAAAAGTCCAGCTGGGTCCACGTTGCCATATTTCCACCGGAAGATTAATAGTATGTTCTTTTCCGTTGGATTCTTTGATATATACAGTAACGGGCATTGGCATTTTTTCCAGGTTCTCGATTGTTATCTCAGCTCCATTAGCTGGAAGGCTTTTTACATAGGTAACACCTTTCACAGATTGATCCAG
>JAJKIP010000191.1 GCA_021154405.1 Segetibacter sp. | reverse complement strand
TCCCAATTGTAAATCAATGTTGTGGGACAAACTACCAATGCCTTCAGATATCCCTTTTCTCTTCGGTAATATTCAAGGAAGGAAAGGGCCTGCACTGTTTTACCCAAACCCATATCATCTGCCAGTATTCCTCCCCAATTAATATCCGTGAGGTAATTGAGCCACTGATAACCCGCTATCTGGTAAGGTCGCAGAATTGTCCTCAGATTATCCGGAGGATCAATCTCCCTTATCTTGTTGAACTGTCTCAGCTTTTCATATTTCTCTTCCAGCTGAACCACCAGTTCTTCTTCATCCCTGGTTTCATATAGCTCATCAACCACACTTAAGTGATAGCGTGATAGTTTAAGATTATTGGAACTGCCTTCCCCTACACGGAAAAGCAATGAATATTTTTTCAGCCACTCTTCTGGCAAAATACCCAGTGTGCCATCATTCAACTGAACAAATTGCTGTTTATTGGCCAAGGCTCTTTTTACTTCTGCAACGGTTACCTTCTGATCCCCGAACAAAATATCGATCTTGGCATCAAACCAGTCTGTATTACTGCTAATGAATATTTTGGTCTGTGGCTTGGCGGTATTGAACCGGAAATTCTTTAACGCCTCAAATCCATACACCGGCGTTTTCATATCATTCATGGCATCCACAAACAGAAAGAACCAGTTATTCTTCAATACATCTGTGCCTTTTAGTGCAAGCGATCCATTTTCTTCATTGACAATAAAATTGGAGTGAAGATTCTGAAGCTTATCCACAAATACCTTCTCAACCGGCCGGTTGCGATGAACGATCAATACTTTATCATTCTGTGGCACAATGATCTCATCCCTGTCTTTCACACGGGTTTCATATCCTTTATAAGAGAAGGAGGGTTGAAATACCAGGTAATCCCCTTTTTCAATCAAAAACAGTTTGACTTCGGGGTTACCATCCTTAATTTCTTCAACCAGTGATTTATCAAAATCCACTTTATGTTCCTTGGCCAGAGGAAGCAGGAACTGATGAAGTGTTTTGCTCCACTCATCAGCCGGAACGTTCATTTTTCCATCGGGCATGAACTTCTCTGCAATATGGATCACTTCATTATTCTTCCACAGATAAAGCTGATTATTGTAGAGATAAAACAGCGGACTACTACTTTCATTTTCCGCAAGATCATAATCCATACCCCCTGACCGTATCCTGCATTGAATGGAATAATGGGAATTCTTTTTAACAATAAAATGCAAACCCGCCTCTTCCTTGTTCACCTGCAAAGGCTCAAGATTGTTTGTCTTGAAAGGTTTTCCTTCCGGCAACAAAAAGAATAAATTATTTCCCTCCTGTTCCAGACACATCTTCTTCAGTCGCGGAAACAGATATTCCGTCATTAACTCCTTCGTCTCAGCAGGCAAATCATCTTCCTCCTGGTGAATGATGTTTTCCCAAATACCAGAGAATGGAGAGTTGCGGCTGATGTATTTATTGATCTCCGTATCCTGTAATTTACGGAGCACCGTTAGCAATTGCTTGTCTTCCTCAGAGAGCTTTTCTGTTTCTACATACCGGCTTATATCCGGTTTCTCCACTTTACCCGCAAAGCCATCATTGGTTTCATTGGGTTCGCCAATCACTGCATCGAGTGTAAAATGAGGATATGATTTCTTGTTCAGATTAAATACCACACCAAGTCTTTGAGTAAACACCGGTGCTTCTTCCTGCACTATTTCTTCTTTGGGGATTTCCCTTTCTTTCTGGGGAATCAATACAGGTCTTGGAATTGCAGCTACTGTAGCCACTCTTTTAATATTGGTATCCAGTACCCGTAAAAAAGGTTTGCCTTCTTTATAAGCAAACTCGAATTTCCCGGAAAGATCATCGGATAGTGAATATCCATATGCCTCCAGCAATTTATTTTTCTCTTTATCCCAGTTCCGGATACTATCGAAATAATTGGAACCATATGCATGAAGCAATTGCAGAAAAACAATCACCTTGGGCAAACAGAGTGGATGCGCAGGATCTTCATAATCGCAACTGGTATCAAAATTCCGCTCTTCGTTTTTCCGGATGAATACCTGGTAAGATTTCCCATCAACTATTACAGATGCTTTCACAGCTTCATTCTCGGCCATTTCTATAGTGGCCCTTTGTGTCCGCAGGTATTTTTCTGCTTCCTCAAAACTGGCGGGAGAAGAAAGAAAGCGAATTGTTTTAAGATCAATGGTCTTCATTTTGGCCACTGTGTGGCGCTGGTCATACTTAACATCCCCGGTTTGCAAATGGCCCTTATCGATCATTTCCTGAAGTTGGAAAAGGGAGGCTGTCTCATGGCGACAAATATCTCCTATATTATAAGGGCAGCTGCAACGAAGCGAGATATCTTTTGGATCCTTGAACTTCTGAATATAGACCTTGTAAAAAGTACTGTAGCTATCATCTTTCACACGGAATACAGCTGATCCAAACAGATCATCATACTCCACGAGTTCAACAAATCCTATCGCATGAATTTTTTTCCCGCGTCGGATCACTTCATCAGTTCCATGGGTGTAGACGTACTTGATTAAATGTGGTAGAGCCATTCTAATTCCGGTTTATCAATCACCAGTCTTTTTTTGACCGTCAGTTTACGGTCTGCCTGGTGAAAAAATTGCAATGGCTAAGACTGTGAACAGATGGTTGCCCGTGTATTTGTCGACTGGTCAGGGCAATCGGCAAAGGTAAAAGGATGTATGGCAGATTTCCTTGCGAAATGAGAAGAAATAATAAAAATTTAGGAACCGAAAAGTTGCCGGAAAAATGTCCTATCTTGTATGATTTTTCTCGACTGAACGATAGCTATCGTGACTTAATTATCAACTTTCCTTCTTTATAAACTGGCAGCACATTGGCCACATCATCCGTCAGGCAATATTTAATATCCTCAATCAATCCAAATCTTTCCACCAGGCGATGGTAATGCGTTAATTGCGGAGCAAATTTTAATAGATTTGATTTATGTTTGACAAACATGGCTTCCGCCATCAGGGAACTATCGCAATGAATGGTGAAATGTTCTTTAATACGACTGATCACCGCGCCTGCAAATAAAGTATCCTCCAGGTTAAATCGGTCCTTCCATCCGGCGCATCCTAATATAACATTTCGCTTTTCTGCAACCAGGTGATCACAAACAGCAGACAGGTTAGGAAATGACCCTGAGATAATGCTTTCAGCGCCTTTTTCAAGAGCCATGTGAAGGAGGCGGGTTCCATTGGTGGTTGTCAACACCAATACCTTATTCTCAATAAATTCCCGCGTATATTCCAAAGGAGAGTTACCATGCTGTAATCCTTCTGCAATTAACCCGTCCCTTTCTCCCGCAGCAATGCCACCAATATTCTTACTGATCTCAATGGCTTTGGGAACTGAATCAACGGGTATTACGCATTTGGCACCGTTATACAAAACAGATGCAATGGTGGAAGTAGCACGAAAAACGTCAATGATGACTACCACGCTATTGTTAAGATCATATAAATGTAAAAGGGCGGGAGAGAGAGAAGTATGGAGCTCGGGCTTACTTATCATTCGTCAATTTACTGCTTTCGTTCAACACTTAAATAGGAGACAGCGTTGTCTGGGTTGTTAGAATTTATTTCTCAAGGAACTTTTTCCATTTGTCTGATTCCGCAATTTCCTTGATTTTTTTATTCCGTTGCTCCAGTAATTTTTTCATGTATCGGATAAGATAAGTTTTGTTTACCAGTTTTCCTATGCCACCATACGGCGTTTCAAAATGAAACAGGTCAATCATTATGGTGCCATTCTCGCATGGCTTGAAATGATGTTCATGCTTTAACACCTTAAAATCTCCTTCCAGTTGTTCATCCACAAACATCTCTGGTTTTTTCATGGAAGTGATCTTTGACCGCAGCATCCTGGTTTTAAAAAGATGCTTTGCCTTCCAGGTGACCGTATCGTCTTTTTCCACCATTCCAAACTGGGTGCCGGCAACCGTTATTTCATTATATTTTGCCATGGATTGTTTGTGCAGGTCCACATTTCGGCAGAGATCAAAAACTCTGTCCGTCGGGGCTTGAATAAAGGTGGTCAGGTGAATCTTAGGCATGGGATTCTTAAAATAGAGAATTTAGCTATAGAACGTAAAAAGCGGGCTCAGCGTACATTGATTCTTAAGAAAATGGGATCTTGGCAACCTTTGCCTGCAACAGCTTATCCCGCACCTTAATGAAAATGGGAGTATCGATTGCAGCATAGGCGGTTCGCACATAGCCCATGCCGATGGCCTTACCGAGGGTTGGGCTCTGGGTACCAGAAGTAACCACTCCAATGGCCGCCCCCATCTGATCTTTAATTTCATATCCGTGACGGGGAATTCCCCTGTCGATCATTTCAAAGCCCACCAGTTTTTTCTGAATGCCTTCTTTTTTCTGGTTTTCCAGGATTTCCCGGGCAGTAAATTCTTTGTTGAATTTGGTGATCCAACCCAGTCCGGCTTCAAGAGGGCTGGTAACATCATCAATATCATTGCCGTATAAGCAATACCCCATTTCCAGGCGAAGGGTATCACGGGCTGCCAGGCCAATTGGCTTTATGCCTTCTGCTTCCCCGGCTTTGAATATTGCATCCCAGATCTTATCCGCTGCATCCCCGGCATTCTCAAAATAGATCTCAACCCCTCCGGCACCCGTATATCCGGTAGCACTAATCAAAACATTATCAATCCCCGCGAATTTTCCTTTTACGAAAGTGTAGTATTTCAGATTCAGGATGTCGATATCGGTCAACTGCTGAAGGATCCTGGTGGCATTCGGCCCCTGTACTGCCAGCAGGCAGGTTTTATCAGAAATATTATGCATTTCCACCTTCTTTGAATTATGCCTGCTGATCCAGTTCCAGTCCTTTTCAATATTGGATGCATTCACCACAAGCATATATACTTTATTCTCTTCAATGCAGTACACAAGCAGGTCATCTACTATTCCACCCTTTTCATTTGGCAGGCAGCTGTATTGCGCATGGCCTGCTATTAATTTGGATGCATCATTACTGGTAACACGCTGGATAAGCTCTAAAGCATTTTCTCCTTTCAAAATAAACTCACCCATGTGGCTAACATCAAACACACCTGCATTTCTGCGAACAGCAGCATGTTCTTCATTAATTCCACTATAGCTGATCGGCATATTGTACCCGGCAAATTCGACCATTTTTGCACCTAATGATATATGCTTTTGTGTAAAAGGAGTGTGTTTCATTACCGCAAATGTAGAAGGACAAATTGGAATATAAAATTGGAAAATTACTGGTCTTTTCTACTCTCCGCCTTTTCATATGAATTGGAGAAATTATCTTTCACGTTACCAGATTGAAAAAGAAAAAGCCCCGTGATCGGGGCCTTCGTTGTCCCGGTTTTACGGGACCCAACTTCAACCGAGTTTAAAAAAAAGTTTTTACCATGGAAAAAACAGGGGAGGGGGAGCCGGCTAGTGACTGGTCCTCTTCATCATCTATTGATTCATTATGTATTGTCACCTGTGAAGGGCGTTTTTTCTTTTCTTCTTCCAGCTTGCGTTTTTCTTCTTGTAGATCACGTTCTTTTTCATTTATCCTTCTTTCCCTTTCGTCCAATTTTTCCTTTTTTATTCTTTCAGCATCCGCACTATCCTGTGGTTCTTCATTATAACGGTATTCATCAAATTGCTGCGCTGGGGTTCTACCCCTGTTATCCATTAATTGTCCGTTTGGCTGCATCGTATATTCAACACCCGGGTTCCACCAATATTCCACCTCTTCATGAATTACCCCGTTTATATTTGTTGTTCTGATCCTGTTCCCTCTATGATTTCCATCGAAATCATGAAGTTTATTTCTTACAGATTCATCGAAAAGGATCTTTTTACCAACCGGAACCTCAACTAACACCTGAACACGCTGACCGCGGAATTTACTTTCCCTGTATATTGAAAATCCATTTGCAAGGTCCAATACACTATCTATAGATGAAACTGAATATTCAATCTGGTTTGCCCTGTTGATGGCATCCTGTCTGGTTTTACCATGACTGAATCTATTTACATGGACATGGTAAAGGGAATCCGCACTTTTCACAACATCTACGGCAACGAAGGAAACTGTTAAAGAATCAGTTGAAAGAT
>JAJKIP010000190.1 GCA_021154405.1 Segetibacter sp. | reverse complement strand
TTTTACCTGAACCCTGCAAACCAGCAATCAGTATTACTGCAGGATTTCCTTTTGAATTGAAAACGGCTTCCTGGCCACCCATTAATTCAGCCAGCTCATCCTTTACGATCTTGGTCATCAACTGCCCCGGACTAATGGCATTGATCACCTTTTCACCAATCGCTTTATCCTTTATCTTATCGGTAAATTCTTTCGCAATTTTATAATTCACGTCAGCATCTACCAGGGCACGGCGAATTTCCTTCACCGTAGAAGCAATATTGATCTCGGTGATCCTTCCCTGGCCTTTAAGATTCTTAAAGGCTGATTCCAGTTTTTCCTGTAGACTATTAAACATGGGACAACTTCATTTTCCGGTCACTAAAAAAAGAAAAAGTGAACGTCTTTAATGTTCACTTTTAAACGAATTGCAAAGATAAAGAAAGTAGGTAATCTCTCATTTTCAAATTTCCGTCCCGATGGCAACCGGCATCGAAATTTGAAAATGAGAGATTCCTAAATAAGAAGCTTTGAGTAGAATTTATTTCAGTGTCTTTATTTTATCATTTAAGAACCCAGGTAGGTACGCAGCAGTTTGCAACGGTTGGCAGCCCTGAGTTTGGTGATTGCTTTGTCTTTGATCTGGCGAACTCTTTCCCTGGTAAGATTGAATTTTTCGCCGATATCTTCCAGGCTCATCGGGTGATCTACTCCAATTCCAAAGAAAAAACAGATTACCTCTTTCTGGCGTTCTGTAAGGGTTTTCAGGGACCGGTCAATCTCGGTTTTCAGAGATTCCCTGTGGTCGAGGTCGCCATCCGTCTTTTCAGCATTTGGGTTTTCCAGCACGTCCAGCAAGGTATTATCCTCACCTTCAGATAATGGAGTGTCCATGCTTACGTGCCGGGCAGAGATGCCCAGGGTGGCTGAAACCTCTTCAAGGTCCATGTCCAGCATTTCTGCCAGCTCTTCAGCCGAAGGTTCTCTTTCAAACTGCTGTTCCAGTGTGGAAAAGGCTTTCTGGATACGGTTGGTCAAACCTACCTTATTCAGGGGCAGACGAACGATCCTTGACTGTTCAGCCAAAGCCTGCAGAATACTCTGACGGATCCACCACACTGCATAAGAGATAAATTTGAAACCACGGGTTTCATCAAAACGCTGGGCGGCTTTGATCAGCCCAAGATTGCCTTCATTGATCAGGTCAGGCAGGGAAAGGCCTTGATTCTGATACTGTTTGGCAACTGAAACAACGAAACGGAGATTTGCTTTTGTGAGGCGGTCTAGGGATTTTTGATCTCCCTGCCTGATCTTGGCTGCCAGGCGAACCTCTTCTTCGGGGGTAATAAGCTCTACTTTGCCGATTTCCTGGAGGTATTTTTCCAGGGATTGAGACTCACGATTCGTAATAGACTTCGTGATCTTCAACTGTCGCATGCTCATAGGTATTGGGTTTTAGTGGGGTTATTTTAAGGGTTGAGAATTAATAGTTTTGGTTTGTAGCCTTTAAAAACACCCAGCACAATGTCGTTTTTCCTCAGAAAGTATTGGATACCAAAGCAATTTACACTTTTGTGTAAATTGTGCCAAAAAATCTTTTATTGAACGGATAATTATTGGAATTATTTTGTATAATACCGCCTTTTCTGCCCCATAGCAGGCGGAATACCAATTCACCAGGGGTAAAAACAGCCGGGCCAGGGCCAATTCCTTATCTTATTGTCTCACCACTTATCCTCAAATTCTCCTCGTTTCTTCAATATCAATGTTTGGACAGGGAAAAAATAAGTATAAAATTATTTTGACACGATTATTAATTAATTATTATTGCACACTTAGACCGATGTAATCAATGAAGATGAGTAAGCAATTATACACGTTGGAATTCCCTGTCAGGTGTTCACCGTCTATATTATATGAATTTCTTTCCACACCGGCAGGATTAGGAGAATGGTTTGCCGATAAAGTAGATGAGCGCGATAATATATTTTATTTTGGATGGAATGGTTCTTTTGATAAAGCAGAAGTACTGGAAAGCGAAGTAGATAAATTTATCCGTTTTCACTGGCTTGAAGCACCCAAGGAAGAATATTTTGAGTTCAGTATTGAAAAATCTGAAATTACCAGCCAAACCATTCTTGTCGTCAAAGATTTTGCCGAGAAAAAAGACATAAAGGACCAAAGTCTGTTATGGGGTCACCAGGTTAAGGATCTCTTTCACAGGTTAGGGAATTAATCTCCTGCAATTTCAAGATACTGCCTGAAGATCTGAAACACGTTCTCCCGCACATTCTCCCATTGTGTTAATGGGATCTGTCTGGATATTTTTAGAAATGGATGTTTCCTGATAGTGGATTCCCATTCTATTTTGCTGAGACTGCCAATCTTTTCAAAGTTCCCTGATTCAAAATGATGCTGCCAGGGATCTGCATTGATACATATATAATTGGCTTCCTGCTTTAATGTATCATAGCTGTTAATGAAACGCTCCTGTAATTCGGATTTATATTTACCAGATAACAAAAGGGTGGTGCTGAAATAATTTCCCCACCAGAACATTGTACGGATCGCATACATATCCTCTTTCAAAAATAATCTGGGTTGATCCAGCACCAGATAGGGAAGGCCATTGTAATTCTCGCCTTTTGATATTTTGGGCGATACGGAACGTACAGTCGCTGGCAATGCAGTGTTATCGGAAAGATAATGCTGCTGGTCATCCTGGATAAGCTTCAACAGGTCTTTAACTTTTTCAAGGATGCGATTCTTTGTTAAAATGATATCAGCATTCATCATCAATGCCGCCTCCTCTGCTGAAAGCCTTACTTTTGTTCCATCCATAACTTAAAGATAAGTGATCAAAAAGTTAGATAAGCTTATACTCAAGGCCTTTGTTGGACCCTTTATCGCTACTTTTTTCATTACGATACTGGTATTGCTTATGCAATTTTTCTGGCTTTACATTGATGACTTTGTAGGTAAGGGTATAGAGGCAAAAATAATCCTGCGATTTATCGGATATCAATGCCTTGTATTGATTCCACTGGCGCTGCCACTGGCCACCCTGCTTTCTTCACTTATGACCTTTGGTAATCTGGGAGAAAGTTTTGAACTGGTGGCCATCAAATCTTCCGGGATATCCTTGCTTCGCTTCATGCGACCATTGTTATTCGTGGCAATACTGATCAGTGGAATAGCCTTCCTTTTTTCCAATTATGTAATCCCGGTGGCCTATCTGAAATCCCGTACCATGCTTTCAGATATAGTATACGCCAATCCGGCATTTGACCTCAAAGAAGGGGAGTTTTATGATAAGCTGAAAGGCTTTGCCATCAAGATTGGCAAAAAGGAAGCGGACGATAGCACTATACGTGATGTGATTGTTTATGAAGAGCAGCCTTCACCACAACAGGATAATTTCATCATTGCAAAGAGAGGAGTGATGCGTGTTTCTGATAACAAGCGATACCTGGAATTTAACCTGCGGGACGGATGGCGTTACCAGGAACGAAGTGCTGCCAGTGGAAATGGAGCAAAAGCTGAATATATCCGCATAGGGTTCGGCGAATACAAAAAATTGTTTGACCTGAGTGATTTCCAATTTACATCGACACCCGACAGCCTTAATAAAAATAATGAACGGGTGTATAGCATGCGGCAGCTGAATAAAGCCATTGATTCCCTGCAAAAAGAGAACAATAGATTAAAAGGTAATCTGGATAGTTCCATTTATTCTACTTTTCGTTTTCTCAAATACATAGACAGCACAAGTACAACCAGGCTTCCACCCGATACCACATGGACTAAAGCCAACACGCTGGATAAGGTGCTTCCGGATTCTGCGAGGGAACAGGTTTTTCAACAAGCCTTGGAACATGCAAGAACAATGCGATCCACACTGGAAGTTTCAATGCAGACTTATAAAGACCAGTCCAAGATATTGCGCAAACATAAAATTGAATGGCATCGCAAACTGGTATTATCATCTGCCGTACTCATTTTATTTCTAATAGGCGCTCCATTAGGTTCCATTATTCGAAAAGGAGGATTGGGCACGCCGCTGATAGCAGCGATCAGCTTCTTTATGCTTTTCTATTTTGCCACTACTACCGGTGAAAAAATGTCAAAGGAAGGTTCTTTGCCACCAGTGATAGGAATGTGGCTGGCGGCATATATATTAATACCAATTGGAATTTTTCTTATATATAAGGCCATGCGCGATTCCCAGCTATTCAGTAAGGAATGGTATTCCCGGCTAATTCGAAAGATGGGTAGAAAAAAGTAATTTGCGGCCTTGAAATCAGCCGGTCAAAATCTCCGCGTTCAAAAATGGGTAGCCGTTATATCGGTTATATTACTTGCTGTCAAATTCACGGCCTATTATTTTACCCGCTCAGTTGCCATTTTAACTGATGCACTGGAAAGCATTGTGAATGTGGCAGCCGGTTTCATAGGATTATATAGCCTGTCTGTATCAGCCAAGCCAAAGGATAAAGACCATCCTTATGGGCATGGAAAAGCAGAATTTTTATCAGCAGCTATTGAAGGCACACTTATTAGTACCGCAGGAGTGCTGATCATTTACAAAGCAATTCAGCAGCTTTTTTATCCAGTTGAAATAAAGGAATTGGATTTGGGGATCATACTGGTAGCCATTACCGCTGTTATCAATTTCCTGGTGGGCTGGTATTGTGTGCGCATCGGCAACAACAATAATTCACTGGCCCTGCAGGCAAGTGGTAAACATTTACAGAGTGATACTGTTTCAACAATCGGGATCATCGCGGGACTACTGCTTTTATTTTTTACCGGTAAACGGTGGATTGATAGTACTGTGGCCATTCTATTCGCGGGCTGGACGCTGTATACTGGTTACCGCATCCTGCGACGCTCAATTGCAGGCATTATGGATGAGGCCGATGAAAAACTGATCGCTGAAATGGTGGCTTTTCTGAATGAAAAACGACGCGTGAACTGGGTAGACCTGCATAATCTCCGGGTGATAAAATATGGCAGCATGCTACATATAGATTGCCACCTGACTGTTCCCTGGTACCTGAATGTTCATGAGGCCCATACTGAAATAGAAATCCTGGCCAGCCTGATCAGGGAGAAATATGGAGAGGCCATTGAACTGTTTGTACATTCCGATGGCTGCCTGCCTTTTCAATGCCATATCTGCGACAAACAGGATTGCGATGTTAGACAACACAGCTTTGAATACCAGGTTACCTGGACGGTGGAAAACGTTTCCCAGGACGAAAAGCATCAATAAGACAGTTCTGGTGAGTGAGGCGTCTGAAAGACGCGTACACCAGGGGGGGCCGGAGCAGTCTCCGTTTTGAGACACTCGCCAGAACTGTCTTTGGCGTGGGCCAAGGCGCGTGTCTCACGCGCCGTTCCTCAACTTTACTCTCCCGGAATTGTTTTATCTTGAACCATTGAACTGAATACATGCTCTCTAAGAAATCACAATACGCATTTAAAGCCCTGACTTACCTGGCAGACAAGTATGAAAAAGGACCTGTCCTGATATCGGACATTGCAAAAAAGAAAAAGATTCCGTTAAAATTCCTGGAGAATATCCTGCTGGAATTGAAAAAGGCCGAAATACTTGATAGCAAAAAAGGAAAGGGCGGAGGCTATTTCCTTAAAAAAGACCCATCCAAAATAAAACTGGCTACCATTATCCGGTTAGTCAACGGGCCCATTGCCATGCTTCCCTGTGTAAGCCTTTATTTTTATGAACGTTGCAGCAATTGCGACGAAAAAAAATGCGGCCTGCATGAAATGATGATCAAGGTGCGCGATGCTACTTTGGCCATTGTTGAAAAGAAAACACTCCAGGACCTTGCTGAAATTGAAGGTTCTTAAACTTTTATTAAGTCTACTTGTTTTGTAGGGATAATGAGTTATCCTATTTTTGCACACTAAACTTTTACTATATGGCACTCCGTTTAGGGGACACCGCTCCCAATTTCAAAGCGCAAACATCAGAAGGTCCAATTGATTTTTATGAATATCTCGGTAATGGCTGGGGTATCCTGTTCTCACACCCTGCGGATTATACACCTGTATGTACCACGGAGCTTGGAAAAACGGCATTGCTTAGTGATGAATTTGCAAAGCGTAACACAAAAGTGCTGGCAGTAAGTGTTGATCCCCTGGATAAACATGAAGGCTGGATCAAGGATATTAATGAAACACAAAAGACAACAGTGAATTTCCCCCTGATCGCTGATTCCGATCGCAATGTGGCTACACTGTATGATATGATCCATCCCAATGCTTCGGCAACAGCAACTGTTCGCTCACTGTTCATTATCGGACCAGATAAACTCGTTAAACTGATCATCACTTATCCTGCTTCTACCGGAAGAAATTTTGTGGAAGTATTGAGAGTACTTGATTCACTGCAACTCACCGCAAATTATAGTGTGGCAACACCGGCGGACTGGAAAGAAGGTGAAGATGTAATTGTGGTTCCGGCAGTATCAACAGAAGATGCAATTAAGAAATTCCCTAAAGGCGTGAAAGTAGTAAAGCCTTATCTGCGCTATACTCCACAGCCGAATAAATAGATATGGAACTCAGCGAAGGAACATTGAAAATAATCAATACGGCCTCAATTGAAGATGCATTAATGGCATTGACAAAAGAAGCGCCGGGTCAGGTGGTCTTCTCAACCAGTTTTAGTTGGGAAGATCAACTGATCAGTCATTTTATTTTCAGCAACAATATTCCCATTAATGTATTTACGCTGGATACAGGCCGTATGTTCCCGGAAACTTATTCCACCTGGAGCAGTACGCTTGAACGATATAAAAAACCGATCACAGCTTATTATCCAGATGCTTTAGCATTGCAGGAATACATTGTAGAAAAGGGGCCTAATGGTTTTTATGAATCAGTAGAGAACCGGAAGCAATGTTGCCATATTCGCAAAGTTGAACCCCTGAAAAGGGCATTAGCAGGAAAAAAGATCTGGGTAACTGGTATCAGGGCTGAACATTCCGCCAATCGCGACCATATGCCGCAGGTTGAATGGGATGAAGTAAACCAGGTGATCAAATTTCATCCGCTGTTGCATTGGACAACAGAACAGGTTAAAGATTACATCCGCAAGGAAAATATCCCTTATAACCCGCTTCACGATAAAGGATTTGTCTCCATTGGCTGTGCCCCCTGCACACGCGCCGTCAGACCCGGAGAAGATTTCAGGGCTGGCCGCTGGTGGTGGGAAGACAGCACCAAAAAAGAATGCGGACTGCATATTCACGCTCCTGAAACAAACAATAGTTAGAGTACAGGAAATCTCCCGGCTTAAACAACAAATTAGCGTTCCAATTCTCCGGAATACGATCATAAAATCGTACATTTACACCCCACTAAGTAGGTAGACTAAACAGTTAAGAATGAGTCATTATCAGCTGGATTATCTGGAGCAATTAGAGGCAGAGAGTATCCATATTTTTCGTGAGATCGCTGCCCAGTTTGAGCGCCCCGCATTACTGTTCAGTGGCGGAAAAGATTCTATTACGCTTGTGCATCTGGCACGCAAGGCCTTTGCACCCGGCAAGATCCCCTTTCCATTAGTACACATTGATACCGGACATAATTTCCAGGAAGCACTGGATTTTCGTGATGCCCTGGCTAATGAAGTAGGTGCCACCCTGGTAGTACGCAAAGTAGAAGACACTATCAAACAAAAAAGCCTGACAGAACCCAAAGGAAAATTTGCAAGCCGAAACTGGTTGCAGACTTACACTTTGCTTGATACTATTGAAGAATTCAAATTCGATGCATGCATTGGTGGTGCCAGAAGAGATGAGGAAAAGGCAAGAGCGAAGGAAAGAATTTTCTCCGTACGCGATGAATTTGGTCAGTGGAACCCGAAACTGCAAAGGCCCGAGATCTGGAATATTTATAATGGCCGCATTCATAAAGGAGAGAATGTGCGCATCTTCCCGATCAGCAACTGGACTGAACTCGATATCTGGAATTATATCCGCAAGGAGAAGATTGATTTGCCTTCTATTTATTTCGCTCACGACCGCAAAGTGATCAAACACGATGGCCAGCTGGTTGCCGTTTCCGATTTCATAAGTCTCGATGATACTGATGAAATACTGGTAAAGACAGTGCGGTACCGTACAGTAGGCGATATGACCTGTACCGCCGCTGTTGAATCAAGTGCGAGTACGCTGGACCAGGTAATAGATGAGATCATCGCCACACGTATCAGCGAAAGAGGTGAAACAAGGATCGATGACCGCGTTACAGAAGCGGCCATGGAAGACCGTAAAAAGAACGGATATTTTTAAACTGATTAAGAAAGCAAATGGATTTACTTCGATTTATAACAGCAGGCAGTGTTGATGATGGAAAAAGTACCCTGATCGGAAGATTGATGTATGATTCCAAGAACATTCTCATTGACCAGCTTGAGCAGCTTGAAAAACAAAGCAGGAACAAGAATAAACAGGCAGGCGAAATTGACCTGGCTTTGCTGACCGATGGCCTTCGTGCAGAAAGAGAACAGGGGATCACCATTGATGTAGCCTATCGGTATTTCTCTACTCCCAAAAGGAAATTCATCATTGCCGATGCTCCCGGACATGTTCAGTATACCCGCAACATGATCACAGGCGCTTCGAATGCAAATCTCATAATCATATTGATTGATGCAAGACAGGGTGTGGTGGAACAAACCCGCAGACATTCTATCATTGCTTCCTTATTGAAGATACCTCATGTGGTTGTTGCCATCAACAAGATGGACCTGGTGGAGTTCTCACAGGATGTGTTCAACAATATTGTGATCGATTATACCAAAGTAGCGCAACAACTGGACCTGCAGGATATTACCTATGTGCCCATCAGCGCGCTGCTGGGGGATAATATCGTGGATAGGTCGAAGCACATGGACTGGTATGAAGGAGATAGCTTGCTGGATCTGCTGGAAGAAGTAGAAATAGAAAACGATATCAATCTCACCAATTCCCGTTTTCAAGTGCAGTTTGTGATCCGTCCTCAGACAGACGATCTGCATGACTACCGCGGCTATGCCGGAAAAGTGACCAGTGGTGTTTACAAAAAAGGGGATAAAGTAAAAGTATTGCCGCAGGGCATTGATACCACGATCAGTAAACTGGAAATTGCCGGTAAGGAAGTTGAAGAAGTATTTGCTCCGCAAAGCGTAGTGATCCATTTGGCTGATGATATTGATATTAGTCGCGGCGACAGTATCGTAAAACCCGATAACCACCTGATAGTAAGTAATGAAGCTTCAGTGCTTCTTTGCTGGATGGATGAAAAACCTTTACAGGCTGGTAACAAGTACTATCTGCAGCAAAATAGCCGACTGGTCCGCAGCGTTATAAAATCTATCGACTATAAAATCGACGTAAATACACTTAGCCATCAGCCAGTTGAAGGCGGAGTCAAATTAAATGAGGTTGTTAAAGCAACTATCAAAGCAGCATCTCCGCTGGTTTATGACTCTTACAATAGAATAAGCGCTAATGGCAGTGCTATCCTGATAGATGAAACAAGTAATAGTACGGTAGCCGCAGTGCTCTTCCAGGAACCGGGTAGTTAGGTTCCAAAGAACCTCAATAATTTATACCAATGAATACTGATAGACGATCTGGCAAAGTGATTCTCGCAGGAGCTGGTCCAGGTGATGCCGATCTGATTACAGTTAGACTTCAGAAATGCCTTGCCCAGGCAGATGTGATCATCACCGATCGCCTTGTAAATCCCGCTATTATTTCACAGAATGCCCGCAGGGATGCAGAGATATTATTCGCAGGCAAGCAGGGTTATAATGATTCCTCTTATTCCCAGGATGAGGTCAATGAAATGATCGTGGAACATGGGCTGAAAGGAAAGATCGTTCTTCGGTTGAAGGGCGGCGATATTGCCTTTTACAGCAATGTGCTGGATGAATTGGAATCACTTGTCAGTAATAATATACCCTTTGAGATCATACCGGGTATTACAGCCGCATCAGGCGCTTCTGCATTTGCTGGTATTCCACTGACTGCGAGGAATTACGCGCAGTCTGTTCAGATACTTACATTCAATCCCAATAGTCGCTATACTTCAGAGAAATGGAAACAGCTTGCCAGTGCGCATGAAACGCTTGTATTCTACATGGCAGCAAAGAATGTTGTGGACCTGGCTGAATTATTATTGCGATATACACGTCATCCTGAAACACCACTGGCAGTTATAGAACAGGCAACAACCGACTATCAGCAGGTACATATAACTACTTTACAGAAATGTGCATCGGATTTTGCAGGTAAATCTTTTATGTCTCCTTCACTCGTTATTGTAGGAGAAGTAGCAACCCTGCATCAAAAATTCGCCTGGTTCCATCCCACAGAAGAAACAGGAAGCGTATTCAAAGATATTTGAGACGGATATAGTGAGTAGGTTAAAAAAAAGTCAGGATACAAATTATTTGTATCCTGACTTTCTGTTTATATCAACCTGAGGTTAGTTACACTTTTTCAGCCAGTACAGTCTGTTCTCTAAACTGTTTTGCCCAGTTGGCAAATACTTTTGCCTCGCTTAGGTATTCATTGGCGAAACCTTCGGAAGGCTCATTTTTATTGATCTGCAAAGCCAGTTCTCTGAGGCTGGGGGTGTTAGTATAAAGTCCTTTTTCAGTAAGATGCTTGTCGAAATCATTCAGAATACCATTTTGGGTATTGCATTGCACTCCCTGTTGCAAGAGTAGTGCTTTGGCCGTATGAACGAAACCGGAATAAGCGTGATAGATACCATCAGCCCATGCTCCATTATCAAGGCATTCCTGGCTGAGAGCTAATTTCTCTTCCGCATCAAGGATAAGAGTAGCTACCAGGTCGATCATTACACCAGCGCACTCACCTACACCGATGGCGGTGGAGTATTTTGTTTCCTGTCCCCAGTCGATATAATCTTCAGCCTGTAAGGTTTCCAGATTGGTCAGCGGTTTTAATAATTCATAATAGAATTTATCACCTTGCCTGAATGAATAATCCAGGAAAGATTCACCTTCAGAAGCATTGTTTTTATAATCATTCAGTACAGTGCGTAATACATCTGGTCCGCGTTTGCTTGGCACCTTCAATACCTTGTCTGCAACACGGCCATTACCACTTCCGAGTACACCACCGCCGATCAGCACCTGTAAAGCAGGGATGGTTTGTCCTTTTGCTTTCAATGAGCTTCCATGAAAGCCAATTGAAGCCATACCATGCTGACCGCAGGAATTCATACATCCACTGATCTTGATCGCGATCTCTTTATTATATAACAATTCAGGATATTCCTCATCAATAACTTCGGATAATACAAATGCAATTCCTGTACTGTTGCTGATACCAAGGTTGCAGGTATCAGTTCCCGGACAGGAAGTAACATCAGCCGTGCTGCCGAAACCAGGAGCACCAAATCCTTCAGCATCCAGCACGCTATATACGTAGGGAAGATGTTCGTTCTTTACATAACGGAATTGCATTCCCTGGTTAATGGTTACCCTTACGTCATCGGCAATTACATTCTTTAATTTCTCAATCAGACGACGGCTGACAGTAGTTGGAATATTTCCATTGCTAACCCGAACATAAACGGCATTATATCCCTCCTGTTTCTGCGGGATCACATTGGTGTTCTTCCACAATTCATATTTGAACTGGTTGACCTGCACGTCGTTTGCATTAAATGCTTCTTTTGGCAGTATGGATTCAAAATTGTCGGTCTGTACGGGAACACTATGTGCCGTAAGCGCTTTTTGTTCTTCAGCCACTAGTGCATTGAAAGCATCAATGCCAAGCTTCTGAATAAGATATTTGAGACGGGCTTTACC
>JAJKIP010000189.1 GCA_021154405.1 Segetibacter sp. | reverse complement strand
CACCATAATTTTCTTTATTCAGACTGATGCCAAGTGCATTGATGGTAAAATCCCTTCGTTGCTGATCATCTTCCAGGGTCCCTGCTTCCACTTCAGGTTTGCGGGATGCAGACTGGTAACTTTCCTTGCGGGCACCTACAAATTCTATATCGAATGATTCGTTTGCGCCATGGCCTGTGTCTTCACGGGCCATTCTTATACTAATCTGGGCAGTTCCGAAAGTCTTAAAAAAATTCACATTAGGGACCGGTTTGAACAAGACAGCTGTAGCCCTTGCCAGTTCAATCCCATCCCCCACGCAAACGATATCCATATCCACTTCATGGGTGGGCCTTTCCAGGATCTTATCCCGCACAAAACCTCCAATAAGCCAGGCTTTTATGGAAAGCTGGCTGGCGGCTTTGGCGATCTTGTCCAAAATGGCTGATTCTTCCTGTGTACACCTGATTTGCATAAACGGTGCAAAGGTATAAGAATTACTCTCTTATCACTGTTACCGTGCCATCCCTGTTCCATTTTATGATGGATGAAGCGGCGGTGGCCTTAGTATCCTTCTGGCGGTATTCAACTACAAAATCCACGCCTTTCCGAATCTCCTGTGGTATTTCGGCAAAGGTTTTGGAAGCCGGCATTCCGGATATATTGGCCGAAGTGGAAACAAGTGGTTTTCGAAATCGCTTGATCAGGTGGCGACAAAATAAATCGTAACAGATACGGATGGCAACGGTTGCATCATCGGCCGTAAGATTGGGAGCCAGGCCGATGGCTCCTTCATAGATAACCGTGGTAGGCTTACCTAACTGATTGAGATAGTCAAATACACGAAGGTCCGGGTTGGCTACATATTGCAAAACATCCCGTTCATCAGCCATCAATACGATCATGGCTTTTTTATCAGACCTCTTTTTCAATGCAAATATCTTTTCTACTGCAGATGCATTGGTAGGGTCACACCCAATACCCCAGATGGTATCGGTTGGATACAGGATCAGGCCTCCTTCATTGAGCACTTTCAGACAGCCTTCTATATCCTTATCAAAATTTTCATTTGTGGGATTGTTTTGATTCATTGTGCAAACGTATCAATTTAGCATATTTTAGAAACGACTGTATAGCCGTGAACCGCGCGATCATATAGCCTGCAAATCCATCTAAAAACCCAAGCTTGATAATATAACCCTTTAAAAAAGCCCATGCAGGATTTAATAGCAATTTTATATAGGAACCCGTTTTCCCCTTATCAAACAGCGCTTTTGCCGCAATGGTACTAAAACGGTCTGTCTGTTTATTATGTTCTTCAATCGACTGATAGGTATAATGACAAAGATCTCCTTTCAGCTGTTGTAGTCTCGCACCTTCCTGCATGATGATCTTGTCGTGCGGATTTTGTCCGCCCCATTTCCCTTTTTGAGTATTCAGCAGCCGCAGCTTTCTATCCGGATAATAAGTTCCATGTCTCACCCATTTCCCGCAATAAAAATTATACCGATTCATGGTATAACCATCAGAAGGAAAATTCCTTTCTTTTTCTTTCAATATGCTATTGGCAAGTTCTTCACTCAGGTATTCATCTGCATCCAGACTTAATACGTGAGTATGTGTTGCTTTTGAAAGAGCAAAATTCTTCTGCTCGATATAACCAGGAAAAGGGTTTTCAATGAATAGTACCTGGTAGGAAATGCAGATCTCTTTTGTTTTGTCTGTTGACAGGGAATCAACCACAACAATCTCATCAACCACGCCTTTCAGGGATTGAAGGCAGCGGCCTATTTTTTTTTCTTCATTGAAAGTGATTATCGTTGCAGAGAGTTTAGCCATGGCCTTTCGGAATTCAAATATAAAGGCCATGAACAACATTTTATCCGTTATTTTGCATTTCCGAAAACAAAAAATCATGGAATTAAAGGAACCGGTGCTTGCTGCGTGGAATAATCGCGAATTACTGAAGGAAAACCAGTATGCAGATTCAATCAGGATTGTAATTGAAGAACTGGATAAGGGCCGTTTACGAGTAGCTTCCAATACGGATGGGAAATGGACAGTCAATGAGTGGGTGAAACAGGCAATCCTTATGTATTTTGGTATTCAGCAAATGCAAACCTGGGAGATGGCGCCTTTTGAATTCTATGACAAGATGTTATTAAAGTCAAATTATAAGAGCCTTGGAGTTCGTGCAGTGCCACATGCAGTGGCGCGCTATGGCGCCTACCTGGCAAAGAATGTGGTTTTAATGCCATCTTACGTGAACATCGGGGCTTATGTTGACGAAGGTACCATGGTTGATACCTGGGCTACAGTTGGCAGTTGCGCGCAGATCGGTAAAGGAGTTCACCTGAGTGGTGGTGTAGGTATCGGTGGCGTACTGGAACCCCTTCAGGCATCACCGGTAATTGTTGAAGATGGCTGTTTTATTGGAAGCCGCTGTATAGTAGTGGAAGGCGTTATAGTAGAAAAAGAAGCTGTACTTGGAGCCAATGTGGTATTGACCCAATCCACCAAGATCATTGACGTTAGCGGCAGCCAGCCGGTTGAATATAAAGGAAGGGTTCCTGCACGCAGCGTGGTTATCCCAGGCAGTTATGCTAAAAAATTCCCCGCTGGTGAATATGGCGTAGGCTGTGCCCTGATCATCGGTCAGCGCAAACCAAGCACCGATCTTAAAACAAGTTTAAACGATGCATTAAGGGATTTCAATGTGTCGGTATAAAGCAGCTCAATGAAACGCAGTATTTCACTTGGCATCCTGCTTACTGTAATTGGCTCAATATTCTTCTCAACCAAGGCTGTTATTGTAAAGTATGCATTCAGCAGAACGCCGGTAGATGCGGTTTCACTGTTAGCTGTCAGAATGCTTTTTTCACTTCCCTTTTATATTGCTGCAGCCTGGATAACTTCCAGGAAAAAGGATAATGTGAAGATGACGCGCCATCAGTGGCTCATCGTTATCAGCCTTGGATTATTTGGTTATTACCTGAGCAGTCTTTTTGATTTTATGGGATTGAAATATATCTCCGCAGGCCTTGAGCGATTGATCCTTTTTCTCTATCCCACATTTGTTGCCCTGATAAATGCTGCAGTATTTAAAGAAAAAATTACCAAGCTGCAGAAGATCGCTTTATTGCTCACCTATGGTGGAATCCTGCTGGCTTATATAGGTGAACTGGCGTTTAATGTCCATACATCCGGTTTCTTTCTGGGTAGCCTGTTGATCTTCATCTGCTCGTTAACTTTTGCAGTATATGTTGTGGGTAGCGGAAGAATGATCCCGGTATTAGGCGCTACCAAATTTACTGCTTACGTAATGCTTGCCTCTACATCAGGAGTTTTTCTTAATTTTTTATTGGCAGGTAATTATACAATATTGAATAGCGGTAAGGATTTTCTATGGTATGGTTTATTATTAGGAATAATTGCCACAGTTATTCCCAGTTTTTTAATATCATTTGGAACAAAACAGGTAGGCGCCAATAATGTGGCTATTATTTCCAGTATTGGACCGGTTTCAACCATTCTCCAGGCTCATTTTATTTTAGACGAGCCAATCTTCGCTGCACAGATCATTGGTACATTAATGGTAGTGAGTGGTGTGGTATTGACCGGGTGGAAAAGAAATACAAAAACAGGCCACTAGCTCCCGAAATTTGGGCACTGATGCCATGGTTCGTGTCTCACGAACCACAGAAATCATAATATATGGTTCGTAAGGCGCTTAAACCCTGGCGTAGAAAAACGGGGGCAATTAATACCCCCGTTTTATTCTATTTACTGCTTAACTATCTTTCTGCTTTCTACAATCTTTCCTCCATTCGTGATATTCACCAGGTAAATACCTGATGAGAAAGAACTCATATCAAGCATTGAACTATTTCCAATCTGCTTACGAATTACAACCCGGCCATTTACATCAGTCATTATCAGTTCTGACTTGGCATCAAACCCTGCGAGGTTGATCTTCAGCGTTTGGGTTACAGGATTAGGCGCCAGGTTTATTTTCCGGGTAGTACCGGTGATAAGATCCTGCGCTCCTCTTGATGCAGTTCCGAGACCAACGCGCAGGGTGTAGCATACAGTTGCACTATTGGCGCCATTGAATCCATAAACCTGGGCATAATAAGTACCTGCCGCTACTGTGGCATTGATAGATTCACTACTGGTACCGCCAGCCTGCGAAATTCCGATCTGCGTACCGGAACTGTTCAGCAGTTTCAGGTCATAATCACCCGGTAATGTAGTTAGCGTTACGGAAATGGTGCCACCGGTTGTGATGATGAATTTATAATTATCAACATCGCCGCTCGGGCTTATCAATCCTGTTGTATTGGTATTGAATGGGATTGTTGCTGCTCCTGCCAGGGTTCCATTGGTTGAATTGTCCAGCGGACTTGCGCATCCGGTTGCTGTTGTTACTCCGATATTCAGGTTATAGCAAACTGTAGTGCTGAAAGCACCGTTGAATCCGATTACCCTCACATAATAGGTACCTGCCGGCCGGCTATTGGATACAATCGCTTCACTGGTTGTACCACCAGCTTCTGAACTTGCCAATTGAGTACCAGCTGAATTATACAGGAACAGATCATAATCACCCGGAAGATTGGTCAACGTAATATTGAAATTGCTGGTAGAACTTGTTGTAAATGTGTAATAGTCGATATCACCATTTGAACCAATAGCTGCAGACATTGGAGAATTAACCACGGCTGCAGCAGCAGTTGCCAATGTACCGTTGGGTTCAAATGCATTCAGGCAACCGGAAGGATTTGCGAGTGTAGTGAATTGAGCTGTTGAATAAGCACTGCTGCCACTACTGCAATTTGTTCTCACTCTCCAGTCATATAAGGTAGATGCTGTCAATGAAGGCAGCGGCTGTGAAGTGGAAGCAGTCCCGGTAACTGCATTGGTCCAGGTTGATGAAGCATTGATCTTATAATCCACATCATAACTGATTGCTCCACTTACTGCAGTCCAGCTAACTGTTGCACTGTTATTTGTTACAGAATTGCTGGTTAAGCCGGCAGGTGCATTGCAACCTGTTACTGTACCGATTGTGAAATTAGTATTGGAAATATCGAAGAAAATATTGCCAACAGCTTCCACCTTGATCCGCGCAGTAGATGTAGGTGAATTGGGAATAGTTAACACTTCAGTTCCATCATTGGAAGTGCTTGCTGTCAGAACTGTTGGGAAGGATAATCCGCCGTCTGTAGAAAGTGATATTTTCACATTTGCACAACTGACAGGGGATGCATTGGTACCATTCACATTCCAGGTAATAGTTTGAGAAGATCCTCCTCCCCAGTTAACGGCTGTATTGGGTGAAGTAACTGCAAATGGACCGGCTGCGCTGGAAATAGTCACTGCCATATCATCATCTTTAGTATTACCGCCACCGGCATGATTGTCTCTTACTACCAGCCGGAAATTCAAAGTACGGGCAACGCCGGGTAATCGTTCCCACTGATTTCCATTGGTGCCATCAAGTATGGACGATAATATGGGGAAGGTGCGTGATGTTGATGTTGAACCCGTTCTTGAACGAAATAACGGACCAGTGGTAGCAGTTGTGCTGGGATTGGTAGTTGATGAAGTACCTGCATTCATTTGCTCCCAGGTGTATGTGAGTACATCACCGGCATCTCCATCTGAAGCAGAACCCGTTAAGGTAAAAGGTGTGGATTTGGGAATAGTAAAATCAGTTCCTGCATTTACTACAGGAGCGGTGTTCCCTGTAATGGTTACAACGGCACAGGCGCCACCACCGGTTCCTGATTTGATATAATCAGAAATCTGTTCCACGCTACGCGCATGAAAATAATCATCACTATGTGGTTGCACATCAGTAGCGCCAGTAATACCAGCATAACCCATAATGGTAGAGCCACTGCCTGGTTCAAACTGAGATGCGGTACCGGTTTCAGTACTGAAAGTAAAAGTATGGTTGGCACCAAACTGGTGACCCATTTCATGCGTGGTATAATCCACTACAAAGGGATCGCCTTCTGGTGTAACGTGAGAAGTGAATCCCCCGCCCTTTCCTACAAATGTATTGGGATTGGTACTTCCATTCCATGTTTTGCAAACACAGGCGATGCAACCAGCGTTGCCATTATTGTTGGCTGCGGAAGCTTCTTTATGTACCAGGTGACCAATATCATAATTGGCATTACCTATGACCGCATCAATTGTTTGCTGGGTTTTGATATTCCATTCGGTAGACCAGGGATCAGTTGATGGATTGAGGTAGATAATAGCATCATTGTTGGCAATGAGGTTCATTCGAATGCCAAAATCCCTTTCATAAATACCATCGGTACGAACCATCAGTGTGTTCATGGCAGCCAGCACTTTGGCCTTTCGTTGCGCATCAGTGGTTTCAGTGCCATCCAGAAAGAACTGGGCATATTCTCCGGTACAAGCAAGCGCAAGACGATAAGTCCTCAACCTTCCATCATCCGCCGCACGAAAGGCAGTGGGATCAACTGGCAAAGTCGGTTCATTAATAGAAGCAGGGGTAAGACACCTGAATTCCCTTTGGAACTTAAGAACATCTTTCCGCTCAAACACTACATAAAATTTATCAGTCCGGTCAACCGGATCAATATAGATGGTAGGTTTTCCAGCGCCAAGGATCATTCCATGAAATCCTCGTGGTGAAATATCAAAGCGAATGGTTGAAGATGGATCTTCAACAGATGTTCCCGCATATGATTTGATCTCTGGGTATCTTGCGGCAAGGCCGGGATCCATTACGGGCGCATCCACAACACGGAAATGCTGCAATTGCCCCTCTGCAACAGGAACAGTAATAATAAAGCCGGAAGCGGAAGAAGAAATAGATCTTTCGGAGGGAGCATTTCT
>JAJKIP010000188.1 GCA_021154405.1 Segetibacter sp. | reverse complement strand
TAATCCTGATCCAAATCTGTTTTGCGGATACAATTACTGCCGTTACTTGTCTCATAAATTGGTCTTTCTTGAAATTATTAGTCTATTATTTTAGTATAGTAATAGTGCAAAAAAAGGGGTGATGCTAAAGCCATCCCATTAAACGGGGATCACAACAACATCGCATGGATGGCAGGCAGGTTATATTGAATGCGTTATGCATATTACTCTACAAACTTAGTAGGATTATGTTAGTCCACCAAATACATAGACTTATTTATTCCAAGAGGTAACTAACAGATGGTAGGGTTTCCCTGCCTAACTATATGATCTTGATGAGGATCTTAATGCTCCAGAAGATAACAAGTGCGCCCAGTAACATAAAAGCAGTACGCCGGGGAAGTTTTCCTGCCAGTTTCGCAGCTATTGGTGCAGCAATTAAACCGCCAATTATGAGTGCCAATATGGTTTGCCAGTGACTTACACCAATGAGGGTGAAGAAGGTAAAGGCGCTTGCAAGGGTTACAAAAAATTCTGTCAGACTGACCGAACCCACTACGTATTTATGGCTGCGACCATTATTTACCAGTGTACTGGTTACGATTGGTCCCCATCCTCCACCGCCAAATGAATCAAAGAATCCACCAACAGCGGCAAGCAAACGATAATGTTTGAATTTCTTCTGTGGCTTTATTTCGCGGAAGGCATTCATTATAAATTTCACGCCGAGAATAAGCGTATACACCGCTATGCAGGGACGGATCAGCTTACCGTATTTGTCTCCTATGAAGACCAGCATCAAAGCTCCGGCTATTGCCCCCAATACCCCAGGTATCAATAAAGCCTTGAATAATTTCTTGTTTACATTTCCAAATTTATAGTGGCTATAGCCAGAAGCACCACTTGCAAACATTTCCGCAGTGTGTATACTGCCACTCATGGCTGCAGGACTAACACCAGCTGATAACAGTATGGTTGCGCTTGTTACACCATAACCCATTCCCAATGCACCATCTACCAATTGCGCAATAAATCCTGCCAGCAACATGATCGGAAATGCCGGATCCAGGGTACGGTACCATTTTACAGTACCGTTGGCAATGCTTTGAAAAGGGATATAAGAAAAAATAAAATAGCCGATCAGCATGAATGCAAAAGCAAGCAGTGAATAAGTGGCTACTTTTCTCCACCTGACTTCTCTCTCACCATTTCCATTCTTCTGTACAAGTGTTTTGGTGATCTCATTCATCCGTTTCACCTTGTACTCAAAATCACCATTGAGGCTATTCCTTACTTTATGAAGATTTTCAATTACCTCATCCAGTTCACCTGGCAATGCATCATTCAAAACTTCTCTGATCCTTTTTGCTGCAGTAGGAGATTTTCCATTAGTGGAGATAGCGATCTTTAATTGCCCTTTTTGAACAATACTTCCCAAATAAAAATCACAGAGATCGGGAGTATCTGCCACATTTACCAGGATACCTTTTTCACCAGCAAGATATTTAATGCTAATATGAAGATCTTTATCATCAGTAGCACAGATCACAAGGTCCTTCTCATCAAGATCAGCTTCTTCAAATTTTCTTTCTATCAGTTCACAATGAGGATGACGTGCCACCAACTCTTTAACCTCCTCCCGGATGGATGGAGCCACGATAGTTATAGGCGTATCAGGAGAATTGGATAAAAGCGAATTCAGCTTTTCCAATGCTACATTCCCACCTCCTACCAGCAAAAGCTTCAACTCCTGCAGCTTCAGGAAAACCGGGTAAAGCTGGTTCTTACTCACTTCCTTGATCATGTCGGCCATAAGCTGAAAAAATTTTTCGGATGGTTACCTGTAAAATATGTTGGGTAAATGTTTTTCTCACTGCCCAGATATAAGCACCCTGCACCTGGAACTTCCTGCTTATTTTATATATCCCGATCCCCATCAATCTATTCTGGCTAAAAACAAATTTCCTTTCAATTACCTGTTCAAAATATTCATCTGCAAACTGCAGGTCCCAGTTTTTATTAAGATTTTTTGTGAACGACACTCTATCACTCAATTGCAGGATATGTGATGACGGTTTGGTTGCTGTTGCCTGTAAGAACCGCTCTTCTACTCTCACCCTGTCCTGGAACTGCCAGTCATTTTTCATCGGATTCTGATAGATCATCTCCTGCCATACCCTGAATTCCTTTCCAAACTCATCATCTTTCTTGTTGGTCGATGCCTGTGTCGCCAAAAAGCCAACACCCCCTGCCACATTGAATTTCCCCGAGATCCGGTATCGCAATCCCGTCCGGTACCAACGCTGATAGGTTTTAAAGGTTACACCATTCGATTTATAGGCCAGGTCATTATGCCATTGCCAGCGTGGAGATACATCAACAGGTAACTGGGCAGACAACCAGAAAGAAGCACCTTTCGGCTGAGCCTTAGCTACTATTACTGTCCCCAAAAGGATAATTATTAAGCCTGTCGTCTTAAGCATGAAAGTTTTGGCAGTCGTCAAAAATAGCCTTTTGTTTTTAGTCTATGAAATTTATAGACTTATCCTTTGAGAATTTATTATTCTCTTTCGGTATAAATATAGCGTTCAGAATCCCGAGATCAGCGATAAACTAGAATTCCATATTCTCAATCCATTCCCTGGCTTCAGCGGCTGCATAGGAGATAATAATATCAGCTCCACTTCGCTGGAGAGCGGTCCAGACCTCAAGATGTGCAGCATCCCTTTTCAATAAGCCCTGAGCAGCAAGGAGTTCCACCGCTGCATATTCACCGCTCACGTGGTAGGCGGCAACCGGGCGAAGAGTCTGCGCTTTTACTTTGGCGATAATATCAGTATAAAGTGCGGCTGGTTTTACCATTATTATATCAGCTCCTTCCTTTTCATCACGGAGAGCACTGGCCAGAGCATCATTCATATTGCCGGGCGAAAGCTGATAGGTTTTCCGGTTTTGTAAACCCCGGCTCTTCGGTGAGGAATGACAGGCATCACGGAACGGTCCATAAAACTGGGAGCTAAACTTGGCCGCATAGCTCATGATGCTCACCTCTTCCATATTCAGGCTATTGAGCCGGCTGCGGATAGCGCCGATCCTTCCATCTGTCATATCACTGGGTGCAATACAATCAACACCTGCATTGGCCAATAAGGAAGAATAATGTGCCAGCACTTCTGCTGTCTTGCTATTCTCCAGGCGCGAATGATCATCATTTAATATACCGCAATGTCCATGCGTTGTATAACTGCAAAGGCATAGATCAGAAGCCAGCCATACATCCTCTCCAAAATTTGATTTAATGGCTTTTACCACAGAAACGGCATAACCAAAATCAAACTGGGTTTCCTGCTGCTTTGCAGGAACAGGAAACAACAGGAATTTATGTATCCCGCTTTTTATACTATGCTCAATGGACTGCAATACAGTTTCAATTGTTTCTACCTTCACACCATTCAGTCCATTCACTTCACGAGGAGATTGAATAGCCTCATCCACAAATAGGGGTTGAATAAAGCTCCTGTGTGATAATTTCACACCTGCACTTAACTCACGGATATGCCGGTCGGCTCTTAGCCGGCGCTGGTTTATCGGAAAGAAGTTTTTTTCCATTGCTGAAATGCTTTAATGTTTGGAAATACTACAGGTTCAACTCCGGCCGAACGCAACAATACTGCCGTTTCACCAGAAGAACATACATGCTGCACATCCTTCTTCAACACATCCCTGTATAATTCATATTGATGATAGCTGGTCCAGAAAATTATATCGGCTCCTGCTATTTTATTGGCCAGCTCTTTCTTTGGCTCAGCCTTTGTTTCATACGTTCCACTTGTCTTCCATCCCTTCTGTTTCCAATTTGCTGCGCCATTCCCGTTGGTTATAATCTGTACATCCTCTTTTTTATACTTCAATAAGGGCATTCCCCAGGCCTTTTCAATAAACTCCAGTCCAAAGGCATCTGCACATCCTTCCACCCACACTCCCTGTTTGGCCAGTTCATACCAGGTCTTTGTTCCGGAAGCCCATACTTTCAATTCCTTCAACGATTGAATTAATTGAGGGGATTGCACCGCCTTATAATTGGAAACATATACAACAGCTGAATCAACCCTGATCTCCGGCCTCGAAAATTCATATTCAAAGAAGCTGCCCATATGGTCAGTAGCCGTGAAAAAATATTTATTATCTATATCAAGCGCCGGGATATTATACCAGGAATTGAATTCTCTTTCCTCCTCGTCCCTTCCTGCCGCATACAAAGTAGATGTATTCTCAAATGGCAAGGTAGTCACTCCAAATTTTTGCAAACATCCTTTTCCATAAGCTGCGGCTGCTTTCTTCTCCGCCATGCAATCATTATAATGCTGCTGGTTATTGATTGCATCCAATACCCTTAATGCTTTTTGATTTCCTGGATGCGCTTCACAAACAATCGCACCCTGACAGGGAGCAGGCACACATTCTATCAAAGGAAGAAACATCAGTTTCTTATCCTGCAATAATTGCCTTAACAAAGGCGCATCCACCTCACTCGCTAATAAACGGTTCAATCCTGCTGCTGCCAGTATCGTGGCATCATATTCTCCACTATTCAGTTTCCGCAGGCGGGTTTCTACATTACCTCGTATTGGTTTAGTCTCAATGACTATATTCTCATTTAATTGAGGAAGGGCTTTTTGCAGGAACACAGTTGCCATTTCTTCCCTTCGGGGAGAGCAGGTACCTATAATTATATTTTGACCTGAACGGATCTTTTCAATGATATCCTGATTAAAAATAGCCACATCCCTGGTATCATCGCGGTCAATCACCGCAAACCGGTTTCCTCCAAAGAAATGTTCGCTACTCATATCTTTTAAGGAATGAACAGCAATATCAGCTTCCCCATTCTGCAGGGCATCGAATATATCGCGGGTAAAAAAATCGGTTCCTTCTACTGTATGGAGAGGGATATTTTGCAAGGCATCTCCCTTGCTACTTCGGGCAATGATCTCCACACGAACGCCATGGAATGCAGCTTCTATCTTTTGTCTGGCTATTTCAATCTGCAACAGAGACAGCCGGGAACTTCTTCCAATCAGTCGTATCGCCTCCATGTAACACTTTTTGCAGGCTGTGAGCCAGGTGATTAATATGCTTGGGCTGGTGTTTGGCAGTGATTATGATACGGAGGCACTCTTCACCTTTCGGTACTGTTGGATAATTGATAGGCTGAAGATATACGCCCTGTCCGTGGAGTAATTGCAATGCCACTTCGCGACAATGCTGTGCTCCGGCTACAGGAACGCTGGTTATATGTGAATCGTTAATTCTAAATTCAATACCTGCCTGCTGTAAGGCTGCGCGCAGCTGCTGAACATTGGTATGAAAATCCCTGCGAATTGATTTGTCTTCCTGGATCACCTGTATGCTCTTATTGGCTGCACTGCATATTGCTGGCGGTATGGAAGTAGTAAATATAAATCCACTGCCATAGCTGCGGATAAAATCTACAATGGTCCGCGAAGCAGCAATATACCCTCCAAACACACCGATCGCTTTTGATAACGTTCCATTGATCACATCCACTTCGTTTTGCAATCCTAACTGTCGCAGCATACCTGCTCCCGTATCACCATATAAGCCAACCGCATGCACCTCATCAACATAAGTCAGTGCATTGTATTTTTTTGCCAGCGCAATGATCTCCTTTAAAGGTGCTACTGTTCCTGTAATGGAGTAAATAGATTCAAAGGCAACCAGCTTGGGTGATTCCAACGGTAATGATTGTAACACTTCTTCCAAATGCGCAAGGTCATTGTGCCGGAATATGATCTTATTATTTCCTGAGGCACGAATTCCCTCGATCATGGAAGCATGGTTTCCTTCATCGGAAATAAAAACTAGTTCGGGAATATGACGGCCGATAGTTTGTAATGCTGTAACATTTGCCAGGTAAGCGCCTGCAAATAAAAGTGCGCTTTCCTTCTCATGCCAGCTTGCCAGCGTTTGTTCCAGTTCCCGGTGATGAATGGTAGTACCAGAAATATTACGCGTACCCCCACTTCCTGCACCACTTCTATGAGAGGTGAAACTCAGCTTGGCAATGACATCCTCATGGGTGCTCATACATAAATAATCATTGCTGCACCAGTTGATTGCTGATCGCTGCACACCTTCATCATTGCCATAATAAAAATGCGGGAAATGCTGGGCACTTTTGTTGACCTCTAAAAAGTACCGGTAAGAGCCTGCTTCCTTAAGCTGCTGCAGCTTTGAAGAGAGGTATTCATTGTAATCAAACATCACGAGGATCTTTTAATTGTGGACCACAAATTTACTGATTCCTACTGTTTCTGTAGACTTGACAACCGTCAATTCCCTGTCAAAAAGAAGAAAATCAGGAGTTTCGCATAAACAGACAACTGTTCATTTTAAAGTACCCTTTCCTTTCTGCGGGTAATTTCCACGCGGTCAGCTACTTTAAGGCTTACACCCCCACTTGAATAGACCACATTCTGTCCAAACCAGATATGATTTCCTTTCTGTCGATAGGTTGCCAGGGTTTTTGTAGGTTCTTTTGATCTTTCAAGCGTATCCTGGTTAATTGTAGGTATTGAGCAACGGGCACAAAGCTTGACTCCAAAGAACTGTATCCCCCTGATCCTAAACTCCGCCATCTCATCTTCTTCATACGGATCTGCCCCGGCCAAAACAATATTGGGACGAAAACGGTTCATGGGAACAGGTGATTCAAGTCGACTGTTCAAATCATCCAGTGAAGATTGGGATAGCAGCAAAATGGGATATCCATCTGACAGGCTGGTGATATGGGATTGATCAACAGAATAAACCGGATCAACCTTTCGTATTGAATCATCAGGCATATAAACAAGTCTGCAGGTAACATTCAGTTTCCGGGACAGCCATTCATCTATCTTCCGGTCTACAAAGATCGCTTCACAGTAATCGTTCCACACCTGTACTGTTAACCGTGTACCCGATGAAACACAAAAAGGAACCATGATTCGCTCATGAATATCATCCATATGAAAAAGGGATATCCCGCTTTCAGTAATATTCGTTTGTAACAGCGCCATTTGCGGGTAATCCCGCTGTGTCATGAATATATTCTGTTCATTGAGGAGCATCCATCGCCTGTCGTGCTGAAAACCACGATCTGTAAGTAAGGCAGAGGATACACTTATCCCTCCCAGGGATTTGACCGGATATACGAACAGGCGACTTATCTGTAACATTCTACAAATTTAATATGTCTTTCCGAGCATCAGTGAATTGGCTCAAAGCTTATTCGTAATTTGCACGAAATCAAAGCATCCCTGCATGAAACCAACCGTTATCATCGAATATTGTCCCCGTTGCCACTGGCTCCTTCGTGCCGCTTATATGGCCCAGGAGTTCCTGACCACTTTTGAGAGCGAACTGAAATCAGTGGCTCTTCAACCCAGCGAAACGAATGGGGATTTCCATATTAGCATCGATGGCAAAAAGATATTCGACCGTAAAGACTATGGAGGATTTCCGGAGATCAAGGAACTCAAGCAACTGGTGAGAGATATCGTTGCTCCTGGTAAAAGCCTGGGGCATGCGGACACAAAGCCCCACCATGATTTGTAACTTCCTTTCAGGGAACGTAAGTTCCGCTTTAGCGAAGGACCCCATCTTAGTGTGATATAATTTTTTGCAGTATGATTGGAGCGATACTTTGTGGTGGACAAAGTTCCCGAATGGGAAAAGACAAAGGTCTGCTGAAACTGGAGGCAAAGACCTGGGCTCAAACCGCTATCGATAAAATGGCGGTACTCTCCTTGCCAGTTGTATTATCAGTGAATTCCACCCAGTATAGCGAATATGCTGCCATCTTTCCTTCATCCCAATTAGTTAAAGACGATGAATCCCTTTTATTAAAAGGCCCGCTCTGCGGAGTGCTAAGCATTCATCTGCAATATCCTTCTGAGGATCTCTTTGTATTCGCCTGCGATATGCCCTTACTGGACCCTGTTCTGCTCAAAGAACTTTATACACATTATACCAGTGAGTCTTCCTTTGACGCGTTCGTTTATACTAACGAAAAAGAACCCGAACCGCTCTGTGGTATTTACAAAGCAAACGGATTAGCGCAAATACTGAATCTTTATCGAATGGGTCAGCTAGCCAGGCATAGCATGAAATTCATGCTGGAGCATATTAATTCTTCTTTTATCGCCCTTTCACCAGATCAAAAAACTTCTTTCCGGAATTTCAATGCTCATTCAGAATTAAATGGGTTGTAGAACCTATCCTGTATTTTCAGCAATCAATTCCAAAGCCGATTTCTCTATCTTTTGAAAATCCTCCTTCGACGCCTCACACAAAGAACAGTTATAGGTTGAAGGTAAATCGTCAAATGAAGTACCTGCTGCTATATTATTATCCGGCTCGCCAGTTAATGGATCATAAATACTTAGGCAATGTTTGCACTGGTGCAAATACTCTTTTTTCTTCGCCTTCGATATTTCTTTCTTTGGTTTTACAACTGGGGTTTCAATCTGTTTTAACTGATGAGAATAGAAGGAAAGTATAGCCCGGTGTAATTGCTCTTTTAATACCAGCTTAAGATTCCCTTTACTGAATACAAAACCAGTTCGCTCATTGGGATTAAAATCTTTGGCACAAAGAATGTCATAGACATGCAATAATTCCAGACTGCCAATCCTAAATAATGGTCTCCTTCTGACCAGTATGCTACTAAACACCTCGGTTTTTCTTCGTGTTTTTATGCCAATGCAAATACCAAAGGTTCGCATATCATCTTTGCTGAGATAGTTAACCAGGTATTTCTTTAGCGCCAAACCATCACTACTATTATCCTCTACCTGGAAATTGAGTTCGTTGGCCGCATGACGCACATTTACCTGGTATCTCGCAAGCAGGCTTGTCCAAAGCTGTTTATCCTTTTCCTCAATACCCTTTATCATAATCGTTTTCCAGGGAGAGGAACATAATTGCCCGATTTTGGTTTGTAAACAAAGCAGGCAAACTTCTTTCAGGAAATTCACGGCAAACAATTCATCCCTCCGGTATATGCCCAACCAGTATTTATCATTATACCGGTTCAATCCTTCATAATAAGGCAGGTTAAAAACAGGCAACTTCAATGGTTGCTCCACCGGTTTGGTGATATATGTATCTTCTTTCGCAAGCGCATACAAAAATTCACCATTTACCTCCGGATTATCGATAAACATATCCGGATGTTGAAAAATAATGGATTCTACCTGCCGGGACATTCGCGCAACATCATTAGTATATACCAGTTCCTTCCACTCATAGATCACATTGGTTTTAGGGAAACGAATAAACAGATGCCAGAAATGCTGGGAAGATGGAGAAGCTACCCAATTAATATTTCCTGTCAGTAATGGTGTAAAACTCTGATTGCTATCGCTCACATTGATCTTTAAACGCGGGCGGTAATCCATCAGGTCAAATATATCCTTGTAAACTCCTTCACTAAGCCAGGTATTGGTAATAAAAACTTCTTCTGCAGGATAAGAGCTTACCACATTCGGATAATCGTCTAGATTATTTTCATAAGGTATCCCCAATAGATCAAGTTCAGCTGCCAATTGCCTTATACCAGGTTCATCAGCTTCTATCAATAACTGCTGGCGCAAACCAAACCGCACCTGCACAATACCAATTTTGCCTGCTGCCACCAGTATATTATACAGATCTCCGGGAGAGATAATACCTCCACGGAAATTAATCTTTATGGTATTTATTGTAATCATTGTTTGTTGTTCTTCTACGCCGGGGTTCGTGTCTCACGAACCACTAATATCATTTGTCTCGATATGGTTCGTGAGACACGAACCATAGCATTGCCTCATACTTTGATCCCAAACTCCATTAAGGCCTTTACAAAATTCCTGCTCTCATGCCCCGGCCTGCTCAACTTGATCAGGGCAAAACGTTGTAAGTTGGTTAGCTGTCGCCATTGTGATAAACTGATCCCAACACCTAAGTCCCCTGCTCTATCATCCAGCATACGAGGTATCTCATAGAGGTTTGCCCATGCAGGATCGTTATCAATATCCATATAAGCAGGTCCGATTCCTGTATATTTTACTACCAACTGGGCCAGGCAATTTCTATAATCACTCAATTCTTCAATGGTTGAACAATTACTTACTGCCAGTTTTCTTCGCTCTGTTACACTGAACCTGCTCCATTCAGCAAGTTTCAGTTTAATGCCCACTGCATCCATTTTAAATCGTACGATCATAGGAATACACCGAACATTCTGCTCTATGAAATCCTCTTCAAACCGGAAATATTCAATTCCCGAAAGACCCACAAACTCAGATGGCTGCCTTTGCAATAGCTGAATCATTTGTATCAAGATTTATTACTTCAAATTCTCCCCTTACTACTTCAGGCTTGCTGGCGGTGGAGGCGGGTTGGTAGAACCGGGGATTCAATGTTTTTTCCAATATGCCTTTGACTTCAGGCCTGCAACTTCCACAACCCATTCCCGCACCTGATAGTTGACAAAGCTGTACCAGGTCCTTGCAACCTTCCTTTATCTTATTGATAATATTACCCTCCCCTACATTACCACAGCTACAAACCAGTTTGCCAATAACAGGTTCTGCTTTATTTCCACTTCTCAGCAATTGCAATCTTTTCTCACTCAACTCCATCCTTCCCTGTATCAGGTCCCTGAACTCCAAAAACTCCGTTTTATCGCCAATGAGAATGGCCCCGATCAGCCTGTCGTTATGAACAATACATTTTTTATAATAGCGTCTTGCCTTATCAATAAATACGATCTCTTCAAAAGCCGGATCATCCGGACATTCCACTGCTCCCAATGAACAAAGGTCGGTACCATGTATCTTAAGGATATTCATCAGTAATGAACCGTCGTAGTATTTTGCAATATCTCCATAGAGATACCTGGCCACAATTTCCGCCTGCTGTTCAGCTGCAGCTGTTATACCATACAGAAACCCTTTAAATTCTGCGATCTCACCAATCGCGAAAACAGAAGGATCACTGGTTTGCAGGTATTCATCCACCATCACTCCTCTCTTGCAATTAATCCCTGCTGCTTTAGCTAGTTCAATATTTGGTGTGGTGCCAATGGCGATCACGATTGCCTGGCAATCCAGCATCAAACCACTTTTTAAGCGGATACCTGTTACCTGTTGCTCACCAAGGAAGCGTTCAATCTCATCATTATAATATATATCAATCCCCTTGTCCACCAGTTCTTCGTGTAATAACTGGCTACCCAATGGATCCAGTTGACGATCCATCAGCCTGGAGATCCGTTGTACGATCGTCACCTTCACATTCACTTCCTTTAAAGAAGCTGCCAGTTCAATTCCCAATAATCCACCTCCTACAATGATCACCTGGCCTTTTGCGGGATCAACATAGTTCCTGAAATTATCTGCATCAACCCTGCTGCGCATGGTGAAGATCCCTTCTAATGCAGGAATATCACGGAGGAGTATGGCACGACTTCCCGTAGCCATAATTAGAATATCATAACTGTGAACTTTACCGTTACCATCAGTAACAGTTTTGTTTTCCCTGTCGATCTTTTCAATGCTGAGGCCCCGGTGAAGACGGATATTGTAGGCTTGCTCCTCCTCATCTGTCATTTTTACCAGGTTATTCCAGGGCAGCGCTCCGTTGATATAATCTGGCAATAAAACCCTGTTGTAAAATGGAAAATTCTCTTTGCTGAATACTTCAATCTCATCTTCCGTATTCAGTGCACGATAACTTTTCACAAACCCACAGGCACCCGCTCCAGCGCCAATAACGATGATCTTCTGCTTTGCTTTTTTATATAATCTTACTTCCACTGCGCTGAATTTAAAATCTGGTTCCTTGCTTATCGGATCAACCAGGTTATTGGTAAGATTATTCGCTCTGTTAAGATCACTCTGCAGCACCTTACCCCAGTGCATCGGAAGAAACACAACTCCCCTCTTAATATTGTCTGAATATTTTGCTTTAACTCTTACCTGTCCACGCGGGTTGAATATCTCAACCAGATCGTTATCCTTTATTCTTCTGATTGCAGCATCCTCCGGATGTATTTCAAGGAATGATTCACTGATGTGCTGCTTCAGCTTATTCACCTTACCCGTCTTGCTCATAGTATGCCACTGATCGCGGATCCTACCCGTTGTCAATATCAACGGATGATTGGCATCTGGTTGCTCACTTTCGTTCCTGTCAGGGAAAGAACGGATAATAGCTCTTTGGGACGGAGTATGGAATTTATTATCGGAAAACAGTCTTGCAGTACCTCTGCCATTCATGGCGGCAGTATAAGGCCATTGTACTGATCTTTTTTGCTGGAGAATAGCATAATTCAGGTCACTGATATCGATATGGGTTCCTGCAGTACTCGCTGCATGCTCGGAATATATTTCACCTGCGTCTTTATAATCAAATCCACTGAATCCCATTTTCTGTGCAAAACGATAAAGAATTTCAGCATCAGGCAAAGCTTCTCCTGGTGGCTCTATCACTTTATTCAACAGACTGATCCTGCGTTCAGCATTCGTCATGGTACCCTCTTTCTCCGCCCACGATGCTGCTGGTAATACTACATCAGCATATTTCAGAGTCTCCAGCTTATTGGTGACATCCTGTACCACCACAAATTTTGCCTTCTTCAACCCTTCTTCTGCCATGCGCACATCCGGCATACTGATTAATGGATTGGTGCATAGTATCCACACTGCCTTTAATCTTCCATCATTCAGCGCCTCAAACATTTGGGTGGCAGTAAGTCCAGCCTTCGGCTGTATAGTACCTAACGGAATTTGCCAGAATCTTTCCATTTCGTTGCGATGGGATTCATTGGCCAGATCACGATGTGCCGATAATAAATTAGCCAAACCTCCCACTTCTCTGCCTCCCATTGCATTGGGCTGGCCTGTTAAGGAGAACGGACCTGACCCAGGTTTTCCAATATGTCCTGTGATCAGGTTTAAGTTGATCAACGATAAATTCTTATTTACTCCGATCACACTCTGGTTTAATCCCATGGTCCACAGAGTTAGAAAACCTTTTGCATTGCCGATATAGGAAGCCGCAAGGCGAATGTCATCTTCCTCAACACCGCAAATTGCAGCTGCTTCTTCCAGTGTTCTGGCAAACACGGTTTGCTTATACTTTTCAAATCCTTCCGT
>JAJKIP010000187.1 GCA_021154405.1 Segetibacter sp. | reverse complement strand
CTACCAAACATTTCGCGGACAGGTATCTCCATACCGGTTACCTATCAGGAAACCGAGTACTAACTCATGTGTACCCCGGATATAAGAATTTATATCTGTTTTCGTAAAATCATAAGAGTAACCAACATTAAAGGTATTCGCCACATTCACCCCAAGCATTGCAGCATAGCCATCAAACTGCCGATAGCTTCCTCCCAGCCATACAAGATCGCGGTATTGAAGTTTTACATTTAATTCCGCCTGATAATTATTCACAAAACCGCCATTGATATACTTGAACATAACAGAAGGAATGGCATTGATATCATCATTCAGCAGAAACCGGTAGCCCGCAGTAAAGAAAATATGTGGCACCAGTTTTCCTGATTGTTTGAACGAGGTATTATTTACGTAGTTTAATTTTTGAGGAATGATCTGCTGTCCGGACAAACCCACAAAGTAATTGGCAGAATACAACCAGAGGCCAAATGAAAGATCCGGCTTTACGCGCTGTAATTCTTTGGCAACAGTACCTCCAATGGCAGGATCTGAAGGATCATCTCCAAAAAAAGCTTTCCCGTCAGCATTTAATCCGATAGTGGTAATGCCTGCAGCAAATCCGGCAGAGAGGTTAGTACGCGGGCTCAATCCAAGATGATACGCATAACTGGCCGTTGCGGAAAACCTATTGAAGTTGCCAGTTTTGTCGTTAATTATGGCCATTCCGATGCCATGATGCGGCTCAGATGCCTGGTAAGTTTCCCAATAGGCATTTCCCCTTGGGTTTTCACCAGGAACCGCGAATGAAGTTGCAGAGGATTTATAATCCTTTTTACCCAATGCCCCATGAGCGGTGAAATAAAATGTCTTTGGCGCACCTCTCATACCGATCCACTGATCACGTGCACTCACTTTTACATCCATGTAATTCTCTATTCCGGTAAGTGCCGGATTCAGAATATAATTATTGAGAATGTACTGGCTGTAATGAGACAGTTGCTGGGAATGAACCAGTGCAACAGTCACCAATCCGGTAAACAATAGCAATATTCTTCTCATCGCTTCACGTATTTAGATCAACGAATAATATCCACGAATCCAGTAATCGGTTTGCGGCCAGACCCAGGCTCTATGATATAATAATAAGTAGCTACCGGCGCATCCCTTCCATTAATCTTGCCATCCCATCCCCTGGATGCATTATAATTTTCGATGCGCCATACCATCTGGCCATACCTGTTATATATCTGAATCACACAACCGGGATAACTCTCCAGATGCCTTATCTCCCACCTGTCATGAACACCATCACCATTAGGACTGAAAATGTTCGGGATTATCGGAGTGCGCAGCACCTTCACAAAAACATCATCATTAGTAGTACAGCCCTTATCTGAAGTGATTGTAAGTTTATAGGTAATGTCCTCATCGGGTGATGATTTGACATTGGGAATTTCAGGATCATTTAACCAGGTGGAAGGAGTCCACAAATAAGTAACAGGGATGGCTGAGATCATTTTGGGAGTCAGCTCCACTATACCACCCTCCAGGACAACTTTATCCTGGCCTGCATTGGCCTGAGGTGTTGGATCAATGATCATTGTTTTAGTGGCAGATGAACTGCATCCATTAGTTGCCGTAAAAGTATAGATGAGATTATGCACTCCACTCCCCGCCAGTTGAGGCGTAAATACTCCAGAAGCTGTAACTCCCCTTCCGGTAAATACACCAGAACCCTGCATACCATTTATTACCCTTCCTGACAATTGTACCGGGTCTGCATTACTGCACAATGGAAGTGAAGCATCCAATGCAATAGCAGGTATGGCCAGTAATGTGATGGTTTGTGTGATACTATTGACACAACTGATACCTGAATAGGCATCAAACCTTATGGTGACTGTTTTACTTGCCGGTGTTGTAAATTCCGGATAAAGATGGGAATACGTTTTGCCTTTGGCCGGGAATGAATCCACTGTCCTGATAGCAGGATTGGTTGCATCCCAAAAAATCTCCACACGTATCAGCTTACCTGCATCAACCCCGGAACCATCCTTCAGCAATAGATCTTTATTACTGCAGACATTATTACCAGCCCCATTCTCAATGGTGAAGGCTGGTGTTACAATTGCCCCATTCACCGTAAATACGTGCTTAACTGTATCACTACATCCTCCATTACTCACTGCAATCAATTGTGCTGTGTAATTACCAGGTAATGTAAAATGATGCGAGGCCTGTTGAGTTACTGCAGTATTGGGATTTCCTGGTGTAGCATTTGCGTCACCAAAATTCCATGACCAGGTAGCAATATTTCCACTGGGAATAGTGGATTCATCCTTAAAGGGTGCAGCCAGATCATTTACACATACAGAAGGAGCTGTAAATTTTGCAGCCGGTGTGGCATTGATTGTAATAGCTTTCGAGAGAACAGTACTGATACACCCCTTATTGGATTGCACCTGTAGCGTTATGGTATAATTCCCCACGCTTTGGTAAGTATGAACCGGGTTCACTGGATTAGTATGAACCAATACAGGCGTACCATCACCAAAATCCCAGGTCCATTTCACAAGGGCAGAACCCACCGGAGCAGTTGAAAGATTGGTAATTGTCATTGTCTTTCCGGTACAGGCCGGGGCTGGAATTGAGAAATTGGCAACCGGCGGATCATTTAATAATACGGCTTTAAAGACTGTATCGGCTCTGCAGCCGAGATCTGAGATCACAGTATACTTCACGGAATAAGTACCGCCCTGGGTATAACTATGGCCAAATGACAGCGTATCTTTTAAAAGGGTGCCATCTGCCAGGTCCCAATAGCGATGAAGAATTGGCCGTCCAGTATTATTGGTTGAATTATCTGAAAAACTCACGGGACTTGAGACACATCCGTCGGTAGCAAAATTGAAATCAGCCTTTGGTGGATCATACACCTGGAGATCATAATCAATTTCCTGCAGGCTGCTGCATCCATCCCCGGTTGGATTCTGTGCGATAATTCGAATGGGATAAATTCCGGAAGGCGGAGCAACATAATCCCGCGTCACTGTGTATTTATAAAGTGTTCTTCCATCAAGAATTGTTGTCTCTGAAAATATGGGTGCTACGATTGTGGTATCCGGAAAAAGTCCGCTGAACTGCCAGCTGACTGAAGTTGGCTGATACGGAAATGTCATTGAAAAAGTAAATGGCTGATTGCGGCAGGCAGCAGGAATATTTACGGAAGCGTACCGGTTATTGATGGTTATAAACTGGTACAGGTCTTTGATATTGGAACCGGCAGAATAGCCATAGGTTTCTGCATCTGCATAGCCGTATGCCAATGCATTAAAACCAGAGTCGCTCGATAAAGTATGATATCCCTGAGCAACATCATGCAGGTAGATATAGGAATAGGAAGGATCACTGGGATGAGTCGTCCAATCCGTTATTGGCACATTTACGCCGTCAAGCCGGAAAGATGCAATAGCAGTCCCGGTATTTTTTATGATTACATGAAGATGGTGTTGCCGGCGTTGGGTAGCTGCAAGGTTAGAGCTCACGAGAGTTACCTTGCTGATATTCTGCTCAACCGGATTAAGTAATATCATATCCGGATCATAGGGAGAAGCATTATTAAAACATCCCTGGGTGGTAAAATATTGGGCTACTGAAATAGGCTGATCTGATTCAATTCGATTGGGCGTTGCAGAATTGAATTCGTATACATTATTTACGAACGATGTGGAAGGTATGAGCGCTCCATTGACAAAAACATTCGAGGCAGGATCCTTCCTGGCCACACGATAAATATTATTGACCCGCTGATAACTCGGGGCTGTTAAATATTTCTTACCCCAGGTGGCAGTGGGATATAATTGCTGGTACAGGTTATCCGAGCTTCCCGGACCTCCGCAACCAATTGAGATCTTACCACTGCCGGAGAATACGGCAATTTTTTTACAGGCACCTGCAGCAGATGCCACTGATTTGATGGTAGAGCCTGTAAGGTCAACCCCCGTTCCGCCATTAACCGTTCCCAGCACCTGGTAGATCTCTCCCTTGTTCAGCGCAACGGTATAAGTGGAATTGGCCAGCCAGCCGTTTTTGGTATTGGCTGAGGGGGTGATCTCTACCGTGGTGTTATTCTCAACCGCCACAATGGTGAAATACGAGTGCGAATTATTTTCATTGGAGATCTGGGTATAGTTCATGGAAACATAATCCCGGCCCAGGACCGTCGTTGGGAGCGCAAGCGTGGCGCCACTGGCCGCACTACGTGTAATATAGGAATAGACCACCACGGGTTTCTCGGCCGTCACTCGAATGGCTTTATTGGTAAAAAGACCTTCGTTATTGATGAAACAGGATGTGGGAATATTAACCGTTACCACCTGCCCTCCGGTAATGGTACCAGACGCAATGGGTGCTACTCCAAAATTTTCGACCGTATAAGTAGTGGTAACATCTGAAGTGATGTAGAGAGTCATTACCGGGCTGCCGCCTCCATTTACCATGCCCACATGAAAGCTGTAGGCTAACCAAAATTCTCTTCCCCGATTGGAAAAATCCTGGGCGTTTGAGACCCCACACAGCAGCAATGTAAGTACTGCCGTACTTACCATACATAATTTTCTCATTAATCCAGTATCCGTCCAGTTAGAAAAACAGAGAATTTAAATTAAGGAAAAGGAAGGACAGTTAACTCAAAGCAGCCATAGGAAAACTACGGGAAGAGGAAAAAAACTTATTGGAGTGGGTTAATGGATGCCTACTGTCCACCGTGAACCAAAAAGGACAGAAAGGGTGGGGTCAGATTCGAAGATGGCGTGGCTGAGATTTCGGTCTGACGGGGTTTAGGAAAAGGGAGAGCCATTCAAATGATTTCTTTTTTGCATTCAATCATTGCCCTCCAGTCAAATTTGAATTAGGTATTCTTAAATAATAAAAATGAGTTTATTGGATTGGTTGCTAACAATTTTGTTTAAGATACGCTGAAAACCACCTCAAGGGCTCTTATTCTGAGATAATTAATAAGATGATTAAATACTAAATAAACGTCGTAAACTATTAGTAAACAATTTGATATTCATAAAATTTAATACTCTTATTTTTAGTAATAAATTTAATCTTCCAATGTCGCCAATATACTAACAGTATTAGTACAAAAAAAATGGGAGCTTTTGGGCTACTATATACCACTTCCCACAGCCCTTTTCCAACCGACTTAGCAAACCAGACAATTATGTAATTCCGGGCCTACCTGCATCAGAATGCCCGTTGATTTTTTTACTAAAAGACTTGACTGATTTAAAATGATACAACTAGCCGATTTTAAAAACCTGAAGGAACTCATGGCCCACTTCTCAGACGAGAAAGTTTGCCGGGATTTCATGGTTCAGATGCGTTGGAATGGAGAGCCTTTTTGCCTTCATTACAACTCTACAAGACCGTATAAATTGAAGGATTTGAAAGCCTACCGTTGCAGTCCCCGGACTTGCAGGAGGGATTTTAGCGTAACCGTCGGGACGATATTCGAGAACTCTAAGGTTAAGCTATCTACATGGCTGGCGGCTCTGTATATCCTTACAGGCCATAAAAAGGGCATGAGTAGCCTACAGCTTTCCAGATTCCTGGAAGTTACCCAAAAGACAGCTTGGTTTATCCTGCGCAGAATAAGACTCATAATGGACATACGCGAACCTACTGATTTGGGCAATGTGGTAGAAGTAGATGAAACGTATGTGGGCGGAAAAGTGGCAAACATGAGCCGTGGAAGGCGTAAGAAATGGCAGGAATCAGGTAAGGACAATAAGACGGCAGTAATGGGTCTATTGAAACGCGACGGTAAAGCGAGGTTGGAGGTGATCGGTAACAGATCGTTTAAAGAGTTGTACGGGATAATGTGGCAAGATCAGCGACCATTTATACCGATTCCCATGCAGAATATGAGCTATTGGGGATTGAATACGCAGCCCATGAATCAGTAAATCACACTTCAGGAATACGGCAGGGGATTAGCATATACCAACTCAGTAGAAGGTTTCTTTTCCTTGTTTAAAGAATAATACACGGTACCTACCACCAAATCAGCCCCAAACACCTGCATAAGTAGTGCGCAGACAACATCCCGCTTCAATTCTCGCAAAATAAAGGATGCAGATAGATTCAGGATAGCCATATCCAATTTAGAGGCAAGATTGAAGTATTACCAACTAATTGACAAGAATGAAACCCTAGTTCTTATTTCTTCTTTTTAATATTGATTGGTATAATGTTGAGCCTTTCAGCCTGAAAATATCATTGAATATGTATCAAAGGTCAATTGATTTTTATTGATTAATAATATTTCAGCATATACCAATATACTTACAACTGTTACTCACTTTTCCCATACTCACGGTTAATATTCTTGACTAGTTTGCCAGATTCCTGCTGTTCAGGAATGGTGACGATTTGAGCTCCCAATAGAACCTTTAAAGACATTGTCCTGGATAATGTGGTAAAATGAGCTACTTGCTATTCCCTTGCATGCTGCTGCATTGCTTGCGTGCCGTAAACAAAATATGAGCTTAAATCTTCTATCGGTTTTTTGCTGATAAAACGACAAGAATAATAAAAGCGATAGCAACATATGTAAACAATAAATAGCGATGATTAATTTCTCGATCATAATGATCATATCCAAGAGAATCTCTCAATTCCACAAGCTTTTTCTCCTTGATTCCAAAATAATAAAAAAAGAATATTGGAGACATTAAAAGCATCAACTTAAAATACCTCAATCCTCTCTGACCCTCCAAGGCAAAAGAAAAATACTTTCCAAGTTTGAACCACATCACTATTATTAAAATATGGATATAGGAAAGAAATGTAATTGCTAAAATAGCACTAAGGTATGCAACATTACGTCTGCTGCCTTTAGAATAATATGAATAAAATAAATATGATAAGTATCGGAGAAATTTCATTTATTACCAATTAAAAAGTATGTCAGTTAAACCAGTGACGTCCATGATTGAGCTTACTACTCCAACGATTGGATTTGTCTTTGCGAGTGCCAGTGCTGTCTTAATGGCCGCCTTTGCCACATTACCGGCTGTAAAATTTTGTGTCATTTCATATATGGCATTTCCTGCATCTAAATAACCCCCAATGACTCCTGCCTTTTCAACAGCCGTCAACAGTTTATTTCCAGCAGAGCCAACCCCTTTATATTTCTCTATAAATTCAATAGTACCATTCGCCGCAGTTTCAACAACTTCTTCTTTTCCTATAGCTTCCGTAGTTTTTAATATGGTTGCACCTGTTGCCCCTAAAGCACTATTTAGTTTGTCAGCCGGCTTTCTTACATTGTCAATTGATGGTTCTGATTCATTGACCGGATTTGTAAGACTTGGTTTGTTTTCTCCAGCAGCTTCACTTTTCTTGATATTACCCTTATAATTCAGCGAAGTTACTTTTCTTGCTCCGTCTTTATTTTTTATATATGAAAATGTTACATCTTTTTGATTGTTTCCATCACTACCCACAGTTCCATCCGGGTATACGGTATAATTATCATTCGTGAATTGGATATATGTGTTTTCCTTTCTACCGTTATTATATCGACTAATTACTTTCCCATCCTTATCCAAATAAATAACATCACTTGGGCTCATTCCATCAGGATCAATAAATCTTATAGGATTATCAAAGGCAAAATTGTAAGTTGAAAAACGACGCATCTTTTCCGATAAAGGATCTATCGTTTGCCATCTTCCAATTTGTGGATCGTAATTTCTCGCTCCAAAATCATAAGTATCCAGTCCTCCACCATCACTGAACTCTTTATTATTGAGCTCCTTTCCATTAAACTTATACTTATTGTCATTACCTCCGAAGTTTAATGCCTTACTACTTATCCCCGCCATCGTCAACCCAAACGGATAATAATGCGTCTCCTCTGTCAAAGAACCACGCTCATGCGTGAACATAAAATTATCAAAATATACCTGGGTCTCGCTCTCATTACTGAAATAAACATACACATACCCACTTTTACCGGCTGTTAGCGCATTGCTAAACGTGCGGTCTATCGTTTGTTTACTATTCACCGCATATGCCACTTTCACTACCACACTACTTGCCGCATCAAACTTGAACTGCTCATTGAAAAACAGCACATTCAGGTATGCTTTGGGTGCCTGGTCAGTACCGCTGGTATTGGCAGAGGGATTGATCATGGTCGTAAATCCACCATTACCCGATAATTGG
>JAJKIP010000186.1 GCA_021154405.1 Segetibacter sp. | reverse complement strand
GCGGTTGCAACCGGAAAACCCTATGAATACATGTTTGGAAAATCCCTGCTGGTGGCGCCTGTTGTTGAACCTGGCATTACCTCATGGAGTGTTTATTTGCCGAAGGCAACCGCATGGTATGATTTCTGGACAGGCAAAAAATTTGCAGGCGGACAAACAATAACCACAGCGGCTCCCCAGGATAAAATTCCGGTTTTTGTTAAGGCGGGTTCAATTGTTCCCATGGGTAAGTATTTACAATATACTTCCGAGAAGACCATGGATACACTCGAGATAAGAATTTATACAGGTGCTAATGGAGCTTTTACCCTGTACAATGATGAAGGTGATAATTACAATTATGAAAAAGGGAAGTACATAACCATACCATTTGCCTGGAATGACCAAAATCAGACTTTAACGGTAGAGGGGCAAAAAGGAAATTATGCGGGAGCAGTGAAAAAGTATGTATTTAATATTGTTTGGGTGAATGAAGAAAAAGGGACAGGCATAGATATTACACCTCATCCGGCATCAATTGTTTATTCGGGTAATAAGATCAGTATTTCGAAAAGGTAGATTTTTCTATTTAAGGCAAACTGGCTGGTGGCTGTACAGGTACGCTAACTAAAATAATAAATTATGAATCCTAAGGATGGTGAACGACACAGAGTAAGGGAAGCTGTAAAGTTCAGTCTTCCAACTGTAATCTTCGGAACCAGTAGCCTGGGCAATCTGTTTGTGGCCCTTGATGAAGAGACTAAATGTGAAATAGTTAAAGAATGCCTGCGTCTGTCAAATGGTGCAATTGTATTTGATACTGCGGGAAAGTATGGTGCAGGGCTTGCGCTGGAAGTATTGGGAAGATGTCTCAGGCGATTAAATATTTCACCTGATCAGGTTACGATAAGCAATAAACTTGCATGGGTACGCTCTGAATTAAAAACTCCAGAACCCACATTTGAACCTGGCGTCTGGAAAGATCTAAAATATGATGCAGTTCAGAAAATAAGTTATGATGGAATTATGGAATGCTTTGACCAGGGAAATGAATTGCTGGGTGGGTATATTCCTCAGATGGTGTCTGTACATGATCCCGATGAATACCTGGCAGCTGCAAAGGGTGCAAAAGAATCTGAAAAACGCTATAATGATATTTTAGATGCCTATGAGGCTTTATACGACCTTAGAAGGCAGGGCAAAGTAAAAGCCATAGGTGTGGGTGCGAAAGACTGGAAAACTATCCGTCGTATAGTAAATGACGTTCCATTGGATTGGGTCATGATTGCCAATAGCATGACAGTTAAAACACACCCGCAGGAATTGCTGGATCTTATGGCCCGGCTGGAACAGGAGAATGTAACTGTTATTAATGCCGCAGTGTACCATTCAGGTTTCCTGGTGGGCGGCAATTATTTCGATTATAAGCTGATAACAAGTGAAACGCCGGGAAGTGAAGAATTATATCGCTGGCGAATGGATTTCTTCGAAATTTGCAACTACTTTAATGTTAAACCTGCGGCTGCCTGCATACAGTTTTCTTTAAATGCGCCGGGGGTGAATAGTATTGCAGTGAGTACAACAGAAATAAAAAGGATCGAAGAAAATATGATTATGGCTGAGACCCTTATCCCCGTGGAATTCTGGGAGGCATTGAAGCGGAAAAGGTTGATAGAAACTTACTTTTTTGAAAAAACACAAGCATAATGAAACAATTGTTATCGATTATTTTTTTGTTGAGCGCAACGATCAGTTTTTCGCAAAACAAACCCGGTTTAAAACTATGGTATACTAAACCCTCCGGTAAAACATGGGAGAACGCATTACCCATAGGAAACGGAAGATTGGGAGCCATGGTCTACGGGAATGTAGAGAATGAGACCATTCAGCTTAATGAGCATACCGTATGGAGCGGAAGCCCTAACAGAAATGATAATCCCCTGGCATTGGATTCACTTGCCCTGATCAGGCAACTCATTTTTGATGGTAAACGAAAAGAAGCGGAAAGGGTTGTGAATAACGCTATCATAACTAAAAAATCACATGGGCAAATGTTTCAGCCTGTAGGTAACTTGCAACTTGTTTTTAAGGGACAGGAGAATTATTCAGACTATTACCGGGAGCTGGACCTTGAAAGAGCTGTGGCAAAAACATCTTATAAGGTTGATGGCATTACCTATACAAGAGAAGTGCTGGCCTCCTTTCCGGACCGGGTTATTGTAATGCGGTTAACAGCAAGTAAACCGGGAAGTCTGTCTTTCAATGCATTCTTCAATACGCCGCAACGTAATGCAATAGTTAAAGCAACATCAGCAAAGGAACTTACCATTGAAGGAACTACCAAAGATCATGAAACCGTAAAAGGGATGGTTAAATTCAAGGCCATTGCAAAGATCAGGCTGGAAGGAGGTTCTCTTACTTCCAATGACACGGCCCTTGTGGTAAACGGCGCTAATGCTGCAACTATCTATATTTCGATTGCCAGCAATTTTAATAACTATCATGATATCACTGGAGATCAGAATAAGAGAGCGGCTGAATACCTGGACAAAGCTTATCCCAAATCATACGCCGCCATACTGCCTGCTCATATTGCAGCCTATCAAAAATACTTTAACCGTGTAAAACTGGACCTGGGATCAACAGACGCAACAGGCCTTCCTACAGATGAACGATTGAGGAATTTCAAATCAGGCAATGACCCGCAATTTGTAACTACCTACTTCCAGTTTGGTCGTTACCTGCTTATATCCGCTTCCCAACCTGGCGGACAGGCTGCCAATCTGCAGGGGATATGGAATGATAAAATGTCCCCACCCTGGGATAGCAAATACACCATTAATATTAACGCAGAAATGAATTATTGGCCTGCCGAAAAAACTAACCTGGCCGAATTGAATGAACCCTTCTTTCACATGGTAAAAGACATGTCGGTGGCAGGTCAGCAAACGGCAAGGGATATGTACGGTGCAAGAGGCTGGGTTGCACATCATAATACTGATATCTGGAGAGCAACTGGCGCTATTGATGGAGCCAACTGGGGTGCATTTAATGCTTCTGCCGGTTGGACCAGTCAGCATCTCTGGGAACATTATTTATATAGTGGAGATAAAACTTTCCTGGCTTCTATTTATCCTGTCCTGAAGGGAGCAGCCACTTTCTATGTTGATTACCTGATAGAGCACCCAAAATATCACTACCTGGTAGTTAATCCGGATGAGTCACCGGAAAACACACCCAAAGCACACCAGAGTTCCGCACTTGATGCAGGAGTAACCATGACCAACCAGATCATATTTGAATTGTTCAGCACCACCATAAACGCATCAGAGATACTGAAAAAAGATAAATTATTTGCAGACACGTTAAAACAGATGCGCAGTCGCCTGGCGCCTATGCAAATTGGTCAGTATGGACAATTACAGGAATGGTTAGATGATGTTGATGATCCAAAAGATAATCACCGCCATATCTCTCACCTGTATGGATTGTTTCCTGCTAACCAGATATCTCCTTACCGAACACCTGAATTGTATAGCGCAGCTAAAACCACTTTAACTCACCGCGGGGATGCGTCAACTGGCTGGAGCATGGGATGGAAAGTAAATTGGTGGGCCCGACTGCTGGATGGCAATCATGCCTATAAATTAATTAAAGACCAGCTTTCCCCTGTAGAGGCATCAGGTGGTACTCGCTATGATAGGGGCGGAGGCACTTATAACAATCTCTTTGATGCACATCCTCCCTTCCAGATTGATGGAAATTTTGGTTGTACTTCCGGCATAGCAGAGATGTTGATGCAAAGTGCCGACGGCGCAGTGCATCTCCTTCCGGCACTTCCAGACGATTGGCAGAATGGCAGCGTTGGCGGATTACGTGCAAGGGGCGGATTTGAAATAGTGAATATTACGTGGAAAGATGGAAAAATTGTGAAAGCTATTATTAAATCAACCCTGGGAGGTAATCTTCGTCTGCGAGTTTCCAACGCCATGAAACCGGGTACGGGAGTGTCGCTTAAAGCTGCAGCAGGCAAGAACTCAAATCCATTTTACCAGGTAGATGAAACTCCTGCTCCCCTGATCGTTAACAAAGGTCTGGTTAGCCCGCCTCAATTAAAGGAAACCCTGGTTTATGATATTCCAACACAGGCAGGAAAAACATATACATTGGTAAGCCAATGAAAGAAACCTTATTAATACCAAAATGCTGATTGAGTGAATCTCAATGACAGAAGTTTAATGGTTTAGTCTTTGCAGGTAGGCTGTTTCCAGATTACCAAGGGTTTGATCATATCCGGCCCGGTCCATAAACACCTGTGGATTGTAGGCGTCACCAGGTTTGTGTTTTTGATGAAGTTTATATTGCCCGGCATGGGAAGATAGCCAGATGTCAAACTGCAATTTCTTCAAAGCAGCAAACGAATAAGCGTAATCCTTAGCAATATCCGGATAACCTGGCATGCCAGCAAGGTTGGTTGCATCCTGCATCGTAGGCATATTGGCAATGAGAATGCGATAGGTCTTTGTTTCATCTTTTACATCAAACAGAAAGCTATTGGCTCCCTGCGTATGTCCGGGATGATTTAAAACAACGATCTGCATTTTATCCAGCTTTACTGTATCATTATCGTGAAGTAATCTGTCTGCCTTAACAGGTTTAAACGTGCTTCCCTTTCCACCAAATACGAAATCCGAATTGCCACCATCAGCAAGGGCCTGTGCATCTCTTTCATTGATCATCATTTTCGCTCCGGTCATTTCCTTTATATCTGCCATACCAGCCACATGATCAAAATGCGCATGAGTAGCCAGTAATATCTTAATGTCAGCAAATTTAAATCCCAGGGATTCCACATTGGATTTGATCATGTTAACTGATTCAGCAAGACCGGTATTGATCAGGATATGACCTTTGGGAGTTGTGATCAGGTAACAGGCCAGATCATAAGTACCTACATAATAGAGGTTGCCAACAATGCGAAAAGGCGTATACTCCATCTGCCACTCTTTTGTTACGAATGGAGGAGGTATGAGCTTTTGGGCATGAGCCTGGTAACTACCGAGCAGGCTCATGGTAATTACCAGTGTGATTATTGATGTTTTAAAGTAAGTCATGACCCAAAAATAATGAACTTATGCTGTGCGCTGCAAGTCCTACGGCTTATCCCAGAAAATATGCTGGGTTAATCCATCTCCGCCCATGCTGGAAACAGCTGCATTATAGTTTTCAGGGTTTTGGGCTTGCTCCGCATTAGGATAAGCCATGCGTTTTACGAAGCCACCGTTTAAATTATTATTGTAGGTATTGGCTGCCAATACCGGGAATCCGCTTCTTCTCCAGTTAGCAAAACCTTCCGCACCGTTTATAAAAGACTCGATCCAGTATTGTGTATTGATAAGCTTTAGTGCATTTGGATCATTATATGCAACAGAGGCCTGTGTCAGGTAACTGTTTTTTTCCGCGTCGGTAATAGCAGGGGTTTGCACACCTGGAAACAATGCCCATTCATCCATAGCTGCCTTCACACCTGCTTCATAATACAGTTGCGCTGAGGACCCACCTGTTATCCATCCTCTGAATTTAGCTTCCGCCAGTAAAAGCTGGCATTCTGCATTGGTAATATAAAACACTGGAGCAATACTGCTGGCTACTACATCATAATTCAATTGTGTATAGTTTTGTCCTCCACCCTTTACTCCTCTGTAACCTGGCTTCGTTAAAACACTTACCTGGTCATATCCCACGGGAAATCCAAATTGGTTGGCAGAGATGGTATCACGCGTGGTAGTAAACTTTGCGGGATCAGCATAGCTGGCACCCATATACTTCAACCGGGGATCAAATGTGGTTTTTAACTGATTGACAAAAGGCTCAGCCAGGTAATAAAAATAAGGACTGATGGTCCGCTGCAGATTAGAAAAACCGTTATTAACTGCTGAATTGTATTGGGTCACAACAACATTATCACTGTTTGAGAGAATTACACCGCCTGTAAAAGCTTCCTGTGCAATACTTGCGGCCTTGGCAGCGTCAATTTTTGAGTAGCGCATTCCTAAACGCAATAGTAAGGAATAACCGATTTTTTTCCAATGGGTAACCTGTGCAGCTACTATAGCTGGAGTAACAGAAACAACCGTACCGCCAAAGAACAGGTCAGTGGGCACATATTCATTTGCAGCAGACAACGCCGCCGTGGCAGTCTTAAGTTCATTGTAGAGGTCTGCATAGATATCGGCCATCTTATCATACTTAGGATAGATCAAAATATCCAGATACCCTCTTCCTGCATCAGTATAAGGAACATCACCGTACGTATCAACAAGGGTCATGAACGCAAATGCTTTCCATATGCGCGCCATATTGTACAGGTTTTTATTGGTCGGATCATCTTTGGTAAAGCTGAGAATTTGAACCAAAGCTTTAATAGTACCTGTGTAAAGGCTCCACCGTGGGGAATTATACCCATCTACGTCCTCATTAAACTGAAATCCTGCGGTGGCACCTGCGTTGTAAGCATTCATATACTGCTGTACAATGGTTTGTTCTCCATCCCAATTGCTAATGTTCATACCGCGTTCGGCAGCAGGAAATAGGAGAGCCGCATCAACCTTTGTAATTCCATAAGGGTCTTTGTTTTTTTCTTCAAACCCCTTTGTGCAGCCGGCAAGACAAACTATGAATGCCAGGAAGATTAAAAGACAACTAATTCTTTTCATAAAATCTTATATTAGAATTTTACATTTAAATTAAGCCCCATTGTTCGGGTAGTAGGTTCCGTATGTTGCTCATATCCCAGGCGAGTATCGCCTGTAGATGCAAAAGCTTCAGGATCCACATCAGGTATATGTTTCAGGAGCACTGCAGCATTGCGGCAAAAAGCAGATACCGTTAACCCTTTGACAAACTTTACGTTTTTAGACATAAAGCGGGTAAGATCATATGTGAGTGTGATGTTTCTTAGTTTGACAAAGTCGCTGCTGAATACAAACGGATCTGCTATTTGCTGCGTGCGATAATCGGCATAAAATATCTGGGGTGCCACTGAAATATTATTCTGAGCCCCACCAGGCAGAACACCATCGAAAACAACACCATTACGACCAATTAAAGATTTCTGGCTCATGCCCGACCTTAAACCATTTAACGCTGTTGACGAAAACACTTTCCCGCCAAATTTCCCATCCACATGGACTAATAAGCTGAGGTATTTGTAATTGAAAGTGTTTGTTACACCACCGATAATTTT
>JAJKIP010000185.1 GCA_021154405.1 Segetibacter sp. | reverse complement strand
GGTCTTATCCGGAATAAATTCCTGGATAGTCAGCTATATCGTTTCGTAAAAGTGGATGTTGAGTTTGCCCGATTGATCCGGTTTCCCAAGGCTTCAGTTGCAATGCGGGGATTTGTTGGAGCCGGTTACGAATTTGATTTTACCAGGGACCCCGAAAAAAGAAATAACCTCCCTTTCTTTAAAGAATATTTTAGCGGTGGCCCCAATAGTATGCGTGCATGGGGCTTACGGCGCCTCGGGCCAGGTTCAAGCATTAAGAGCATTACGGGTCCTGGAAGTACCCCGGACCGTTACGGAGATGTTCAATTAGAGTTCAATGCAGAATACCGGCATCCCCTGTTCACACCATTCGGTCAAAAGGTAAATGGAGCAATATTTACAGATATCGGCAATGTCTGGTTTCTAAAAGGCCAGGGTCATGCGCCGGAAGAGGTATTTAATATAAACAGGTTGGGCAAAGATCTTGCCATCGGTTTAGGGGCTGGCTTGCGAATTGATCTTAACTTCTTTGTCATTCGTTTTGACTATTCCTACAAAGTAAAAGACCCGAGCCCTACTCCTGATAATGCTTCGCTTCAAAATAAATGGTTTGCCTACCGCTTCTTTGAAGGTGGCCAGTTCCAGTTGGGAATTGGTTATCCCTTTATTTTTTAAACTGGCTGATGAATTCATCCATACTCATCGCCTGATCCAGTCTATGTTCCCCAATTCTCGTTCTGCAAAGACTGCTCAGATACCCTCCACACCCCAATACTCTTCCAAAATCATTCGCAAGGCTTCGAATATAGGTACCGGTTGAACAAACCACGCGGAATGAAACAACAGGCATTTTAATACTGGTTATCTCAAATTCAGAAATGGTAACCGGACGAGGATCCAACTTTACTTCTTTTCCTTTTCTCGCCAGTTCATAAACTCTTTTGCCATCAACCTTAATGGCAGAATGCGCTGGAGGCACTTGTAATATAGGTCCCAGGAAGTTTTTGGTAGCCTCCTGGATCTGGGAATCAGTAATTGTATCAGTTGGTTTGATATCTGCTGGTTCAGATTCAAGGTCATACGTGGGCGTAATGGCGCCCAAAGTAATTGTGCCTGTATATTCTTTCTCCTTTGCCATATACTCATTGATCTTCTTGGTAAACTTTCCTGTGCAGATAATGAGCAAACCTGTGGCTAACGGATCCAGCGTACCGGCATGACCTACCTTCTTAATGCGAATTGTATTCCTGATCTTTCTTACAGCATCAAAAGAAGTCCATTCCAATGGTTTATTGATCAATAATACGCGTCCTTCTTCAAATTCGTTTGGGGAAGAGTTATTCATCTTTTTTATATCGACATCCTTGTTTTCAGTTCAAGGTATTTGTTAACCGTATTCACTGTCAGATTTTCAGGTGTTGTGAGAATGGATTGGATGCCATTCTTATGCAGCTCTTTTACCATTAACCTTTTTTCAAAGGCAAATTTTTCAGCAATGGTCCTGATATAGATATCTTCCATTTTAATGGCTTTGCTTTCAGTCAGCGATTTCAGCTCTGTATTCTCAAAAAACACAACAAGCAACAGATGATATCTCGCCATTTTTTTGAGTGCAGGCATCTCCCGCTGCAGGCTTTCCAGGGATTCAAAATTGGTAAATAGTATCAGCAGGCTTCTATTGGTGACACGATTGCGGATAACGGAGAACAGCTTTTCAAAATCGGATTCCAGAAAACGGGTTTGCTGGCGATAGAGGGTCTCCAGCAATAAATTCATCTGGGTGGTTTTCTTATCTGCCAGGATAAATGCATCAAGATTTTCAGCAAAGGTGACAAGCCCAGCCTTATCCTGTCTCACCAATGCCACATTGGAAAGAACCAGCGATGCATTAATGGCATAATCCATCAGGGACATTCCTCCAAATGGCATTTTCATCACTCTGCCTTTATTGATCAGGCAATAGATCTGCTGGCTGCGTTCATCCGTATAATTATTTACCATCAGGGCCTCTTTCCTGGCGGTAGCTTTCCAGTTAATGGTGCGGTAGTCATCTCCGCGAACATATTCCTTGATCTGCTCAAACTCCATGCTATGCCCCAGTTTCCGAATTCGCTTTACCCCTACTTCCTGCAATTTGTTACTCACTGCCAGCAACTGGTATTTGCGCATCTGAATAAAGGATGGATAGACCTTGATTGTCTTATTTGCCTGAAAAATATATCGTCTCATTACCAGGCGAAGCGGACCATGAACAAACACATTGATATTATCAAATACATATTCTCCCCTTGACAGTGGCCGCAGGAAATACTCCAGTTCAAATGCCTGTTTATTATCGATCCTTGCTTTACGCAACCAGGTACGGTCCTGGAATTGAAAAGGTATCTCATCTATCACACTTACCTGCACCGTATAAGCATAACGGTTGGTCAATACCAGTGAAACCTTGTTTTCATCCCCAATGCTGAACCTGTCTGATGTAATTCGCTCTGCACTGATACCTTTTCTTTTTCCGTATAACAACAGGCTATCCAGCAGTATCGCAATGCCGAGTAATACCAGCAATAAAATGGCAATACGGTATAATGCAGGTATAAACAGGCTTAATATGAACAGTGCGGCTATACCGCCTGTAACATAATACACTGTCTTGTTTAACCAAAATGATTTCCACATAGTGCTTAACCTGGTATTTCTTATCGGGGAACATCCATTGCCTGAAGAATCTGTTTGATCACCTCATCTTCGGTAACACCTTCCATCTCCTTATCAGGTGATAAGATGATACGGTGCCGAAGTACTGGAGTAACCACTTCGCGTATATCCTCAGGTGTTACAAAGTCGCGACCCTGCATGGCAGCAATTGCTTTGGAAGCATTCATAACAGCCAGCGAAGCACGGGGTGATGCTCCCAGGTAAATGGATTTATGATTGCGGGTCTGGTGGATCATTCGTGCAATGAATTGTAAAAGTCTCTCTTCAATCAAAATGGATTTGATCTGTTTGCGAAGACTATTGATCTTCTGCCCATCCAGCACCGGCTTCACGATATCATTTACGGGAGTGCTACCTAACTGGTGAAATTTATTGAGAATGGCCAGCTCTTCTGTTTCACTTGGATACGGAACTATGATCTTGAACAGAAAACGGTCAAGCTGTGCTTCCGGCAGGCGATAGGTTCCCTCCTGCTCCACCGGGTTTTGTGTAGCCAATACCATAAATGGCGCCTCCATAAAATAGGTTTTTCCATCTACTGAGGCCTGGCGCTCTTCCATGATCTCCAGCAAGGCAGATTGTGTTTTGGCTGGAGCCCGGTTGATCTCATCCACCAACACGATATTACTGAACACAGGCCCTTTTTTAAATTCAAAACTGGCTTCTTTTGGGTTGAATACTGGTGTACCCAATACATCAGAAGGCATCAGGTCAGGTGTAAACTGAATGCGGGAAAATCCGGCATGTACACTCCGTGCCACCAGTTTCGCCGTTAATGTTTTGGCAACTCCTGGCACTCCTTCTATCAATACATGTCCATCTGCCAGCAGAGCAGCCAGGATCAGTTTTACCATATCATCCTGCCCGACGATGATCTTTTTGATCTCACTGAGAATGGAGGCAACTGCTTCATTCAACGCCGTAAGGTCTGTCCGTTGCTGAAACACCTGCTCTTCAGTATTCATTGTTTGTTCTTCCATGTTCATTCTTTTTTATAAAAGGATTCCAGTTGTTTATGAAATACGAATAGATCCGCATCCGATATGGTTACCTGTTGTTCCAGATAGCCAATGAAGCCGATAATGGGCCTTATTTCTTCCTCTGTGATGCCTGATTTAATTTGAAGGTTCTTTACAAATTCCTCATTCAGTTCATTGGTTGGAAGTTTATACCTGGTACGCACATGTTCCAGAAAATAGGCAGCCATTTTCCGGCAAAGATTACGATGATCGCCTTTGTCATGGTACAATCTTCCGATTGTTTTTACAAAATCCATTGAATCATTTCTCAGTTTCCTGGTCACGGGTATATAACGCTGCTTTCTTCTCATTTCCAGCAGCACATATACGAGTAAGAGCAAGAGCAGTAACCAGAATGCAAAAGCAATTGGTTTCTGACCATTTGCATTCTGAATATTTAACAAGGTGGATAACCAGCCTTTATTTTTACTGTTGGCCCGCCTTCTGTCACTTTTCTTATTGAGATAATATTCATCCCATACCACTTTTCTGGTAGCCGGAGAAAGTAATGTAAATGCCTTTTCGAGGTATTCAATATTCTGTTTGTGCAATAAAAAATAATTGGTAAAGGCCATAGGTGCAAGATGAACGAACAGGTTTCCTCTACCCGCTTTCATTTGAATAAAATCCGGACGGTTCTTTCTGTCGATCCCCACTGCAACTGAAGTTTTGGTATCCAGTTTTGAGAAATAACTGTCCAGCTGCTTGCCGGGATAGGAATAAGTCAAATCCCGTGTACTATAGGGAAGACGAAGAGATAATGTTAGTGTATCTGATGATTCTAAATTGGAAAAATAAGAGATCAGCGGTTCAATGCTATTGACATCACAATTAAGCGCTCTTGTGGCATCATCCGATAGGCTAATCGCACTAATAAATACATCATTGCCATTTTTTATGAAATTAATGAGATTAGTCATTTCATATTTATCAGCATTGAAATCAGGAGTGAGGATTATCAGCGCCTGGTCCTTTCCAAAGAGCGAAATTGAATCCCAGGAGCCTGGTTCCCGTCGTTCCGTATAAACACTTGCTGCTGGAAACAGGGACTTCATACTTTCATAAGCAACAAAAGAGCCATACGGGATCTTATCCCGCTTGCGGAAACTGAGCCGCTCATCCAGTCCATTTTTGTTACCCTTATCTGTAAAGAGCAATAACAATAATGTCAGAACAATCAGGCCGACCAGCAAATATGGTATATACTTTTTCAAATAGCGGGCAACTGGTGCTCCAGGCTTTTAACGTCTTTATTGATGGTCTCAAATTTGTTCTTATCAATCTCGAAAAGGCCGTACCACACGTATTCATAATTACGGGTAATCCGGAAGAATTGCTGATACCAGGGCGCGTGATGGACCTGCAGCAAATAATCCAGGTTAGTTCGCTCATGGGAATACTGGATAATTTTCCTTTCACTCATTACACGTAATAATTGTAAAAAAAGCAGGCGCACTGCAAGCCTGTAATCACCTGCAGCAATGGCCTTTTCAATTTCTTTGTTGTAATTAATTGCAAAAATATCTTCAGTTCCGTACTCGCCTTCTGCCTGCTCCATGGTTTTACTTCTGCGAAACAGGGAAATATTAATATTGCGAAGGTAGATAATGAGGAATGCGATAAACCCTCCTACTGCCAATAGCCATAAAAAGGTTTGATAGAAAGGAGAGGTTTCCGAGTCTTTGTTTTCTTTCTTTTTCTTTGCAAACGTTGCATTCGCATACCAGAAGTCATCGTCATTTTTGAACAGCCTTGTATCGGCACGACGTTGGGGAAATGAATCCTGTTTCCATCCGGGTGAAGCTATCTCAATAAACTTATTTTTTTCCTTTTCATTATCTTTTACATCTGCGTCTTCATCATCTCCATTAGAAATCGCTTCCTTGCTTAAAGATTCTGCAATTGCAACACTATCTGTATCCAAAGGCAAGCTATCGATAGATGGAACAAATACTGCTGTATCAGGACTGCTTTGCTGTGCAAAAGATGTCAACGCAACAGTCAGCAGCAAAATTAGCAGCGGGATATGGAATCTGAATTTACCTTGATGTTTTTCCTTCATTGACAATTTTTACAGATCCTCCTCCCCCTGGCGGGTTACCATTCTGCGTCCCAGCCTGATTGGATAAATTACAAAATACCAGATAACAAATAGTACAGATAACGATACGATAATAGTAGTCAATATGGAAATATCGTTATAAAGCCGGGTAATAAATCCTTCAAAAAAGGCAGCCAGGGCAAATACGGGCAGAAGTCCTATTATTATTTTGACTCCATCCTTGGCCGCGTTCTTCAGCGCATCAATTCTTTTGATGGTTCCTGGAAATAAAAAGCTTTTTCCAAGCACAACGCCTGCCGCAGCTGCAATTATGATGGCCGTTAATTCCAGTGTCCCATGAACAAAAACTACCAGAAAAAACTGCAATCCGAATCCTTTGCCCGCAAACATCTGGTCAAAAGCCCCAATTCTTAACCCTTCATGCGAAAGATCATTAATAGTTGGAAGCCCCAGGAAAATGCCGAGAGCAAAATACCTGAGAGACACCAGTATGTTGTTTACCATTATCCATAGCCAGCTTAGAAAAGGATTCCCTCCCTCATAAACACCAAATGGATTTCCTTTATTAATGTTTTCTACTGTACCATCTACATAGCTATCTCCCAATAGATCCCGCATAATTGATTCATCCCGTTTTGACAGGTAAAAACCAATGATCCAGCAGGTGGTAAAAAGTATGAAGCAAAAAAGAATCGTCATTTGATGCTTCCGGATGGTCAATGGAAGATCATATTTCCAATAGGAGACTAAACGGTTCGACTCTTCTTTTTTGTTCTTATAAATATTGAGATAGATCCTGGAGGCCTGGGTATTAATATACCTGGTTACTTTGCCGGAAGGGTAAAAAGTCTTGGCATAGGCCAGGTCATCCACCAGTTGAATAAAGTCACGGGCCATTTCATCAGCATCTGCTGAAGGCTGCTCCTGGTTCCGGAGCCAGCGGTCTTTATTTTTCTTTATGAATAAGGCCTCTCTCAAATCTTTGATTTGGCTTGTAAAATACTATTTTTTAAGTACTTTACCTTTTCAAGTGAAAGCTGATGGCAGTCATCAAGGTACCTACAACATTTAATATAGATGTAGAGTTCGAGATCCCGGAATTTTACAGGAGGATGGTTGCTTTGATCATTGATTACGTGATCATTATTATTTATCTGAGAATAGCTGCAGCCATTTTTTCAAACCTGGTAAAGGGTTCCAGCATCTGGGATACAGATACGCAGCATAATCTCTGGGCAGTATTCATGCTCTTTCTCTATGCGCCTCCATTTATCTATTTTATCCTGATGGAGATCACCATGAACGGGCAAAGTGTTGGCAAAAAGATAATGGGAATGCGGATAGTTAATGAAAATGGCGGCAGGGCAAGCATCAGCCAGTTCTTTATCCGGTGGCTCCTCCGGGATATCTGGTTTCTGCTCCTGTTTTTGGCAGGGGTAAGCATGACTTCAGAAGACAGGGACAGGATCGGTGGCATTATCATTCTCCTCATGGCCCTGGCGTAT
>JAJKIP010000184.1 GCA_021154405.1 Segetibacter sp. | reverse complement strand
AATAACGGGGCAGATTGGGATATCATCGGCATGAGCCTTTATCCCAATGCTTCTAACTGGTCATCCTTAAATTCCCTTTGTCTCAATAATATGAATGATATGGTGACGCGGTATGGAAAGGAGGTGATGGTGGTAGAGGCAGGATTGCCCTGGACAGATGCCAGTGAGTGCAAATCATTCCTTGCTGACCTGATCACTAAAGTCAATTCAGTGCAGGGTGGAAAAGGATTGGGTGTTTTTTACTGGGAACCCGAAGCGTATAATAACTGGCAGGGGTATACGCTGGGCGCATTTGATAATACAGGCGGACCTACTGTGGCCCTGGATGCATTTAAGAATTAATTAAAGATTACAACTAAACACTAACTATAGCCATGCGGATTTTATTAACAGTCATTTTCGCGTTTTGTATTATTAACCTTCACGCGCAAAAATCCACAAAGGCTGCTAATCTGGTTTATATAGACAAGCAGGGAGTCTTAAGGTATACGAAGAACAAACAGGAGGCTTCTTTTTATGGTGTTAATTATACCACGCCATTTGCATACGCCTATCGCGCACATAAGGCTTTGGGCGTGGACCTGGAAAAGGCGATCCAGGACGATGTTTACCATTTGGCGAGATTGGGATTGGACGCTTTTCGGGTGCATGTATGGGACACGGAGATATCAGATTCATTAGGTAATCTGCTCAATAATGATCATTTACGGCTTTTTGATTTCCTGTTAGCTGAGTTAAAGAAACGAAACATAAAGACTATTATAACTCCTATTGCCTTCTGGGGAAATGGTTACCCGGAAAAAGATGAAAGAACGCCGGGGTTTTCCCGTGTTTATGGTAAGGGCAGGGCAACCGTGAATGATACTGCAATTAAAGCGCAGGAAAATTACATGGTTCAGTTCTTTCATCATGTGAATCCCTATACTAAACTTACTTATGGAGATGATCCGGATGTGATTGCAGTTGAACTGAACAACGAACCCAGCCATAGTGGTCCAAAGCCAGGAGTTACTAGCTATATTAATCGTCTTGCCACGGCTGTAAAGAGCACAGGATGGAGCAAACCTCTGTTTTATAATATTAGCCAGGGACCTTTTTATGCAGATGCTGTTGCTGCTTCCATGGTAAATGGATTCAGTTTTCAGTGGTATCCATCCGGACTGGTAGCTAACCAGGCATTGAAAGGAAATATTTTACAGAATGTGGATGTATATAAAATTCCTTTCGATACGATCTCCGCCTATCACAACAAGGCGCTGATGGTATATGAGTTTGATGCAGCCGACGTGTATCAATCTTATATGTATCCTGCAATGGCGCGCAGTTTTAGAGGCGCAGGTTTTCAATGGGCTTCCCAGTTTGCTTATGATCCAATGGCACTTGCCTATGCCAATACAGAATACCAGACACATTATCTCAACCTGGCCTATATGCCATCAAAAGCGATCAGCATGCTTATTGCTTCTGAAGTTTTTCACCGGGTACCCAGGAATAAAAGCTTTGGAACCTATCCGGCAGACAGCTCTTTTGATGTCTTCAGGGTAAGCTACAGGAATTCCCTGAGCGAGATGAACACTGATACAAAATTTTATTACTCCAATACCACTACAAGTTTCCCTTCCAATGCTGCTAAATTGCTCAACATCGCAGGAGTGGCTTCATCACCCATCATTCAATATGATGGATCAGGCGCCTATTTCCTTGATAAGATAGAAGAGGGAGTATGGAGATTAGAGCTGATGCCAGATGCCATTTCAATTCGTGATCCTTTTGAAAGAGCCTCTCCAAAGAAAGAAGTAACCCGAATTCAATGGGCCAGCCATCCAATGAAAATATCATTGGCTGATCTGGGGCAGGGTTTTGGAATACGTGGGGTTAATGATGGAAATAATTTTAGTGGCACTGCAACTGCTGACATTTTTGAGGCAAAGCCTGGAACTTATCTTTTAACAAGAAATGGAAAATCGCTTTCTGCAGGTAAAGGCAATATTGGAGTTATTGGTTTAAACGAATTTGTGGCGCCACAACCTTTCTCCAATGAAATATACCTGCAGCATGATCCGTATGCTGAAGTTTCTGCAGGCAAACCTGCTACTATCAGGGCAACAATTGTTGGATTGGATAATAGTGGTCAGGTTTCATTACAGGTGACAAGATTGGGTGGCCCTGCCGGAGGCGGAGCTGCGTTCCAGAATCAGCGCACCATTCCCATGACAAAAAGCGTAGCAGCTGATTATTCTGCTGTTATTCCTGGAGATTTCCTTACTCCTGGTGTCATAAATTATCGCATCATTGTCCAGAAAGGCAATGACTATACACTCTTCCCCGGTAATATCAAAACCAATCCATTTGCCTGGGATAATGTGTCCAATGAAACCTGGAAAACATACGTGGCAGCAACCAATGGAAGGTTGGAAATTTATAATCCGGATATTGACAGGAGTGCAAAGTTTTATTCTTCATTGCGCAGAGGATTCCAGCAATCATATACAACCGGCCAAACTCCCGGTCATCTCATATTGCGATTAAGTGCTAACGAATTGTCAAGCGACCCTGTAATTGGTTTTCAACATTTTTTTGCAGACAAATTAAATGGAAGGAGTACAGAAGCGGCCTCTTTTAATCATTTAAAGATCCGGGCCAGAGCAGCGGGTACCCAGCCAATGAAAGCAAAGGTAACATTGATCAATGCGGAAAATATGGCGCTTTCAACAACCATTACTCTTACCGGCGATTTCAATGATATAGAAGTGCCGATAATGGACCTTGTTCCGGATTCATCCCTATTATTGCCAAGGCCGTATCCCGGTTTCCATCCTTTATGGTTCAGAGCTTCCGCAAGTCCTGCCGGATTCCGCCTGAAGGATGCTGAGAAAATTGAAATCATAATTGGGCCCGGTATACCTGCTTCTGAATATAATAAACCTTACAGCCTGGAAGTAGAATCAACATGGCTGGAAAAATAAAATGCCGGAAGGGATTAACTATTGGATAAATATCGTAAACTCCATTCTGCCATTTGTAATTACAAACCATCTGGGTTTGAGGGTGAATCAAACTGTTAGAACGGTTATATTTTCTGATTACTTAAAATACATATATGCGAATGAGAGGCGGATGTTATTTTATTTTGGTTCTTATTTTGTTTTGTTCATTGAACAGCACAGGTCAGGCAATTTCACGTAAACAAACAGACTTCGATGAGAATTGGAAATTCCGATTTGGTCACGCTTCCGATCCATCCAGGGATTTTAATTATAGTATTGCAACTATTTTCTCCAAATCAGGTGGTGCCGCACGTACAGCAATAGATGCAAGATTTAATGATAGTACATGGAGAACGCTCAACCTTCCGCACGACTGGGCAGTTGAACTTCCGTTCCAAAATTCTCCTTCTGGTGACGTGGAATCACATGGATATAAACCGGTAGGTGGACTTTTCCCCGAAACAAGTATTGGGTGGTACCGCAAACATTTCACCATTGCAGCAGCAGATTCTGGTAAAAGACAGCAGATACAGTTTGATGGTGTTTTTAGAAATTCGACTGTCTGGCTGAATGGTTTTTATCTCGGTAATAATGCAAGCGGTTATACAGGGATAACCTATGATATAACGGATTTTATCCGGTTCGACAGGGACAATGTCCTGGTAGTTCGGGTAGATGCCACTCAATATGAAGGATGGTTTTATGAAGGTGCCGGCATCTACCGTCATGTATGGCTAAATCAGTATGATAATGTGCATGTTGAAGATGGGGGTTTGTTTGTTCATACTGACATGCAGGGCAAAGATGCTACAGTCACTATCGAAACGTCGGTTGTCAACCAGGGGATGAAAAGCTCAAATTGTACGGTTTATTCTTATATCACTGATCGAGACGGTAAACGAATTGGTCAGGCAAAAGAGCAGGCTTTATCTCTCGCCGTTAATGGTAAGGAGAAAATAATTCAGAAGGTAAAAATAAGTACTGCAAGGTTGTGGTCGCTGGATGATCCTTATTTGTACCGGGTTGTAACCATTGTGCGATCCGGAAATAGAAATATTGATTCGGCCAGTCACCGGTTCGGAGTAAGGTATTTTCGATTTGATGCAACAGAAGGATTTTTCCTGAATGGACAACACGTAAAGATCCAGGGGACGAATAACCACCAGGATCATGGCGGAGTCGGAAGCGCCCTGCCTGATTACCTGCAATATTACAGGATAAGGTTGTTAAAGAATATGGGAGTGAATGCATATCGTACCAGTCATAATCCTCCTGCGCCTTCATTATTAGACGCATGTGACAGTTTGGGTATGCTCGTACTTGATGAAACCAGATTATTAAATAGTAGTCCGGAATATATAAGCCAGTTTGAGCGTATGGTACTGCGTGACCGGAATCATCCATCCATATTCCTTTGGTCAATAGGGAATGAAGAAGGCTGGATACATACCACCACCATAGGTAAGCGTATTGCCCAGACAGTGATGGCAAAACAAATGGAGCTTGATCCAACAAGAACCTGCACTTATGCGGCCGACCTTCCGAATGTTTTTCAGGGGGTCAATGAAGTGATACCCATTCGTGGGTTTAATTATCGCCAGTATGCAGTTGCGGATTATCATCGTGATCATCCCAGTCAACCTATCCTGGGAACGGAAATGGGAAGTACTGTTACTTCCCGAGGGATCTATACAAAAGATAGTATTCGTGGTTATGTACCGGACCAGGATATTACAGCTCCTTACTGGGCAAGTAAAGCAGAAGACTGGTGGAAACTGGCAGCAGAGAACCCGTACTGGATGGGAGGCTTTGTGTGGACAGGTCTGGATTATCGTGGTGAGCCAACTCCTTATCGCTGGCCTAATATCAATTCCCATTTCGGGATCATGGATATGTGTGGCTTTCCCAAGAATATTTATTATTACTATCAATCATGGTGGACAGATAAAGATGTATTGCATATTTCGCCGCACTGGAATCCATTGCCTGGCTCATCTGCCTTCGGCGGAGGCGGGCGTACAAGGGGAAACCCCCTTGACGTTTGGGTAAATACCAATGCAGATAATGTAGAACTATTCCTCAATGGGAAGAGCCAGGGTAAAAAAGATATGCCCCGGAACAGTCACTTAATATGGACAGTGAATTATGAACCTGGCACGCTGGAAGCAGTTGCATATAAGAAAGGAAAGAAAATAACTACTAAAATAGAAACAACAGGAGCGGCGGCTGAAGTAGTTCTAACGCCTTACAAGACAACCATACTGGCAGATGGAAAGGATGCAACGGTAATTAATATATCGGTTGTTGACGGGGATGGCCGCGAAGTACCGGATGCTGATAATTTGATCCATTTTTCAATATCCGGTGATGGCAGGATCATAGGAGTGGCAAATGGTGACCCCAGTAGTCATGAACCCGATAAATGTGATGCGCCGGGATCAATCACTGGCGGTGAATGGCAGAGAAGTTTATTCAATGGCAAATGCCAGGTAATTATTCAGTCAACCAAAAATAGTGGCGCTATAAAATTTGAAGCGAAAGCTACAGGCCTGGCTACAGGATCAACCGACATAGTAACTGTATCACCGGCCAGTGCCGCTTCCATCACTATTGATAAGAAATATGAATTGAAAGGAGAAGGCGCCAAACCAAGAGAAACTGCCAAAATGCTTGGAGCGGATATCTCCTTCCTGCCACAGCTGGAAGATCGCGGTATGAAATTTTCCGATAAAGGAGTTGAAAAAGATCCTATCCTTATTATGAAGGAACACGGGTTCAATTATGTGCGACTTCGCATTTTCAATGATCCGGCCAGAGATAGTGGCTATTCACGCGGAAGGGGATTCTGTGACCTGGCACATACCAAACAAATGGCAATACGTGTAAAGGAAGCGGGAATGAAATTATTGCTGGACTTTCATTATAGTGATACCTGGGCCGATCCGGGAAAACAATTTAAACCTGCTGCCTGGAGAAACCTTTCTTTTGAAGATTTGAAAAAGGCTTTGTATGATTATACCAGACAGGTAATGCAGGAATTAAAAGACCAGGGTACTACACCGGATATGGTGCAGGTGGGAAATGAGATCAATCATGGGCTGGTTTGGCCGGAAGGAAATGTGGCTCACCTGGATAGCCTGGCGCAATTGATCTCGGCAGGTAATGCAGCAGTCAAAGCGGTTGATCCTACAATAGTATTGTTATTGCATGTGGCGCTCGGCGGACAGCATGATGAATCTGCATTCTTCATTGATAATATGCTGGCAAGAGGTGTTCAATTTGATGTTATTGGTGAATCTTATTACCCAAAATGGCACGGCACCCTGGATGATCTAAGGGATAATTTAAATGATCTTGCAAAACGGTACAATAAGGACGTGATCGTGGTAGAATATTCGGCGCGTAAAAATGAGGTGAACAAGATTGCCTTTGAAGTTCCCGGAGGAAAGGGTAAGGGAACCTGTATATGGGAACCGCTAAGCACCTGGGAAAGAATATTTGATACAACAGGCAAATCAAATGATCTTATGCTGTTGTATGATGAGATCAGTAAAACATTTGTTACCAATAAATGATATTGAAAGAGATTGATGTAATTTTCCTTAAAAGAATAAATAAAATGAGAACCCGCTTTTTTATGAATGGATTGTTCATTGCCCTGCTTTGTCTGGGAATGACAGGCATTGACGAACCAAAAGAAATCCTGTTATGGCCAAATGGAGCGCCAGGCTCTGAAGGTAAAACAGGAAAAGAAAAGGTTAGGGAATTTGAAGGTGACCTTGTCATATCCAATATTCACCAGCCTTCCATTACTCCTTACCTGCCTTCAAAAGAAAAAGCAACGGGTGCAGCAGTGGTGATTGCTCCTGGTGGAGGCCATCGTGAGCTATGGATCACGCATGAAGGATATAATGAAGCAAAATTTTTTAGGGACAGAGGAATTGCTGCCTTTGTATTGAAATACCGGTTGGCAAAAGATTCCAATTCTACCTATACAATTGATGAAACTGAATTAGGGGATATGAAACGGGCAATCCGGTTGGTGCGTAGCCGGGCCAAAGAGTGGAATATTAACCCTGAAAGAATAGGAGTAATGGGCTTTTCAGCGGGAGGTGAGGTTGCAGGATTATCCGCAATGCGATTTGATGAAGGAAATCCTGATGCAAGTGACCCAATTGATCGTGTTCATTCACGTCCCAATTTCCAGGCGCTGGTATATCCTGGGGGTGCTTCCCGTTTTGAGGTTGCGAAGAATGCGCCGCCGATATTGTTGGTAGGCGGGTTCAATGACCGTGCAGATATTGCAGAAGGCATCGCACAGGTATATCTTAAATACAAAAAAGCAGGAATTCCTGCAGAGTTGCATATCTATTCCAATGCCGGACATGGATTTGGTATGCGGGAAAGAAATAAAGATGCTTCAGCAGGCTGGCCTTCCCGTTTTGTGGAATGGCTGAATGACCTGGGATTCTTAAAAAAATAACAATTATAAAGTGACAATACGAAGAATAACCGCAGGCATTGTAATTGCTTCATCCATTCTGTTATCTTTTTCAGGAAAACATGTAAATTATGAAGATATGGATGCAGAATTAGTACTGGATGCAAAGGCATTTCTCGGTGAGGGGTCTATCTGGCATCCCAAAGAAAAAAAATTGTATTGGGTAAATATTGAAGGGAAAACTCTCCATATATATGATCCTGAAACAAAGCAGGACAGGGAATTGCCGGTGGGTTCAAGAGTAGGTACAGTAGTTTCGGTAGAAGGAGGGGGTGCATTGGTAGCCCTCCAAAGCGGGATTAATTATATCGATACAAAAACTGGCAAGCTTACATTTTTGATAGACCCATTGAAAGATACCGCGCTTCGCTTTAATGATGGCAAATGTGATCCTGCAGGTCGTTTTTGGGTGGGAACAATGGCGCTTGACCGCAGGAAGAAAGGTGCAGTGCTTTATCGCTTTGACAGGGATAAGACCATACATTTGATGCTGGATAGCGTGAGCATTTCCAATGGAATTGTTTGGACAAAGGATAAGAAAACCATGTATTATAATGATACGCCTACGAATACTATCCAGGGATTTGATTATGACAATAATACTGGTGAAATAACTAACAGGCGCGTGGTAGTGACGATACCGCGAGGTACCGGATCACCAGATGGAATGACGATTGATGCAGAAGATAATCTCTGGGTGGCATTATGGGGAGGTTATTGTATAGCAAAGTTTAATCCACGCACGGGAGAACTTTTACAGAAAATAAAAGTACCTGCCCCCAATGTTTCCTCCTGTGCATTCGGAGGCGAAAACCTTGAAACCTTATTTATCACAACGGCACGTCAGGGTATGAATGATGATCAACTAAAACAATTCCCACTTAGTGGAGGATTGTTTTCAGCAAAACCAGGCGTACATGGAGTGCCTGCTGAATTTTATAAAGGAAAATTATAAATAAGATAAATATCTAACCACATGATCAAATACCTTGTGCTATTCTTTTGTTTTGGATACTTATTGCAAAGTTGTTCTGAAACGACTGCTTCAGATACCGGGAAAACTAAGGAAGACTGGGTATCGCTATTCAATGGAAAAGACCTGACTGGCTGGGATATCAAAATAGCCGGTGAGCCACTCGATAGTAATTACCTGAATACTTTCCGGGTAGAGGATAGCATGTTGCGTATTGTATACGATCAGTACAAGACCTTTGATGGCAAATATGGTCATCTATATTACAAGACTCCCTATTCCTATTATAAGATTAAGTTTCAATACCGGTTTACCGGGAATCAGACACCTGGAGGCGCAACCTGGAATGTTCGCAATAGTGGTGTAATGGTGCATTCTCAATCTGCAAAGAGTGTCAATATCGGGCAGGATTTTCCCGTATCGGTGGAAGTGCAATTGCTGGGTGGTTTGGGTAATGGTGAACGTTCCACAGGTAATGTTTGTACTCCTGGCACACAGGTATACATGAATGGAAGCCTGCGTACTGATCATTGCATCAGTTCATCGTCAAAAACCTATAATGGTGATCAGTGGGTTTCCATGGAAGTAGTGGTATTGGGAGATTCTATTATCCAGCATATTGTAGAGGGAGATACTGTTCTCACGTATCAGAAGACGGAGATCGGCGGTGGATTTGTTGGTCCTAACTATAGCTGGACACAATCTCATATAACGGACTCAGCATACTGGCTGGCTAAAGATAAAACCCCATTAAAAGAAGGATATATTGCCTTGCAGGCAGAAAGCCATCCCATCGATTTCAGAAAAATTGAATTGTTGAACCTGGCAGGTTGCATGGACCCCAAGGCTAAAAATTATAAGGATTATTATATCAAAGCTGATAACAGCCAGTGTAGTTATTAAAGGTATGAATGCAAAACTGCGTCAAATATTATAATGCCTGGAAAGCTTCTGGTTGTATCCATTCTGCTGCTATTTATAATGGCCTGTTCATCTTCAAAAAAGATACAAAAGGCCAGATCGCTTACTGTTAATGGTGAATCCGGTTCTGCTACCGTCTCGTTGCAATGGATACCACCGGGAAATTTTCAAATGGGTAGTCCTGCAGGTGAGCCAGGTCATAAACAGGATGAATCTCCTTTAAGAAAAATAAAGATCTCGAAAGGATTCTGGATGAGTACAACAGAAGTAACTATTGGACAGTGGAAAGCCGTTATGGGTGAAACCCTTCATGACCATGTGATAAAACTCCTGAATGATGAATCGGTCTATACTTTTGGGACCCAGCAAAAGAAATTGCGTGAGTTCATGAATTTCAATAAGGAGGATCCTGATAAAATTTTCGGTAATGATAATGATAGCGTGGCGATGTACCTGGTTAGCTGGACTGATGCCATGAACTTTTGTGCAAGACTCACTCAATTGGAAAAGGACAAAGGAAGTTTGCCAGAGGGATATAAATATACGCTGCCAACAGAAGCCCAGTGGGAATATGCCTGCAGAGCTGGTACTCAAACTGCAACATTTGCCGGCCCAATTGAGGCGAATGCAAGGACTTCATCGGTGTTAGACAGGATTGCCTGGTATTCTGGCAATAACGCTGTTGGTTATACTGGAAAAAAATTGGGCAATACAGGCGCAGGCCCAAGGAATGCTGGGGAAAAGGAGGCCAATGCCTGGGGTCTGAAAGATATGCCTGGAAATATCTGGGAGTGGTGCAGGGACTGGTATGGGCCTTACAATGAAAAAGAATTGAATGATCCTGTAGGTCCAGATAAAGGTACTGGTCGGGTTAACCGCGGAGGCAGTTGGGGCAGTGGCCCATTGTCTGAACGTTCTGCCAGTCGCGCTTCCAATCCTCCAGCTGAAAAAAGTGCCTGGCGTGGATTTCGGGTTGTACTTAGTATCTTGTAGATTACCTAACTGATTGCCTGAACATGGAAAATAAAAAGACTGGACTTGTTCGCTACAGGATACTGGCGCTGCTCTTTATCAATGTAGTGATCAATTATATGGACCGCAGCAATATTTCCATAGCAGGAACTTCTATCAGTAATGAATTCAATCTCAATTCTGTTCAGCTTGGCTGGATATTTTCCGCTTTTGGATGGACTTATATGGCGCTGCAGATTCCCGGAGGAATTCTGACAGATTATTTTGGGTCGCGTATACTATATTCATTAAGCCTTATCAGTTGGTCAATAGTTACTTTATTGCAGTCACTGGCGAATGGATTTGCTGTTCTGTTGGGATTACGATTTGCTGTGGGGATTTTTGAAGCACCAGCCTATCCTATAAATAATCGGGTGGCCACCAGCTGGTTTCCTGACAGGGAAAGGGCAGGAGCTATAGCAGTTTATACATCGGGCCAATACCTGGGTCTTGCATTGATGACACCAGCCATGAGCCAGATACAGGCCTATTTAGGATGGCGCGGATTATTTCTTGCTACGGGGATTGCAGGGATTGTATGGGGCATAATCTGGTTTTT
>JAJKIP010000183.1 GCA_021154405.1 Segetibacter sp. | reverse complement strand
TCCTCCCCTTTGTCATTAACGAGCTGAAAAACAATATCAGAGCCGGTAAGCGTATGCCAGCTATTAACATTTAACAGGTTTAGCCTCGCATTTTGAAATAGCTGCTTTGCCAGCTGTTCATTCTTTGTCCGTACAGAATATTGTGTATCAGAACGTGAACCCTGCTTTTGCTTTGGAGTTGTTTGCATTTACCATCACTTGGAATTAATAAATTAGGTGACCTTCCATTCTATTATAGAAAAATCGATGCCAGTTTAAATTAACAGTTTTGAAATACTTCAGGCATCTGCTTTGCGTTAAAAAATTTAGAATTCCCAATATGAAAAGACGCTCACCCTCACTGGTTTTTTGCGTAATCATGGACCTTATCGGTTACGCCAGTTATGCCTTGCCATTTTTTGGTGAAGTGGCCGATATTTTCTGGGCTCCTCTGTCCGGTATGATCTTTTTAGTCAGCTTTGGCGGCTGGAAAGGTGCATTGGGTGGTATCGGAAATTTTATTGAGGAATTATTGCCCGGCACAGATTTCATACCCAGTTTTACCATTATGTGGTTTATCCAGAATGCAGGCGCGCGAAAGAAAAAACTGGGACACTCCTATTGAACCTCCGAAGACAAATCCACTTTCCGGCATGTTATTTTCAGTCTTTCAGGAAACCTGAGATATGAAAAAGCAAAAACCTGAGAATAAAGAAACAACTATCGATATGCCCGAAGTAAAAGATATTCCCGGGCAGGAGCATGTACGTCCTCCACGTATGCGGGAAATGGAAGATACTACTCCCTCTTCCGCCGATGAAGAAGGAGAAGGTATCCTGGATGATCTGAATAATGATGACGTTGATATCGATGAAACACGGACCAATGTTACAGACCTCGAAAAGCAACTATTGAAAGAGTCAGATCGGCCCATATCTGCTGAAACAAAAGATGTAAGGAATGCAGTAGTAGATAAAACTGATGGAGAAGAAAAATTGAACGAAGCCGGAAATGCATTTGATATGGGCGAAGACCTGGATGTGCCTGGAAGCGAACTGGATGATGAGGAGGAAGACCTGGGTGAAGAAGATGAGGAGAATAACCCTTATAGCGGAACAGATAACTGATCAAATAGCTAACCATCAGGATTGGTATAGTAAAGAAGCATGATTGAGATTCAATCGTGCTTCTTTATTTTATGTCAATGGAGAATATAAATGATGAATGCGCCAACAATCATCAGGAAAGCCTGTTTATTTGTCGGGTTCCCATCCGGATAGATTATTTTTACACTTCTTTATGCGACAACTTGCGGCTATATTATTTGCAGACATGACGGGGTATACAGCCCTGATGCAGGAGGATGAGCATCTGGCCCGCCAGAAACGGAAGCGGCTGAAAGAAGTGCTGGAGCCAACCATTGCCTTTCATAACGGGAGGATCCTTCAGTATTACGGAGATGGGTCGCTGAGCATTTTCAGCAGTGCCATCGACAGCGTGACCTGTGCAATTTCCATCCAGCAGCTCCTGAAACAGGAGCCGGTGGTAGACCTTCGGATGGGCATCCATACCGGGGATATTACGATTGAAGATGAAGCTATTTATGGCGACGGAGTTAACCTCGCCTCCCGTATTGAAAGCCTGGCCGTTCCTGGAGGCATCTTTGTTTCAGAAAAAGTATACGACGAAATAAAGAACCAGTCTGGTATCAGCACCCGTGAGATGGGATATTTTGAGCTAAAGAATGTAAAACAGCCCATTCGGGTATTTGCCATCTCCAACAAAGGCCTGACAGTACCTACACGGGAAGAAGTAAAGGGGAAAACAAAACAGCCCGGTAACCGCCTTGCCGTGCTGCCATTTGTGAATATGAGCGCCGACCCGGAAAATGAATATTTCAGTGATGGGATTACCGAGGAATTATTGAATGCGCTAACACGTGTTGATGGATTACAGGTGACTTCCCGCACTTCAGCTTTCGCTTTCAAGGGAAAGAATACTGATATCCGGGATATTGCCATTCAGCTGAATGTGGATAAGGTACTGGAAGGAAGTGTGCGCAAGGCAGGTAATAAAGTCAGAATAACCGCCCAGCTAATCAATGCAGCAGATGGTTACCATATCTGGAGCGAGAACTATGATCGCAATCTCACCGATATATTCCAGGTACAGGATGAGATAAGTGGGATTATTGCCAACAAGCTGAGGGAGAACCTTACGCCGGTTCAAAAAGCTACCCAACTGGTTAAACCTTCTACTAATAATGTAACGGCGTATACACATTACCTCAAAGGACTTCATTTCTGGAATAAGCTAACACCAGCCGATTGCCATAAAGCAATTGAATGTTTTGAACAGGCGATTGCATTGGAACCTGACTATGCTCAGGCCTATGCCATGACGGCTGCAGCTTACAGCTATTTAGGCGCCACCGGCCAGGTATTGCCGGACCGCGCATTCCAGATAGTAAATCAGTTTGCTGATAAAGCGCTTAGTCTGAATGATTCAATTTCCGAAGGTCATGCTGCCAAGGCAAGTGTTTATCTTTTTTATGACTGGAAATGGGCCGATGCTTATCAATCCCTGAAAAAAGCAATAGAATTAAATCCCGGTAATGTTGAGGCCTATGAGCTCCTTGGATTTTATTATGTTACGATGGGACAAAAAGCGCTGGCAGTAAAAATAATGGAATATGCAGAGGAAAAAGATCCTCTCTCTCCTATCGTGTCTCAGACGCTGGGTAACATGTATGTGTTTGCCGAACGCTATGATGATGCTATTCTGCAGGCCGATAAATTGCTGGAAGTAAATCCGCAAATGCGAAGAGCAATTGAATTAAAGGCCTGGTCTATTGGCATGAAAGGCGATTGGGATATAGCCCTTGAATTATTTAAAGAATATCAACAGCTCACCAATCACCCATTGAAAGGATTGATGGGGATGGGGGTCGCTTATGGGAAGCTGGGCCAGCGTGATAAAGCGCTTGACATTATCAGCAAAATGGAATTGCGCCAGCAACAGGAACCTGATTCTGTGATCGATGCTGATCTTGCAGCAGTATGGTATGGATTGGGTGATACTGACAAGGCATTTCACTATCTCAACCAGTGTATTGATAAAAGAATGGGGCCGGTTAGCTATTACCTGGAGTATCCTGTTTATAAAGGCGTCAAGACTGATCCGCGTTACGAATTATTACGAAAAAGAATCGGCGTATAAACACGATTCTTATACCTGTCTGGTTCTCAGACGGCTATTTTTCTACAATAAAATAAGGCACTAAAAGGGCCTGTTTTCCGTTTTTTAGGGAGAAAATAATACCTTATGATGACTCCTATCGTATCTGTAGAAAATATAATCAGAGAATATATTGAACACCGGGAAAGATCCAGGTTCTACGGCAGGAAAAAGATGGATGCCGAAAAGGAGTACAATAAGCTCCTCGCAAAATTTAATGGAGAAGAAAATCATTATAATCTTGACCAGGCAAATACCATTTATAAAGCCTACCAGGATATGATCATCAATGGTGAACAATCAACGATTGCACAGGCAAAGTTTGTAGAAGCTGAAGAAAAACTGGTTGAGGTGGGCAAAATATTATTCGAAGCCACTATCAATGCAGAAATCGAAGTTGATTCCATGCGAGGAGAACCTGTTCGTATAGCAGTTCGCGTTGATTATCGTAATGGGAATGTGATCGTCAGTTAATAGGGATTATTGTTTCAGGCTTGCTGGATAGCATATGCTTTGTGGCATATGCGTCGTTATACTTTTCTTTTCGTCTTCAATTAATATTTATTGCCCACCCTCCAGATGCAGTGTTATAAACTACTGTACGATAAACCTTGCAAAGCAAATTGTAAATGTAAAATTCAGACTATAATTGTTTGTGTTTTATAAATACCGTTCAACATTCTGCAATCATTACTGGCCTTTTGACCTCTATAATTACCGCTTCAGTAGAATTCCTTTTTAGTCAATGAGCGTTGATCGTAATTTAACTAACAAATGTTTCCTTACCAAAACTTCTAAAATGAAAAAACTATATGTAATGCGCTCACTGCAGATATTCTGTCTTGGACTGATAGCGTTCAATGTGAGCAGCCAGGGAATAACCACACCAAGAATACCAAGTCCAGCTGCAGAAGTTGCCCAAACAATAGGGATCTCTAAAGTCACCGTGAATTATTCAAGACCTTCTGTGAAAGGCCGTGAAGTATGGGGCAAACTGGTACCCTATGGCTGGAATGTGCAGGCCTTTGGAGCGGGTAATTCAGCTCCCTGGCGTGCAGGGGCAAATGAAAATACAACCATAACGCTCACTCATTCCGCTAAAGTAGAGGGAACCACTGTGCCTGCGGGCCAGTACGGTTTATTCTTTGTGATCAACCAGGATAATACTGGTGAAGTGATCCTGTCAAAAGACAGCCGCTCCTGGGGAAGCTTCTTCTATGATCAGAAGAATGACCTCATGCGTGCAAAGATCAAACTGAATTCCATACCCAACACTGAAATGTTGACCTATGAATTCGATAATATCACCAAGAATAGCACTGACCTTATGTTGAACTGGGAAAAGAAACAGTTTCCGGTGAAAATCGAATTTGCTACTGATGATATTGTGATGGCAAACGCAGAAGAAGAATTAAAAGGGCCTGTGGGTTTCAACTGGCAGGGATTTAACAGTGCTGCAACCTATGCTGTTAATAATAAGGTCAATTATGATGAAGCATTGGTATGGGCTGACAAAGCCATTGCCCAGAATAAATCATTTGCTACACTGAACACGAAGGCAAACATCCTGAAAGCTATGGGTAAAAATGATGAGTCAGACAAAACGATGAGTGAGGCTATGGCTCTTTCAACTGAAGTGGAATTAAACTTATATGGCTACCAGTTAATGAACAACGGACAGCAGGATAAAGCCATTGAAGTGTTCATCCTGAATACCAAACGTTTCCCCAGGAGCCCAAATACCTTTGACAGTCTGGGTGAGGGTTATGTGACCAAGGGCGACAGCAAGAACGCCATAATCAATTTCAAAAAATCATTAAGCATGAATCCTCCTGATCCAGTCAGGCAGAATTCTGAGAAGTTTTTGAAGCAGTTAGGAGCATTATAATCGAGCATTTAAAAATGCAGGACCGATTCACTAAGTAGCCAGGGCCATCTACATGGGCCCTGGTTTTTAGAACCTGAGCACTCATTATTTTGCATTAATAATTACCTGAAATGAACCCCTCCTTTTACCGCATTAGTTTAATGTGTCTGTTATCATTAAGCCTGTATAATTGCAATAATCAAACTGCTGATAGTTCCGAAACCAGATCCGGCTCTACTGTCACAGAAACAACATCCTCTCCTGCCGTCTTTGAAAAATTGTTAGGTACCTGGCAATTGGAAGATGGCAAAACATATGAACGATGGAAAAGGAATGACGATGGCAGTTACCGCTCGAATGTTTATGTTCTGAAGGATGCAGATACTTCCTGGAATGAGCAGGCACATATCTATCCGGAGAACGGCCGGTGGGTATTTGAGAACAGGATAAATGGGCAGAATGATGACAAATCAGTGAAATTTACATCAAGTAAATTAACAGATAACAGTGTCCAGTTCAGTAATCCTGCACATGATTTCCCTACCGATGTAAATTATACCATTTCCAATCAAAATTCGGTAAATGCGTTTATCGTTGGGCCCAATAGCAAGGGTGGAAAAGACACCATACCCTTTAAATACAAGCGATTTCTTTGATAACCTGACCTGTAAGCGTTCGTACAATCCCCTAAACCCCCTGTGTCAACAAATTACTCCTTCTCATATATGACCCGGTTTCGTGGCGGGTTCCGAAATTCCATTCTCCCATATTCAAAAACTTGTTTTAATTTGCAACGTCACTTAACCTTAAGTTCAGTACTTTTACAAAAAGCAATACATGAAAATTTTTGTCGCCGGCCTCCCTTATGATCTCGATGATGCCGAGCTAACCGAAATCTTTGAAAAATTCGGAACTATTACTTCTGCCAAAGTAGCCATAGACAAGGAGACTGGGAAAAGTAAAGGATTTGGATTTGTGGAAATGCCTGTAGAGGCAGAAGCCAAGGATGCAATTGAAAGTCTCAATGATATATCGCTGGGTAAAAAGCCATTGGTTGTAAAAGCTGCTGAAGAAAGACAAGGTGGTGGAGGCGGTGGCGGTTTCCGTGGTGGAAGTGGCGGCGGTGGAGGCTACAATAAAGGTGGCGGCGGAGGCGGTGGTTACCGTGGCGGTAGCGGAGGTTATGGTGGTGGCGGAGGCGGCGGTTACAATAAGAAATATGGTAATGACCGGGACCGCGATCGCAAGTTCTAAGACGATCTCGAAATCTTATTATAAAAAAGGGCCTAAAAGCATTCTGGGTAACCCCGGTCTTTCAGGCCCTTTTTCTATTCAATGATTTACAATAGTGCAATGCCCATTCTCTCTTCGGCTCTTTTGGTTAGATATTCGTGAAGCTCCTTTTCAACACGTTTAAATTCGATATACAATTTTTTTGTCTCACTGAATTCCAGGTTTTGCTTAATAGCTTCCCTATAGGCTGATTCAGCTTTACGCGTCTTACTGCGCCATCGGCTGGATGCGGACATGAATAATAAGTTCATATCAGTGTTTTTGATAAAAAAAGCGGGAGTCTATTCAGGTTTCGGGCTGGGGCGGATCCAGAACCCAGTAAATAAGCAGGAGAAGGTTTCCTGCTTTAAAAGCGTCTAGTAAGGTAGAAATAAAAAAAATTAAAAACCAATTTTGTTTTCCCCATCACTGTTTAAGAATTACATTTCCATGACAATATGGATTTCATCGTAACAATTATTTAATTTCCCTGTTCTAAAAATTGAATATGAATTTATTCCGGCTTCGCCATTTTTTAGTGATTGCAATCACAATCGTATTTTCCCTACCCGTATCAGCTACTACAGATCCCAAACCTTCCGCAGAATATTACCAGATCAGAATATATCATTTTGCCAATGCAGAACAGGAAAAAATGCTGGATGAATATATTTCACAAGCCTATATTCCTTATTTGCATAAAGCTGGAATCAGGAATGTAGACGCTTTTAAAGCAATGGCAAACGATACTGTGGCCGACAAGCGCCTGTTCGTTTTCTTTTCAGCATCTTCTCTTGATAAACTGGCCGGTTTACCTGCTCAATTGCAGAAAGACTCTGGATATGCAAAAGCTGCACGTAATTATATGATGGCCCCCTGGAATCTGCCACCTTTTGTGCGCATGGAAAATATTGTATTGAAAGCATTTCCCATGCATCTTAAAATGGAATTACCCAAATTGAAAGGACCTGTAAAAGAACGCGTGTATGAGCTCAGGAGCTATGAAGGACCAACAGAATTACTTTACAATTCCAAAGTGCATATGTTCAATGAAGGTGGTGAGATATCATTGTTTGACCGGCTTCAATTCAATCCTGTTTTTTATGCTGAAGTGTTAAGTGGCAGCCGCATGCCCAATCTGATGTACATGACCAGCTTTGAGAATATGACTGAAAGAGATGCACACTGGAAAACATTTTTTGCTGATCCGTTATGGAAAAATATCTCTGCGCTGCCAGAATACCAGCACACAGTTTCCAAAGCAGAGGTAATGTTCCTGAAAGCTACAGATTATTCTGATTTTTAACAGCTATCATACTTCAGCCACGTCAAACCAGTAAGAGAAAAAAGTTGCTATCTTTTTCCTGGTTTCGGCAATTGTGGAAGGCTTGATGATAAAAGTATTCGCCCCTGCCCTGTAACATTCCTGGATATATTCTGAAGTAGTTACTTCCCCCAGCAGAACAACAGGAATATGACTATAAAGAGAATTTAATTTCAGTTTCTTCACTATTACAGGTCCCTGTTGTGCTGACCCCTGGTCATTAACAAGGATGACCACCGGTTGTCCAAATTCGATAATCGCATTATCCATCTCATCAAGGGAAGAAATAAACTGTACAGGTATATTATTGGATATTTCATCCATGGTTGATTCAGTGATATACCTGTCATCAGGATCAGTTTGCAGCATTAACACATATGGTTGCATACCGGAAATATTTGTTCTGCAAATGTACAACATGATTGAAAGCAGGACTTATTTGTCCCTATAATAAAACCCTTCGGGCCTTAATGAAAATGTTAGCTCATGCTAAAATTGGAATATTGCTTATTTTCAGCCTCACAAAAAAACTTCCATTATGAAAGGCTTCAGATTATTGCTTGTTATCCTTGTTTGTCAGTGCATCGCTTCTTCAACCGTTTCAGCCCAGCAAAAACAATTCAAAGCATTGGTAGTTACAACCACCAAAGGCTGGCATCATGAATCATTGCACGCAGGCTGGATTGCTTTGAAAGAAATGGGTGTAAGGAATTTCTTTGATGTAGTGCTCTGGGAAAACCCGGGTGGCTTCACTGATGATTACCTGAAGCAATTCCAGGTGGTAATTTTTCTGAATACTACCGGAGATATTTTCAACGACGATCAGCAGAAGGTAATGGAAAGATTCATCCAGTCAGGTAAAGGTTATGTAGGCATCCACAGCGCTTCTGATACAGAATATGATTGGCCCTGGTACACCAAACTGGTTGGAAGAATGTTCAAGATCCATCCTGCCGTTCAATCAGCCAAAATGAAAATACTGGACAATAGTTTCCCGGGTCTGCAGGGATTTGCTGATGGAAGAATCTGGACAGAAGAGTGGTATGCTTTTCAACCGGAAACAACCACTGGCCTCAATTATATACTCGGCGTAGATGAAACAACTTATAATCCAAAAGTGCAATGGGGAGATAATAAAAGCGATGGTATGGGTGCTGTGCATCCTCTGGCCTGGTATCATAATTATGATGGTGGCCGTGCATTCTATACTGCATTAGGTCATCTTCCTACCAATTTCAGTGAGCCCGCCTTTCTTAATCACTTGTATGCAGGCATTTTGTGGGCTGCAACAGGCAGGAAATAAATAAAGGTCAATTATACACTTTTTAGGGGTATTCCTGTAGGCCTAATTCTACAAGAGATAGGATGGTTATTCTATTGTTTACGGTCCCGGATATGGCTTTCTTTGTGGTGTTAATAGCAAAGCAATCCAAGAAATACTTTTAGAAAATCCAATACCTGACATCCTGATTTCTATCAGGATCCAATCCTGACAAACCATCCCGAATCCTCGGGAATTCCATGCACCAATTAGTAGTTAGTAATTAATTGTATTAACCGTCCAATGCATTTACCGGCTAAACCGGCCGGTAAATGTTCTTAAGGCTCTGATTAAAATTTTTACCGCAGCTAGAAACTGCATAAACTTGATGAGGAGGGTTAACCGATTCGCCCTTCTTGTTTGGGGACTGATAAAGTCCCCATTTTTTATTTATAGCTATCCCCTGCTGCCATCATTTTATTCCTGTTTTAATCGGCACATTCAATCAAGTCTCAAGGTTTTGTTAACGACATTTTTACGTCATGTTAAGGGCATGCATAAAGATTGTTAACGCAGGTAGTGATGCCAGAAATATTCATATTAAGCCAGTTCTTTTTTGTTAAAAGATTTCGCCCATAATTGCCTGATCAATAGCCTCTTTTTTACTGGAAATAGCAGCTATTAACAATCGCAAATTCTATGGCATTTTTTCTGATTTAGGGGTAATAAGTTTTTAATTATTCAACTTAAAAAATCAGTTATGAAAAGAATTTTTACAATTTGCTCCCTCATTACCCTGGCAGCTGTTCTATTGGTTGCGTGTAACAGGAACCCTGGATCAACTGCCGACACAAAGGGATTGTCTTATGAAGATACCGTTGGACTTGCACAGTTCCAGAACTGGAAATTCCAGAATGAAAGAATGGATCCCAGCAAGTACCAGTATGCAAGTCAACCTGTAGCAGCAGCTCCTGCCCCTGTCCATAGAACAACAACAGCAAGAAGAACTACCTCCAGCAATTCTGGTAGTGGTTCAATGAGCTCGGGTTCTAATAACTATGCGAAAACAACGCAAAAGAAAGGCTGGAGTAAAGCAGCAAAGGGTGCGGCTATAGGTGGTGGAGCTGGCGCTGTAGCGGGTGCGGTCATTAATAAAAAGAATCGTGTTGCGGGTGGTGTAATTGGCGGTGTAGCTGGGGCAGCCCTCGGATATATCATTGGTCGTGGCCAGGATAAAAAAGACGGTCGTTACTAAATTTTCACTGAACCAATATCAAAAAATAAAGCGGGGCCAATTGGCCCCGCTCTTAATTTCTTTCTGACTACAATTATTACTCTTTATCATACACCGCCTTCATGGCATATTCTCCCTGTGGAGATGTGTTATGCGTTTCAGCAGTGAGGCTTTTGCCATCAGGAGAAAGCGTCCACGTTTCAGTACCACTGATCTCCAGAGGGCCGTTCTGTCCTTCAAAGCTGGTATTCTGAGTGATCACAAATGATTTTTCATCTGCTGACCATTTAATGGATGCTTTTCTTTTAGAAGTACCGAAACCGCCCTGGTTGGTTGATTCAACTGTTTTGCCATCAAAGGTCAACGTTTCAGTACGTACCACATCGGGACCGTCATTAAAACCGGGAGTTGTTTTAGCAATAGTAATGGCATCATTTTTCTGCTCTACTTTCATTTTGCGCGCAGCAAATCGTCCACCGAAATCGCCGAGCTCGCTTTTGCTCTCATTAAGTTTCCAGGACCCTTCGAATTTTGATTTTTCAGGCATTAAAACAAAGGATAACAATAAGGCAGGAGTAACCAGCAAGGCCAGCATACTTTTAGAAATGTATCGTTTCATATTTGATGTTTTTGGTCGATAAATTTAGGGAGAAATTACCGGGCATTAAAATTATATAAATGGTAATCCTTCCCTGGCAGGCCTGCTTATATTTGAACAACTTCAATCTAAATTCAGGATATGCCCCGGATCACTGATGAATACATGCAGGATATGCTTGCCAAAACAAAGGAATACAGTTTTGTTATGCTAAAACCCGGACCGAATGCTGCTTCGGAAAATGTGCGCAGTATCATTTGGGAACATGCGAGGAGAAATTTCTCCCTGCGGGAAGATGGCATATTATCCATGGTTGCCCCCATCACGGTAGAAGCACCAGTGAGCGGTATTTATATTTTTAATGCAAATCCTGAAGAGATCCCAGCCATTATGAATGAGGATCCTGCCGTGAAAGCCGGTATTATCCTTTACGAAATATATCCCTGCCGAAGCTTTCCCGGAGATCAACTGCATTGACAGCAATCAACATATAGTAATTTATACTTATCCGGTAAAAAATAGTTCAACACAAGTTTTACACAATCGGTGGTTCAAACAGGCATTAAGT
>JAJKIP010000182.1 GCA_021154405.1 Segetibacter sp. | reverse complement strand
CTGGAGGAAAGTTTTCTGAAAACCTGAATGGTTTAATGACTTATGATCTGGTATGTATTGGTTATAAAGGAAAACAGGCCTTATTATATTCCAAAAAAGAAATAAACCCTGGAACCTATAGTGTTGAATTAATACAAACTGATCAACGGCAACTGGATCGTGAGTTAAAAAGATCGGGACCTTCTTCGCAAATCAGAGGAATTAGGAAAGAGATCGAATTTATGAAGTATGAAATTAAGGACAGGATAAGGCAGCAAAAAAACGAGTCCATATATCAATTATGGCATAGAATTGAACCCTTTATTGTTTGTGGACAGGATATGAATGTATCTAATGACTATATCGGGCCAGAATCTATTACTGCACCTGATTCAACTGCTGCCCAATAGCCCAACTGGATCTACAGTAAACCCCAATAAGCGTTTAATTTCCACCTATCTACACCAATTTTTCCACAATCGTGAATAACTCAAAATCCGGACTCCTGGGCCGGTTTTGGTATATTTGCGCGACTTCCTCAAATCCCGGTAGCTATCGGGACCGGGATGCCTTGGTGCTGCGTGGGAGAATAGAGGAAATTTTAATATTCAACATACATATATTCAATGTTCAATGAGTAAAAGTCCGTCCAAAGAAACTACCAACCTTTTTGAGTATACCGAAGAAAGTATAAAGAGCCTCGACTGGAAGGAACATATCCGCCTCCGTCCAGGTATGTATATCGGCAAACTGGGCGATGGCAGCAGCCCTGATGATGGCATCTATGTATTGGTGAAAGAAGTAATGGATAACTGTATCGATGAATACACCATGGGCTATGGAAAAAACGTGGACCTGACCATAGATGGAAAAACGGTAACGATCCGGGATTATGGTCGCGGTATACCACTGGGAAAAGTGGTGGATGTGGTAAGCAAGATCAATACCGGAGCGAAATACGATAGCAAGGCCTTCCAGAAATCAGTTGGTCTGAACGGCGTTGGTACAAAAGCAGTAAACGCCCTCAGTCATTATTTCAAAGTGACCGCAGTAAGGGAAGGAAAGGAAAAAACCGCCGAGTTTGAAAGAGGACACCTTAAAAAAGAACATAAAGAAGCGAAGACATCCGAACAGAATGGAACTATCGTAACCTTCGTTCCTGACGAATCCGTATTCAAGAATTTCAAATTCCATTCGGAATTCCTGGAAAACCAGATATGGAACTATTGCTTCCTGAATGCTGGTCTCAAGATCAATTATAACGGTAAGAGTTTTGTAAGCAAGAACGGATTATTGGACCTGTTGCAACGCAAAACAAATGAGGATGAGATCCGTTATCCCGTCATTCACATCAGCGGAGATGATATTGAATTGGCCATTACGCATAATAATGATTATGGCGAGGACATTTACAGCTTCGTAAATGGCCAGCATACCACCCAGGGTGGAACGCATCAGCAGGCTTTCCGTGAAGCTTATGTAAAGACCATCCGTGATTTCTATAAGAAGGATTATGATGCCTCAGATGTGCGCACGGGTATAGTAGCTGCCATCTCTGTAAGGGTGGTGGAACCTGTGTTTGAAAGTCAGACCAAGACAAAACTGGGTTCGATAAACGTGGATGTAGATGGACCTTCCATGAAACAGTTTGTGGGAGATTTCCTGTTAAAAGAACTGGATAATTATCTACATAAAAATCCTTCGGTTGCAGATGCATTGAAGAAACGCATTGAGCAGAGTGAACGGGAAAGAAAAGAACTGGCAGGTATCAAGAAGCTCGCCAATGAAAGAGCCAAGAAAGCAAATCTCCATAATAAAAAACTGAGAGATTGTCGCCTTCATCTCAATGATGAACCCCCATCCAAAAACAAAGAAGATTTCTTTGACCGGATGAATCAGACTACCATTTTCATTACGGAAGGGGATAGTGCCAGTGGTTCTATTACCAAATCCCGGAATGTGGAAACCCAGGCTGTATTCAGCCTCCGGGGTAAGCCATTGAACTGTTATGGGATGACGAAGAAAGTGGTGTATGAAAATGAAGAATTCAATTTACTGCAGCACGCCCTGAATATTGAAGAAGGACTGGAAGGATTACGTTATAAGAATATTGTGATCGCAACAGATGCGGATGTGGATGGCATGCACATCCGGTTACTGCTAATGACTTTCTTCCTTCAGTTCTTTCCTGACCTGGTAAAGAAAGAACATGTGCACATTCTTGAAACGCCCTTATTCCGTGTAAGGAACAAACAGGAAACGATCTATTGTTATGATGAAGGTGAAAAACAGGCGGCAATCAAAAAGCTGGGTGGCAAACCGGAGATAACAAGGTTTAAAGGATTGGGAGAAATATCACCGGATGAATTCGGCAGATTCATTGGTAATGAAATAAAATTGCAACATGTTTTGCTGGAGCATGGTGATCATATACAGGAGTTACTGGAAAAGTTCATGGGCAAGAACACGCCCCAACGCCAGGAATTCATTATTGAAAACCTGAAAATTGAAGTGGATATTCCAATCACAGAAGAAGGCAAGAAGATGGCAGAAGCCTGAGAAATTAAATAACCGCTCCAAACCGTAATGACAAAGCTGGATATAATTCGCAAGGCGAAATCACTTTTCATGAAGTGGCGATTGCACGGGTTAGTTGAACCTTTTGCAGGCCTTATGCTGAATGCATATAATATGTCCAAGCTAAGTAAATGGCGGCGGCAGACCAGGGTGAATGGGTATAACGACTGGTATCAGCATAAATGGGATTATAACAGAAGGCTGATCCTTTATCAGAATATCAGCAACCAGGAGCAGTTGGAAAATATGGCGGTTGATTATTTTGAGTTTGGAGTTTGTGGTGGACATTCTTTCAAATGGTGGCTGGAGCATAATAAGAACGCACAATCCCGTTTTTTTGGTTTTGATACGTTTGAAGGATTGCCTGAAGACTATGGACCCTTTGCAAAAGGATCTATGGCATCGGCACTGGAATCATTGAATATTACCGATTCACGTGCCAGTTTTTATAAAGGACTTTTTCAGGATACACTTATTCCTTTCCTGGATAAATACCAGAATGGTAAAAGAAAGCTGATCCATATGGACGCTGATATTTTCAGCGCAACCATTTTCAGCCTTTCTCAACTGTACCGTGTTTTGAATGACGGCGATATTATTTTTTTTGATGAGTTTGCAGTGCCTAAGCATGAGTTTATGGCATTCAGGATATTTACGGAAAGCTTCTATGTGAAATATGAAGTAATCGCTGCGGCAAATAACTATTTGTTCCTGGCTATTAAAATAAAAAAATAACTATGATACACATTGTGCATAATGCAGGTGATGTAGATGTACTGACAAAGGCCATTGAACTGGATGAAACACTGGCAGGAGAGGTAATCCAGGTGAAGGATGATTTTGCAGTAGGTCCTATAAAAAACCTGGATACGGAAGAGGGGTGGAATGCCCGTCTGGATTACTGGCGTGGTTTATTATCAGGATCACCCTATGGAACTGAAGGAGTGGGAAGCTTTGATGACCGGGAGATGGTTAAAGAATTAAAGAAGAAACTGGAGGAGAATCCTGAAGAGCAGGTTTGGATCTGGATGGGTCAGAACCAGCATGATGTAACCAGTTACTACTGGCTCATGCCTCAGCTCCGTGAATACCAGGGAAGGGTGATGATATTATACATGAACAATCTTCCTTTTATTAATGAAAAGGGTCAATTGTTCTATCCTTCCTGGCTGCAGGAGATACAACCTAAAGAATTTATGAAAGCAAAAAAGCTGGCAAGACCTATTACCCTGAGTGAATATGAGGTTGATCCAGATGAATGGAGAAAACTGATGGAGGAAAATGCACCAGTAAGAATGCTGGAAGGAGGAAAGAAGATAGTTGGCAAGGATGAACGTTTTTATGATAGCGAGATCCTTAAAAATATTACACCTGAATGGCAGAAGGCCACCCGCGCTTTATCCAATACCCTGCATCGCATGAAAATAAAAACGGGAGATGTGTTCCTGATGTGGCGGATGAAAGAATTGGTAGCTGCAGGTAAGATTGAAGTGATGGGTGATATCACCAAAGGCTGGAAGGATTTTGATGTGCGCTTACCCGGAAAGAAAAATGAGAACTCAGTTGCAGAAGAAGTTTCTGCCAATTAAAATTGAATTATGTCTAAGTCTAAAGCATCAGACTTTTTACCAAATGATAAATCGGCGCTATTTGGCCAGTATAAAGACTGGTTTCTGGATTATGCGTCTTATGTAATCCTTGAAAGAGCAGTGCCGGCGGTAGAGGATGGATTGAAACCGGTTCAGCGCCTGATACTGCACGCCATGAGAGAAATGGATGATGGCCGCTTTAATAAAGTGGCAAATATCATTGGCCAGGCAATGCAATACCATCCTCACGGCGATGCCAGCATTGGAGATGCACTGGTGAATATGGGACAGAAAGACCTGCTGATTGACACGCAGGGAAACTGGGGTGATGTAAGAACAGGCGATGATGCGGCTGCAGCCAGATATATTGAAGCCCGCCTTAGCAAATTTGCACTGGAGGTTGCTTTCAATGCAAAGACCACAGAATGGCAATTGAGCTATGATGGCCGGAAAAATGAACCGGTTACTTTACCAATGAAATTTCCATTGCTGCTGGCACATGGCGCTGATGGAATTGCGGTGGGATTATCTACTAAAATTTTGCCTCATAATTTCTGTGAACTCATAGATGCCTCTGTAAAGTACCTGCGTGGAAAACGATTTGAATTGAATCCCGATTTTCAGACTGGTGGTATGGTGGATGTTACTGATTATGATCAGGGCAAAAGAGGCGGTAAGATCAAGGTACGTGCGCACATTGAAGAGATAGATAAGAAAACATTGGCAATCCGGAGTGTTCCCTATGGAGTAACCACCACACAATTGATGGAGTCAATTGTTAAGGCCAATGAACAGGGAAAGATAAAGATCAAAAAAGTAACGGATAACACGGCTGCCGATGTAGAAATTCAAATTGACCTTGCAGCCGGAATATCTCCCGATATTACTATTGATGCGCTTTATAAGTTCACTGATTGCGAGATCAGCATTTCACCCAATGCCTGTGTGATCGTTGAGCAGAAGCCACAGTTCCTTGGAGTAGTTGACCTGCTGAAATTATCAGTAGACAGGACCAAGAATCTGCTGGAACAGGAACTCAGGATCAAACT
>JAJKIP010000181.1 GCA_021154405.1 Segetibacter sp. | reverse complement strand
TTATTTTAAAGGCCGAAAATACAAATGGTGAAAGATAAACAGGACCTTCTTCTTTAGGAATTTGTCCTTTTTATCTTCCACCATTAATAAACCGAGGGTACAATATTTACCCTATCCGGTAAAGTATATGTAAATAGCGATGATCAATACTACAAGCAATACTGAAAGTATTACATCTTTCATACTCCATGTAGAACGGGTTGCTTTTCTGTCTGCATCTGAAAGTGTGGAGAATGTAAGACCTGAGATCTTGGCATAATCCGGCTGAGGCGTTGCATAACTTACAATGATGAATACAAGAATACAAACCAGCGTGATCAACAGGCTGTAATACTGGAAGAATATATTATTGACTATCCATAGAAATGATCCTTCGGTATAGGTTTTTCCACTCAGTTTTACCGGAGTATCCACTGCCAACCTGAATAATCCCATTCCAAACCCGGTTAGTAGCGTAGCCATACATCCTGGTCCATTTAACCGCTTCATATATATTCCAAAGAAGAATACCACAAATATTGGCGGTGCCAGGTAAGCCTGAATACCCTGCAGGTAATCATACAATCCACGACCTCCCTGGATAACAGGTATCCAAAGCAACCCGATTATTACCATTACAACAGTTGCTACCCTTCCTACTTTAACCAACTGCGCCGGTGTAGCTTTTGGTTTAAACTTGGAATAGAAATCCATTGTAAATAACGATGATGATGCATTGAATACTCCCGCAAGGGCACTCATCAACGCGGCCAGCAACCCTGCTACCACAATGCCTCTGATACCGGGAGGTAGCACATGCGTTACCAGTAAAGGAAACGCTGCCTGTGCCCTTTCCCTGATCAGGTTACCCTGTGCATCAAATAATTCACGATGAATATCTGCGTTAATTCCACTTTTTGCCAGTGCAAAGCAGATCATACCCGGAATAATGAACAGGAATACCGGAGTCAGCTTTAAGAACCCTGCAAACATGGAACCGCGACGAGCTTCTTTTTCATTAGGTGCACCCAATACACGCTGTACGATATACTGATCAGTACACCAGTACCACAATCCAATAATAGGAGCGCAAAGAAGCATACTTGGCCATGGATATTTATCATTAAAGTACCAGGCCTGTCTTCCAGCTTCCCTCACAGGAGCCCAGGTACCTTCTGTTCCATCTGGTACAACCGGCTTCCACAGGTTGAACATTTCAGATCCGCAGATCTCTCTCAGTTTATCAAATCCACCAAGGGCCTTTAGTCCAAAATAGGTTACCATCACAGCACCGATGATCTTGATAAACGCCTGAAGCGTTTCAGTATAAACCACCGCTCTCAATCCACCTACAATTGTATAGATCCCGGTCAGGATGATCAATAATATTGAACCGATCCAGAAACTATCCATTCCCATAAAGTTCACATCCGGCATAAGCGCACGGAACACTACACCGCCGGCATAGATGCCCACTGCAATCTTTGTTAATACATACGCGATAAGTGAAATGATGGAAAGTACTGTTCTGGCCTGCGGAGTGAATCTTCTCTCGAGGAACTCAGGCATGGTAAATACCTTGGAACGCATATAAAATGGTACCATTATCCAGCCCAGCACCAGCAAACACCATGCATGCAATTCATAGTGTGCCAATGCAACGCCATCTGTTGCTCCCGATCCGGCCAACCCTACCAGGTGCTCCGAACCAATATTAGAAGCAAATATGGAGGCTCCGATAATGAACCAGCCCAGGTGGCGTCCTCCAAGGAAATATTCTTCTGCTGTATTTCCTTTTTTCTTCTTTATTGCCCACCAGACTATTCCGCCGATAATAGCGAAATAAAAAAGAATGATGATCCAATCAAGCGCGGTGATATAAGTCATAACAACAAGTTTCGTTTAGATTTAAAGATAAGCTGTTATATGAATCGGTTGATTATATTTTCCATGTATTCCTGTCTGCCACTTTTTACAGCAGGTTCACCATTCTCAACAGCATACGCTCTTAAATCATCCAGTGTAAGTTTACCATTTTCAAAATCCTTCCCCTTCCCGTTGTCATAAGAAGCATACCTGTCCGCACGAAGCTTCTTATATTCTGATTTCTGAAGGATATTGTCTGCAGTGATCAATGCACGGGCAAATGTATCGATACCGCCGATATGCGCATAAAACAGATCTGCAGCATCCGTAGAGTTCCTGCGGATCTTGGCATCGAAGTTTATACCACCCCCTTTGAAACCACCTGCTTCAAGAATGATGAGCATAGCCTCTGTGAGTTCATTGATATCATTGGGGAACTGGTCTGTATCCCATCCATTCTGATAATCTCCCCTGTTGGCATCCATGCTTCCAAGCATTCCTGCATCGGCAGCTACCTGCAGTTCATGGGTAAATGTATGTCCGGCAAGTGTAGCATGGTTTACTTCTATATTCAGTTTGAAATCATTCAACAGGTCATACGCACGAAGGAAGCCGATCACGGTTTCGCAATCATAATCGTATTGATGCTTTGAAGGCTCACATGGTTTAGGCTCAATGAAGAATGTACCTTTAAATCCATTCTTACGCGCGTAGTCCCTTGCTGTCTGTAAGAAGCGGGCCAGATGGTCTTTTTCTTTTTTCATGTTGGTGTTCAGCAGGCTCATATATCCTTCCCTTCCACCCCAGAACACATAATTCTCGCCACCCAGTGCAATTGTTGCATCCAACGCTGCTTTTACCTGCGCACCGGCATGTGCCAGTACATGAAAATCAGGATTGGTAGAAGCACCATTCATATATCTGCGATGTGAAAAGAGATTGGCTGTACCCCACAATAACTTAACACCGCTGGCTTTCTGCTTTTCACCCAGATAGGCAGTTAAAGTTTGTAACCTCTTGTCATTGTCCTTTACATCATTGGTATAATCAACTACGTCTACATCATGAAAACAGTAGTAAGGCATACCCATTTTAGTAATAAACTCAAAAGCAGCATCAGCCTTGTCTTTAGCTCTTTCTATGGCATCTGATTTTTCATTCCAGGGAAAAATATGCGTGGCTTCCCCAAATGGATCAGCGCCACTTCCGACGAAGCTGTGCCAGTAGGCGCAAGCCAGGCGCAAATGATCTTTTAACGTTTTTCCGGCTACCACTTTATTTTCATCATACCAGCGATAAGCCAGTGGGTTATCTGACTGCGGGCCTTCATACTTTATTTTCCCTATCCCTTTAAAGAATTCTTTATTACCAGTAATGACTGACATAATCTGATCTTATTTTATTAGTGAAATTAATTGGTTTATATTCTGCCTAAAGGCCAATAGCCGTTGATAATTAGCCAGTTCTTATCAAATATTGGCCAGTTGCTTTTCAAGCTGAGCCAGCCATTTCTTATAGTGCTCCTCATAACTGGTTTTTCCATTCGGTTCTACCAGTTGTACGGGTTTGAAATGCCGGAACGCCTCCTTACTGTTTTTATAAACAGATACTCCAAGACCTGCACCGATGGCTGCACCTACACTGCCATCGCAATTGTACATTTCTACGGGTATTCCCAGTGTATTCACGAAACAATCAGTAAAGAGCTCGCTTAAAAACATATTGGCCTGTCCTGCACGGATCACCTGTGGCGTCATTCCATTCTCTTTCATAATATCCAATCCATAACGGAATGCAAATGCAATTCCTTCCTGGGCGGCACGATACAAATGTGCCTGGGTATGAATATTCAGATCGAGGTCACAGATATGAGCGCCTACAATTTTATTCTCCAGAATTCTTTCTGCACCATTTCCAAAGGGAAGAATGGTAACACCATCACTGCCGGGTCTTATCGCCGCGGCGACTTCATTGATCTGCTGGTACGAAAGATTATCGCCTGCAGTATTTTTTATCCAGCGATTGAGTATGCCTGTTCCATTGATACATAATAATACTCCCAGGCGCTTTTGTTGTGCAGTGTGATTGACGTGGGCAAAGGTATTGATCCTTGACCTGTCATCATAGGTTAACTGATCACTTATACCGTAGATTACCCCTGAAGTACCTGCTGTAGCCGCTACATCACCTGGTTCAAGGACATTCAGTGATAATGCATTATTAGGCTGATCACCTGCTTTATAGGTAACAGGAATTCCTTCTTTTAATGACAATGCAGCGCCAACTGATCTGGAAAGATGTCCATGGTCAGAGAAAACTTCTTTTACCGGAGGGATATGCTGCGTATTCAGGCCATAATAGCTGAATACATCGTTTGATAATTTATTATCGGGGAAATCCCAGAATACACCTTCAGACAAGGCAGATACGCTGGTAGTAGCTGAACCTGTTAGCTTCATGGCGATGAAATCTCCGGGAAGCATGATCTTATCGATCTGATCATAAATAGCCGGCTCATTCTGTTTTACCCATGCCAGCTTTGAAGCAGTAAAATTGCCGGGTGAATTCAGCAGATGCAAAAGGCATTTATCTTTCCCGATCTCTTCAAAGGCTTTATTGCCCAGATCAACCGCGCGGCTATCGCACCAGATAATGCTGTTCCGAAGTACATTCTGTTTCTTATCTACACATACCAGTCCATGCATCTGATAAGCAATACCGATGGCACCGATATCAGCAGGATCATATTTACGCTGTGCATGTAATTTGAGAATGGCGAGCTGTACATGTTCCCACCACATATCAGGACTCTGTTCCGCCCAACCTGGCTTTAAAGCAATAATACCTGTTTCAGTTTCAGGATAATGTGCAGCTGCAATTGCCTTCTGGGAAGCAGCATCAACAACAGAGACCTTAATGGAAGAAGTACCTATGTCTATTCCGAGTAGTAACATGGCAAGAGCCGTTAGTTTTTTCCGGGGGGTCAAGATATACTATTTTCTGTAACCGATTACATTTTTTTGAAGTAAAATATTGACATTGAACGACTCACTTGTAAAAATGAATCAAAATGGTGAAAATTGGATAACAATTGATTACCTAATGGTTAATAGTTAATGGCTTATGATTTTTAGCTATTAGCTGTTAGTCTCTGGTATGCTGAACTAATGATAGAGCCGTGGTTCGTGTCTCACGAACCACAAAATACCTTAAGATCGATACGGTTCGTGAGACACAAACCATGGCGGTGCAGTAAGACACGAACCACGGCGGTGGAAACTGGAATCAGAGACAGGAAGCATGGCATAAAAAAAGACAGGAACGAGGTATTACCCTCATCCCTGTCTGGTTACTCATGCTTCTATGTGAAAAAGTCCTATGTTTTCCTAATGGTTCGTGAGACACGAACCATGGCGTTAATATCCCGGGTTCTGCCAGCAGGCTGCACCTACACAGGCCCCTGAAGTGGTACGGTCTATCTGATCTTGTGGAATAGGCCTCAAAATATGGAATGCTTTGATATTGGCCTTTGCCTCCGAGTTCCAGTCTGTAACTCTTCTGACCAGTGATTGTGTACGTACAAGGTCCCACCATCTTTGCCATTCTCCGTAAAACTCGCGAGTACGTTCGTCCAGGATAAAATCAAGTGTTACCTGGGCAGGCGTTATTTCCATAGCTAATGCAGCGGCGGCATTTTGTGCAGCACTATTGGTAGGTGTGAATGCTGCCCTTCTTCTCACCACATTGATCAGGTCAGCTGCATTTTGCAATGTACCACCTCCTTTGAAAGCGGCTTCTGCTGCCAGCAGATATACATCAGAGAATCGAACCATCACAACAGGTCGTGTTGAAGGATCATTAACACCAGCCCTGTTGGGGTCATCAAATTTCTTAACGGCAGGATACCAGCTATTGGATTGTAAGCGGGGAGGAACAATAATTCCTTTGAAAGGTCTTGCTCCAACGGCCTGCGGTGCACCCACCACGTCATATGGTGGCATCCAGATAGCCGTATCAACACCTACAGTGAGCGTACCGCGTGAACCAGTTATATTTAATGTATTGGCGATCCATACAGTTTGAAACGTTTTATCATAACGGCTATCATTTACCAGGTCAGCAAATGCCTCATTATAGATATAATTCTTACCTGTGTTGGGTCCACTTGTCTGGTTAACAACATTGGGACGGATACGAATATAAGGGCGGCCATTGGCAATATCTCTCGTCATCATGGCAGGGTTACCCGAAGAAGGATTGCTCAGATTATTGCCATTTGCAGTTGCATTAACACCCAGTGTTGGATAATTAAAGCGATTGAACCAGGGGGTAAGATTATTACCACCATCACCGGAAGAACCCAGGATATAACGTCCATATTTAGGATCTGCACTATGGTCGCTAACAAAAACGGTTTCCTTGCCATAGTCATTGGCAGGCTTGAAAGCGTCAGCATAATCTGCCCAAAGATCAAATCCATAAGTGGACTTATTGGCAATGATGGCTGTAAGCGTATTATAAGCAGTGGTAAAATCACTGGCTTGTGCAGCAGACGACCATCCGCGGGTCAGATAAACTTTGCCCAGGAAGTATTGTGCCACACCTTTTGTAGCCGGCTTTCCCAGGAAAGCACCAGCAGGTGTATTAGGCAGATCAGCAGAAGCCTCAGTGAAATCCTTAATGATCTGTGCATATACATCTGCCAATGGAGCTTTTGAATCAGAAGTAGTGGCTTCAGTAATGAAACTGGTATGCAGAGGCACACTACCAAAGGTCTGTACCAGATAGAAATACCAATACGCCCTGAGGAACTTAGCCTGCGCAATATATACAGCCTTTGTGTTGGCAGGCAAAGATGCAGGGAATGTCATGGCAGCTGCATATTGCAACACGCCATTGAGTGTATTGATATCCTGGTAAGCAGTGTTCCAGAAACTTCCGTTCATGGAAGATGGGGTTAGTCCGTTATAATTGAAAAACTGGACTCCACTGGCACTGGCGCCGGTCAAATGTTCATCAGTTCCGGCTACTGTTTGAAGAGAAAAACCTTCTGTACCCCACTGATTTCTTATATCATTATATACACCGGATATGCCGGCGAGGATTCCGTCTGGGGTATTCAGGAAAGTAGGTGGAATCAGCGAACGCGGATTTTCCTCCAATACCTTCTTGCAACCATTAGTAAGAAATGCAATCGAGACTATCGCTGCAAGACTTATTTTTTTATAGAACTTCATATAAATGGTTTTATTCGATTAAAATTTCAAATTGATCCCCACATTGAACTGGCGGGTAGATGGATTATTTGCATTCACACTGATCTGACGACCGGGAGCACCCGTGCTACCGCCCGCAGAAGGTGAAGTAACTGCGCCGCCAAATCCATTTCCTTCAGGATCGGGCCCGAAACCATCATCCACAAATGGAGAATAAATGATAAATGGATTCACTGCTGTAACATATACTCTCAGGGAACGAATACCTACCTTGTTTAAAGGCCTGGATGGAATTTCATATCCGAGGTTGATGCTACGACACTTAATGAAAGAACCATCTCTGTAACCCAGGGTTGATGCAAATACGAACCTGTCTGTACCCGCATCAGGACGTGGGAATTCATTAGTAGGATTAGTTGGTGTCCAGTAATTCACTTTTACCTGGTTTACCCGGCTTTGCATGAAGAAGGGGAAACCGTTGCCGCCACCGTCAGCTGTAAGATAGGGCACCAGCACTTTCATTCCCATACGCGCAAATACCACAACGTTCAGATCAAATCCTTTATAGGCAAATCGGTTAGTGATACCTCCTTCCCATTTAGGCTGGAAATTTCCGAGGATCTGTCTGTCATTGCCATCAATCTTATTATCCTTATTTACATCTTCAACTCTTATCTGTCCTACAAACTGAACCGGCGTTGTTTGTGCAGCCAGAGCCGGATCACCTGTTTGCCAGATTCCGATTTTCTTCACATCGTATATAACTGTTAGAGGCTGTCCAACAAACCAGCCATTACCAATATTGGATTTCTCGGCAGGTGTGGTCAGCTCAACAATTTCTTCCCTGTTGAAATAATAGTTCACATCTGTATTCCAGGTAAATCCACTTTTTGTCTGAACGTTTACGCTGCTGAGGTTGATCTCAACACCATGGCCCTTGGTTTTACCGAGGTTTTTGGTAATGCTACCGGCTCCATTACTCTGAGGCAGGTTTACAGAAAGCAGGATATCTTTCGTACGCTGATCATATACATCCACAGAACCAGTGATCCTGTTTTTGAATAACCCGAAATCAAGACCAATATTGGTTTGTGAAGTGGATTGCCATTTCAGATCAGGATTGGGAAGGCTGTTAAATACCAATGCAAACTGCTGGCCGGGTGCAGACAAACCGAAATTATAGTTGCTTACGCCCAGTGCACCAAGTGTGGTATAAGGAGAAATTCCCTGGTTGGAGGTTTTACCCCAGCCGCCTCTTAATTTCAGATTTGAAATAACTTTCAGGTTCTGCATGAAACTTTCATTCATGATATTCCATCCGAGTGCAAAGGCAGGATAAGTAAAATACTGGTTGCCTTCTGAAAGCACGGAAGAACCATCCCTTCTTACAGTAGCGGTAAGAAGATATCTGTCATCATAACCATAATTTACACGGGCCATATAAGACACCAGACCTCTTTCTGCAATTCCGTTTGAACCTGCATTCGGATTAGCAACAACTGTATTGGCCAGTGCAAGGTTGTAAAATTGAACGAAGTCGGCCGGAAAACCAGTACCATTAAAACTGCTTTGCTGCTGATGGTCTTTCTGAACGCTAAACAGACCAGTTGCACCTATTCTGTGTTTTCCATTTAATACCACATCATAGTTCAATAAATTCTCAACAGTATAGGCCCATGCTTCAGAGTTGTTTACCTGAGCGTTTGCCTGTGCGAAAGATGTGGCAGTATTAGTGTAAGTAAGCGGACCATTATAGCTACCGCCCTGATCCTGTCTGTAATCCAGCCCAACATTCAGTCTGTATTTAAGGCCTTTGATGAACTCATACTCGCCATAAAAACTGTTGAACGTGCGGATCCTTCTGTTCTTGGCAACGATCGCATCTGATTTGGTGATCAGTGTAAGCGGGCTTACAACTGTGGCATCTGTAGAACCAATTGCAGGAAGCAGGTTCACGGATCCATCAGTATTATAAGGATTGGCAAGTGGAGTCAACCTGATAAGTCCACCAGGAACACCACCACCGCCTGGAGTATTTGAATAAGAAAGTGTATTGGTAGTGATCAATCCCACTCTCAATTTGGAATTGAATTTATGATCAATGCTGGTACGCAATGTGAATCTTTCAAAATTCTGATTAGGGATTATACCTTCCTCATTATAATAGTTACCAGAAACGGAGAACTGGGTATTTTCATTGCCACCTGAAATTCCCAACTGGTGATTGGTAGTGAATCCCTGGCGATAAATCAGATCCTGCCAATCAGTAGATACGCCTGCTGCCAACGCAGCAGCTTCTGCCGCAGTCAATGCATAAGAACTGGTGCCGGGAGAAGTAGTATTCCCTAATCTTGCTTCATCTTTAAAGGCAGCAAATTCTTTTCCATTAAATACTTTCAGTTTGCCCAATATATTTGAAATACCATGATAAGCATCATAGCTGATCACCGCTCTGCCAGGTTTTCCTTTTTTAGTGGTAACCAGGATAACGCCGCCGGCACCTCTTGATCCATAGATGGCGGTGGCAGAAGCGTCTTTCAAAATTTCAAGACTTGCCACATCATCAGGATTGATATCGTTTATACTTCCGCCGAAAGGAATTCCATCCAGTACCACTAATGGCTGATCAAGGCCATCACTCTGACCAGAGGATGTGGCCATGGAACGATTACCACGAATACGAATGGTTCCACCACCACCTGGAGTAGCGCTATTGCTAACGATATCCACGCCGGCAGTACGACCCTTTAATTGAGCGAGCAGATTGGGAGCAGGAACTTCACGCAGTGTTTCACCTTTAACAGATACAACTGCACCGGTTACGTCTTTTTTTCTTTGCGTACCATAACCCACCACCACTACTTCTCCAAGATCACCGGGGATGGAAGAAGATAATTTAACAGAGTAGTTGTTGCTATTGCCTACATTAATTTCTTTTTCAGCAAAATTGATGCTGCTAATGACAAGCGTGCTTCCGGATGAAGCAGAGATAGAAAAGTTACCGTTATTGTCTGTTGTGGTACCGTTAGAAGTACCTTTTACAATTACTGATGCCCCGGCAACTGGTTGATTGGCATCATTGGTAACATGGCCTGAAATGGTTTTCCCCTGTGCGAGTACCTGCGAGGTACCAGCCAGAAGACTAAACAGAACAGCTGCTGAGAATACCATAACCTTCCTCAACAGCTTACTCATAATGAGTAGCCTTTGGTTTTGAGACTTTTTCATTTTTTTTCGTTTTGAGAAGTAAACAGAGGTTTCGTTTTGAGCTTTAAGCAATGAGCGGGTTAGCCATCCCTGCTAAAGGATAGTTCCCACTCAGGGCTTTTCGTCGTATCGTTTTGAGATTTAAAAAAAGGAGGGTTTGCCGTATGGGCGGGTACCGGATTAAGCGGCCGGAGATCCTCCCATAGATAAGGAGGCGCAAGCAAAGCCAATTTTGATCTCATCATGACAGCAATTAATCGTAACAAAAGTGGGTTTTGATCCCGCTTTCTACTATGCAATCGGTTGCAATAATTGGCAAAAAAAATTAATTTTCTGCCTCACACACTTTCCTGCCATTGCTCGCAAACAGGAGCAATGGATCTCACTTCTTTAGTTATTATACTTCAGTCGCAGCCAAACATCCTGGAATATCATCAGGCGCAAATTACCCTATGTATGCCAGTGCTTGTGTATTTAATAGTTTTATAGATCCGGATAAAAAAAATGTCCTTAACTGTACCTTTGATCAGCTAATTTAGAGAAATATTTTAGATTTGCAACCGATTGCAAAAAAAATTCTACTTTTCGTTTAATATTAAACGGTGGTGAGAACCGGAAGGTTCAGTTAATTGCAGCCATATGCACAAAGAAATAACTATATATGATCTTGCCAGGGAGCTGAATTTATCTCCTGCCACCGTAAGCCGGGGCCTGAAGAACCATCAGGCAATCAATAAGAACACGAAAAAACGGATTGTGGACAAGGCCGAGGAACTGGGTTACCGCTTCAACACTTTTGCCAGCAACCTCCGGAAAAAGAAAACGAATACTATTGGCGTAATCATCCCCCGGATGAATAGCCACTTTATGTCTACCGTTTTAGCTGCCATGGAAAAAGTGGCCAGTGATGCCGGATATAACATCATCATCAGCCAGTCAATGGAGTCAATGGCCAAGGAAGAGGTCAATGCCAAAACCATGTTTGATAATCGTGTAGATGGCCTGCTGGTTTCACTGGCCTATGACACGGTTACCATTGACCATTTCCAGCGATTCATCAAACGCAATATCCCCGTTATCTTTTTTGACCGTGTTCACGAAAGCGATGAAAGTGTAGCTGTGGTAATAGATAATTATAAGAACGGATACGATATCACCCGTCACCTTGTTGACCAGGGGTGTAAAAAGATCATGCATATTACAGGTAATCTGAAACGTAATGTTTATCAGGAAAGATTCCGTGGCTATCAGCAGGCCCTGCAGGATTATAATATCCCGTACAATGTGGATCGATTGATAACTGGTGAACTGAATGAACTGGCCGGATCAGAAGCCGGGGAGAAAATACTGGGGATGGATGAAAAACCGGATGCGATATTTGTATCCAACGATGTGTGTGCCGCAAGCTGCATGAGAACATTAAAGCAGGGTGGAATCAGGATCCCTGAGGATATTGCCATTGCCGGTTTCAATAATGATCCTATTTCAAGAATGGTAGAACCAAATATTACCACGGTCAATTATCCATCTTACCAGATGGGCGAAATTGCCGCCACTCACCTGATCAATCACCTGAAAGGAGGCGTAGCCCTTCACACTACCAATAAGATCATTCTTAAATCCGAATTGCTTATCCGTGAATCTTCGCTGAAAAGAAAATAATGTATGGCTGTGGCTCATAAAACAATAATAAAACGAATCACTGCAATTGGTGATAAAAAGATCTTTGTTCTTTATTTTCTATTATTGGTTTGTTCCTTTCTTCATGCTGAAGACGGGTATGAACTCTGGTTAAGGTATAAACCGGTTTCTGATGCTGCGGTACTGGCATCTTACAAACAAAAGATCACGTCCATACAACTCAATGGCAACTCCCCTACTCTTCAGGTAATTAAAGAAGAATTATCCCTGGCGTTTCCCGGATTATTAAAAACAACTGTACCTTATGTTTCGGATTTCAGGAATGGAACTATATTAATTGGTACCCCTTCCGCTTCCTCAACAATTAAATCGCTTGGCCTTGATTCCCGACTGAATGCTGCAGGTGAAGAAGGATACCTTATCGTTTCAAAAACCATCAATGGAAAATCCTGTATAGTTATCACAGGTAATTCCGATAAAGGGGTTCTGTATGGCGTCTTTGCTTTTTTAAGATTACTTCAGACACAGCAATCCATTCAATCACTGAATATTGCTTCTGCACCGCTGATAAAACTAAGGTTGCTGAACCATTGGGATAATCTGAATCGTACTGTTGAACGGGGTTATGCCGGCTTTTCCATCTGGAACTGGCATACATTGCCAGGATATATTGACCAGCGATATAAAGATTATGCGAGAGCCAATGCCTCCATCGGCATCAACGGTTCCGTATTGACGAATGTAAATGCAAATGCCACTGTACTTACGGCTTCTTACCTTGAAAAAGTAGCTGCATTGGCCAATGTATTCAGACCTTATGGTATCAAAGTCTATCTAACTGCAAGGTTCAGCGCGCCTGTTGAACTCGGACGTCTTCACACTGCAGACCCATTAAATGATACCGTTCAGCAGTGGTGGAAGGACAAAGTAAAAGAGATCTATACACTGATCCCTGATTTCGGAGGTTTCCTTGTGAAAGCTAACTCTGAAGGTCAGCCAGGACCACAGAATTATGGACGTACGCATGCGGATGGCGCCAATATGCTGGCTGATGCAGTAGCTCCCTATAAAGGCATTATTATGTGGCGTGCCTTTGTTTATAGCAATGAGGTTCCGGATGATCGTCACAAACAGGCCTATAATGAATTTGTTCCCCTTGATGGAAAATTCAGACCTAACGTAATGGTGCAGGTTAAGAATGGCGCTATCGATTTTCAGCCACGTGAACCTTTTCATCCTTTATTCGGCGCAATGCCAAAAACGCCGTTGATGATGGAGTTTCAGGTAACACAGGAATATTTAGGACAGGGAACCAGTATGGCTTATCTCGCGCCCTATTTTAAAGAATGCCTGGAAAGTGATACCTATTCCAATGGCAAAGGATCTACCGTAGCAAAGATCATTGACGGGTCAACACAGTCCTATAGTATAACCGGTATGGCAGGAGTGGCCAATATTGGCAATGATATTAACTGGTGTGGTCATCCCTTTGCCCAGGCCAACTGGTATTCTTTGGGCAGACTGGCATGGAACCATGAGCTTGCATCTGATCAGATAGCGGATGAATGGTTGCGCATGACATTTACCAACGACAAACAATTTGTAACCGCAGCGAAGAGCATGATGATGGCGAGCCGTGAGATCATGGCGAATTATATGACACCGATCGGACTTCATCACATTATGGGAACCGGGCATCATTATGGACCCGCGCCCTGGGTAAAGCTTGCGCGTGCGGACTGGTCTCCCGTTTATTATCATAAAGCAGATTCAGCTGGTATTGGGTTTAACAGAACAGCTACTGGCAGCAATGCCATCGGACAATATTTCCCGGGCGCAAGAACCCAATGGGAAAACCCGGCTACTGCCGACGAGAGGTATCTTTTGTGGTTTCATCATTTGCCCTGGACCTGGAAAATGAGCGATGGCAGAACGCTCTGGGATGAGCTTTGCCATAAGTATAACTCAGGTGTAGATTCTGTTCGCTGGATGCAAAAGACCTGGGATGCCCAGCAATCAAAAATAGACAACCAGCGCTTTCAGCAGGTAAAAATGCTGCTGGCAATACAGCAGGACGAAGCAGTTTGGTGGAGAAACGCCTGCTTGTTATATTTCCAGACTTTTTCAAAGATGAGGATACCAGACCAATATGAAAAACCCGATAAATCACTGGAGTATTACATGCAACTGAGATTTCCATTTGCTCCCGGTAACTAGCCAGAAAAGAAACCAACAGTAACCGTTCATAAATATTTAAAATGAAAGAACAACAGCCATTGATTGCTATTGTAACAGGAGGCGCATCGGGAATAGGCCTTGCTATTGCAGAGAAATTTAGTCAGCATGAGATCTTCACCATTGTAGTGGGCCGGGACAGCAATAAACTGAAAGCAGCTCAGGAAATGCTTGGTAAAAATGGAAAGACCATTCAATTTGATCTTACCGACCTCAGCAAAATACCCTCTCTTGTAAATGATATAAAAAAAGAATTTGGCAGAATTGATGTCCTTGTCAATAACGCAGGCATCAATATGAAGAAAGAATTTACGGAAGTGTCAGATGAAGATTTCCAGACAATTCTACATACTAATGTAAATGCTGTATTTTCTCTTTCCCGCGAGGTGGTGAAAATAATGGAAGTGCAGGGAAGTGGAAGCATTATCAATATCAGTTCAATGGCGTCTCAATATGGAATTCCTAAAGTCATTGCCTATACTGCTTCCAAAAGTGCGATAGAAGGTATGACCAACGCTATGGCCGTTGAATTATCACCAAAGGGAATACGCGTAAATGCTATTGCTCCGGGATTCATTGCAACGGATATGTCATCCAAAGCACTGAATGGTGATGAAGAAAGAAAAAGAAAAGTATTAGGTCGCACCCCCATGGGATATCTTGGCCAACCTGAAGATGTTGCAGATGCTGCCCTATTCCTTGCTACCAATTCATCCAAATATATTACGGGCACAAGCATCCGCGTTGATGGCGGCAATGCAGTTGGGTTTTAATTTCTCCATCCCGATAGTTTCGGGATATCCGTGCTGACAATCATTGTGATCCCAATCCCGATAGCTATCGGGATTGGCTAACCATTAACGATGGTTAAGCCCCGGTTAAGCAGGGGTAAATATTCGCCAGGCAGGAATTTATGTTCCAAATTAGCAGTACAAATTTTCATCTAAAAATTATTATTTATGAAAAAGTACTTAATTCCTGTTTTTGCATTTCTCTTAATAGGCAGCATAGCAAACGCACAAACTCCTACCAAGAAAGTACCAGCAAAGACAACTAAACCCGCACCGAAGACTACAACCACCGCAAAGACATCAACTACAACGAATGTAACCCCTATGAACTCTTCCTCAAACAAGGCATCTACTTCAGCTGCCATTCATAGGAAACATCACAAAAAGAGTGCAGCAGCAAAGAAAGTAACTACAAAATAGCAGCAATGGTGGTTTTTTGAGGTTCGGCTGAGGCGGTCCCGTTTTAACGGGATCGCTTTTTTATTGCCTGTAAATGAATCCTTCCTTGTGCACAGATAGATAACATCAGCACGCGAGCATGGAGTTTCCTTAACTTCGTGTTAACCATTGTTAACATAAGTTATTCACCTCAATTTTAACCTTTGCGTGGATCAAGATTTATGTCCACATTTTCCATACGCTCTTCAACCATCCGGTTGGGAATCTTCATCAGCACCCTGGTAATTGCTGTCATACTTGTATTTCAATTAATATGGCTGAAAAGAGTATACAACTATGAACAAAAGGAATTTGACCTGAGCGTTCTCAAATCAATCAGAGGGCTTTATGAGGACCTCAATGCCAGCGCCTATTACAACACCCATCTTAATAATCTGATCCAAAACCCTGAACCACATCTCTACCTCGCCAATATCAATTTACCTGTCAATACCGATTCACTTACAGCTTACCTGCATTTTGAATTGGAAGATTTCGGGATATTCACTAATTGTCATATCGGTATTTATAGTGCAGATTCTGCAAAGTACATTTTCAGGGGAATACTGGAATCAGCTGGTAAAAAACAGAAAACAGATACTATACTTCCGGATCCTTCGGGCAATCATGATCACCTGGCCCTCTATTTCCCGAATCGCCGGAATTACATCCTTGCACAAATGAATTTCTGGATCATTAGTAGCGCCGTCCTGCTAATTGTGCTGGTCCTGTTTGGTGGCAGTCTTTATTATTTCTACAGGCAAAAATTCAAGAATGAGATACAAAAGGACTTCATTCATAATTTTACCCATGAATTCAAAACTCCAGTTTCGGTTATAAGTCTTGCTGCGGATGTATTAAAGAATCCGGCTATTGCAGAAAAACCAGAAAAGCTTTCTACCTATGCCAATATCGTGGGTCACCAGGCCAACTATCTGCATACACAGATAGAGAAATTGCTGAAGTTCGCGCATGATGAATCAAGACAATTACATCTTGACAGGAAAAGGACCAATATCCATGATCTGATCCGGGAATCAGTAGCCTACCTCACTCCGCTGATAGATGAACGAAAATCAAAGATAGATCTCGAGTTGAATGCAGAAAATCCCTGGCTGGAGGCAGACCATGAATACCTGGTGATCGTAATCACCAACCTGATTGATAATGCCATTAAATATTCAAAGAATCCGGTTATCACTATCCGTACCAGCAGTACGGAACATTCAGTATTGCTTTCTGTGCTGGATAATGGTATTGGCATAGACAAAAGTCAGATCAATATGATCTTTGAAAAATTCTTCAGGGTCAGGCAGGGAGAAACTTATACGGCCAAAGGTTTTGGAATCGGGCTAAGTTTTGTAAAACAGATCATTAATGCCCATAATGGAAAAATAAAAATCGACAGTGTTCCCAACAAGGGGAGCAATTTCACTATTGAATTACCTCTTCAATAAACAACCATGCAAAAAATTAAAATACTGGTAGCAGAGGATGATCTTCAGCTGGGGTTCATTATCAAGGATAACCTGGAGGAAGCCGGTTTTGAAGTGATCAATTGTCCGGATGGAGAAGCAGCCTGGGAACATTACCAGAAAAGCACACCTGATCTTTGTATCCTTGATGTGAACATGCCTTACCGGGATGGATTCAGCCTGGCTAAAAAGATCAGGCAGAAAAGTGATATCGTTCCTGTATTCTTTCTCACTGCAAAATCACTGGAAGAGGATAAACTTAAAGGATTTGCAAGCGGCGGCGATGATTATATTGTAAAGCCTTTCAGCATGAAAGAGCTATTATCCCGTATACAGGTCTTCCTTCGGCGAAATAAAATGCTGGTAACGGAATCCACTAAAAACTTCCCTATTGGGCGGTTCACCTTTGTACCTGAGGAGCTTCGACTGAAAAACGATAAAGAAACCATTGTACTCACCCAAAGGGAATCTGAGCTACTGGAATTTCTTTGTCATCACCCCAATAAAGTACTCAAGCGTGAGGAGATCTTATCGAATGTGTGGGGTAAAAATGATTTTTTCCTGGGCAGAAGCATGGATGTATTCATGACGCGCCTGCGGAAATTACTGGTAACAGAACCATCTGTTGCTATTGAGACCATTCATGGTGTGGGATACCGGTTTACCATTTTATAATTCTACCAGTTTCTTTATTCGATCGGCTACCTTATCCGGATTGGGCAAAACTGCTTTCTCCAGAATGATATTCATGGGAATGGCTGGAACATTTAATGCGCCAATTACATCCACAGGTGCATCAAGGTACTGGAAACATTCTTTACTAATTCTTCCAGCGAGCGCTTCAGCGAAAGAATTGTTTTGCTGTTCTTCTGTTAGTACCAGGCATCTGCCATGCGCTTTCACTCTTTCAAAGATCAGGGCTTCATCAAGTGGGTATAAGGTACGCAGATCAATGATCTCAACCTGGTCATTGAATTGTTTAGACGCTGCTTTTGCCCAATATACACCCATGCCATAAGTAATAACCACGCAACTAATGCCTTTATCCATTGCAGTCTTATCTGCAGTTTGAACGATAGTGGCTTTTCCTAATGGAATAATATAATCACGGGAAGGATCAGGGGATTTTGCTTCATCTGTACCTGGTACCTTGCTCCAGTAAAGGCCTTTGTGTTCCAGCATCACAACAGGATTGGGATCATAGAAGGCAGCTTTGATCAACCCTTTCATATCTGCAGCATTGGATGGATAAACTACTTTAATCCCCTTTATGGAAAGCAGCGTAGTTTCCACGCAACCGCTGTGATAAGGACCTCCACCACCATAAGCGCCTACGGGTACACGAAGCACCATGGGAATGGGAAACTTGCCGCGAGTGAGGTAACAGGATTTGGAAATTTCAGTAACCAGCTGGTTAAATGCAGGGTAGATATAATCACCAAACTGTACTTCTACAATTGGCCGAACTCCAATAGCACTCATGCCTGCAGCAGAACCAACAATATAGGCTTCCTGGATTGCAGTATTGAATACGCGATGCTGGCCAAAGCGATCTGCCAATGTTGCCGTTTCCCGGAATACACCACCGAGTGTGATACCGACGTCTTCACCATACACTACTACTTCCGGATGCTGTTCCAGCAAATCACGAATAGCAAAGAGTGCAGCATCCACCATCATGATCTTTTCAGCGCCTTCGGGAGATCTTATTCCTTTCTCTTCGGTTACAGGTGTTGGAACAAAAATATATTCTTCTACAGAAGACGCATCCGGTTCAGGCGCTTCAATGGCCCTTGCAAAATCATTGGCTATTGTAGTGGCTGCGTCCTTTTCTATCTGGGCTATCTCGTCTTCAAGTATTCCAATTTCAGCAAGTTTGCTCCGAAGCTTGGGATAAGGATCGTTAGCCTGGTGCTTTGCAAGGTCCTGCTGTGAACGATAGAACTCTCTTCTTACACCACTGGTATGATGCCCGAGCAGCGGTACCTGGGCATGCACCATATAAGGTTTTCTTTCTTTTCTTACAAAGTCACAAACATGCTTCATCACTTCCCAGGATGCTACAAAATCACTTCCATCCACCTGTATGCGGTTCATTCCTTTAAAACCTGCAACATATTCGAAGGCATCCATGGCCCTTGCTTCATCAGCCCTTACACTGATGCCCCAGTTATTATCCTGTACGAGATAAATGATCGGCAATTGTTTCAATACAGCAAACTGCAGGGCTTCACTTACTTCACCTTCGGTAAGGCTGGCATCTCCCATGGAACAGATCACTATGGGTGATCCTCCAACAATGGTGGACCCAATGCCTGTCAGGTATTGTATACCATGTGCTATTCCAGTAGTTGGAATAGCCTGCATGCCAGTAGCACTGCTTTGATGAATGATGGTTGGTTTGTCTCCCTGTTTATAATTCGGGTGAGCATAATACTCCCTGCCGCCGGAGAATATATCATCTTTTTTAGCCAGTAACTGAAGCATTAACTGGTAGGGCGTAAAACCCAGGCCCAATAAAAGACTTTCATCACGGTAATAGGGGCTAACAAAATCTTCGGGAATTAATTGGAGAGCGGCAGCCAGTTGAATGGCCTCATGTCCTCTTGAAGTTGAATGGACGTATTTACAGGTGCTGCGATTAGCTTCATAGGTTTCGGCCATTGTTTTTGCCAGGGCCATCAGTTGAAAAGCCTTTCGCAGGTGATTACTATCTGTCATTTACAGCAAACAAATGTGAGTGTGTGCAAATGTAAGGAATGTCCCGATAGTCATTGGGATGGGCTCAATACTTTTGATGAGATTCCCGATAGTCAACGGGATGGGTTCCGAAAATTATCGGGATTGGAGACTATTTAACTTCCAGCTTAAACATACTGTTATCTTCCAGGAAACCTTCGAGTTCATCACCAACTACTACTTCACCAACACCGGCTGGAGTTCCTGTAAATATCACATCACCGATATTCACTGAAAAATAATTGGAGATATAGGAGACGATCTTATCAAAGTGATGGACCATTTCTGAGGAGTTACCCTGCTGCACCAGTTCTTTATTCTTATATAGACCAAAGTTGATGTCTTTCTTATTCTTCAGGTCAGTAAATGTTACCCATTTACCAATCACAGCTGAGTTATCCCAGGCTTTTGCTTTTTCCCAGGGAAGTCCCTTTGTCTTCAATTCATTTTGAATATCCCTTGCCGTGAAGTCTATGCCTGCTGTAACAGCATCATAATATTTACTGGCAAATTTTTCCTGAATGTATTTTCCGTTTTTGCTGATGCGGATCACCAGCTCACATTCATAATGTAATTCGTTGGTGAACTCAGGATAATAGAATGGCGTATGAGGTTGCAACAATGCGCTCTTGGGCTTCATGAAAATGACCGGTTCATCAGGAATTTCATTTCCAAGTTCTTTGGCGTGTTTTGCATAATTCCGGCCTACACAAAAAATCTTCATAAATAAAGATGGTTGTTTTTATAAATACATCGGATACTACTCTCAGGGCTGTTCATCCCATATATTCAGGCTTCCATAAGTAATTGGATATAAATTTAATATATAATCTGGGCTGCGAAAATAATACTCCCACTGTTTCTCACAAAGAAAACCCCTTATTATTTATTGCGTTCATCGCCATGGTAATTCCCTGTGTTACAAAGATTTCTATTGCTTCTACTGATTTTTCGATCTTCAGTTTCACCAGGGGTTCCTCCTCTTTGTACCATTTTCCCAGCACATAATCCGACTGGAGGCCCTTTGGAAAGTTGTTCCCGATGCCAAATCTTAGGCGGGGATAGGCCTGAGTTCCAAGTAGTTCCTGGATGCTTTTCAGGCCGTTATGGCCTCCATCGCTTCCAGAAGGCCTGAGACGCAGACTTTCTAAAGGTAAAGCAACTTCATCTACCATAACGAGGATATTTTCAAGCGCTACCTTTTCTTTATCCATCCAGTATTTCACTGCTTTTCCGCTCAGGTTCATGAACGTGGTTGGGCATACACAGATCAGGTTCCTGCCTTTAAACTTAATCTCGGCAATATAGGCCAGCCGATCTGTTCTGAATTGTCCGCCGTGCTTTTGTACCAGGGCATTCACTATATCGAACCCGATATTATGACGCGTATGCGCATAATCGTTGCCAACATTACCCAGGCCAACTATCAAAAATTTCATACAAAAACCATTCTTCCGGATTTGCTGCTGATCTTAAACACATTCCTTCAGCCAAATATCGGATTTACTAATAAAAAACCCGTCGGTCTGAGGCCGACGGGTAAAAAAAATATGATTCTGAAAATTATTCTTAGTCTTTCTTCTTTCCTTTTTCTGCTGCGGCTGGTGCAGCGGGAGTAGCTCCTGCGGCGGCTGGAGCAGCTGCGCCTGTGGCAGGTGCGGCTCCTGGTGCGGCTTCTTCCTGCTTCAATTGCCTTGTAAGAACCACGGAAACGATAGGAATACGAGGAGAGTTAAGGATCTCGTAGTTGTCTATTTTTACATCCTCTACCCTGATATTTCCGTTGAGATCAAGCTCATCAACAGCTACCTCAATTTGCTCTTTCAGGTATTTAGGATAGGTCTTTACTTTTAAAGATTTCATTTTGGTGATCAGCTTACCACCATCTTTTACTCCTTTGGCCACCCCGGTGAATTTTACTGGGATATCGGCAATAACCTTTTTGTCTTCTACCAGTTCCAAAAGATCAACATGAATAAGGTGATCTTTAACCTTATCAAACTGAAGATCCTTTAAAATGGTTCTGTAGGTCTTACCATCCAGTTTTACTTCTGCAAACTGAAAATTCGGTGTGTATACTAAAGGTTTGAATGCCGCAGCAGGAGCTGAAAAATTGATCTCCTGTGCACCCCCGTAAATTACACCGGGCACCTGATCCTGAGAGCGGAGCTGGCGGGTGGCTGTTTTGCCGAATCCGGTCCTCAGTTGTCCTTCGATTGTAATCGTGTTCATTGTATGTTGTTTAAAAATTTACTCGTTGTTACGTCTTATAAACTCGGTCTTCTTTGAGAATGTATAAAAAGACTGGTGATACTTTTGTTCTCAAATGCGTTTCGGATAGCAACCGCAAACAATTCTGAAACGGATATCACTTTGATCTTGGAACCAGCGTCTTTCCTGATGGGTATGGTGTCACATACTATCAGTTCTTCAAGCACACTGTTTTCAATATTCTCGTAGGCCTTGCCACTCAAAACAGGGTGTGTGATCAGCGCTCTAACGCTTCTCGCACCTTTTTCTTTTAAAAGAGCTGCACTTTTGGCCAGGGTTCCTCCGGTATCGCAGATATCATCAATGATCACGATATCCTTATTCGTCACATCACCAATCACCACCATGCTTGCGATCTCGTTGGCCCGTTTGCGGTGCTTGTCGCAGATAACCATTTCAGCGCCGAAGTAATTGGCTATCTCCCTGATGCGGTTTGTTGCTCCCACATCGGGGGCCGCAAAGGTAAGGTTTTCCAGCTTGAGATTTTCTACATAAGGGATAAAAAGTGCGTGGCTGTCCAGGTGGTCAACCGGGATGTCAAAATAGCCCTGGATCTGGGGAGCGTGAAGGTCCATGGTAATGACCCTGTCTGCCCCGGCAGCCACTAACATATTGGCCACCAGCTTGCTTCCAATGGCTACCCTGGGTTTATCCTTGCGATCCTGCCGCCCATAGCCATAATAAGGAACAACGGCGATAACCTTGTAGGCTGAGGCTCTTTTGGCCGCGTCTATCATCAGGAGCAGCTCCATCAGGTTATCAGCGGGGGAATAGGTGCTTTGGACCAGGAAAACAAAGTCTCCCCTTATGCTTTCCAGAAAGGTGGGGCTGATCTCCCCGTCGCTAAACTTCTGAATATGAATATTGCCCTGTTTGGTGCCATATTGTTTACAGATATCATTGGTCAGCTCTTTTGAGCTGGTTCCGGCAAATATTTTTGCAGATTGCATGGTTCAATTTGTAGCTCTGTTTGAAGAGACCGTTTTGGAGCCGCGAAGATACTGATTCGGTCTGCTCTGCCACAAAAAAAGACACCCCGAGCCTGGACAGCACGGGGTATCAAATCGGCAGCAGGGCTGACGAAATATAGTGGGATTGGTTAGTAAGTAATTGCTTAACGGACTACCACTGCCGTAGACACCTGAACAGGCATGGAAGTCTCCTGTTTGGCAGGTGCGCTGGTCTTCTTGACGATTCCGCCAGTAGAAGAAGAACTGCAGCTATAAAACAGTGATGAGCAGATAAAGATTGAGAAAAACAGTACTACAATATACATAACAGCGAAGAACAGAACAGGGTGCAGTGCACCAACGGAAGGCAGATTACGGGTTTTCATGAGTCCAGATTTTAGGGTGTTTTCAAATGATCGGATTTTTTTCACGCGGCAACAAGTTTTAACACTGTATTGCAGCACTAAAATATTTGTTAATTTGATTTTATGCAAGAGAATAAATACTCAATCAGGCAGTGGGCAAAGGACGACCAGCCGAGAGAAAAATTACTAAAGAAGGGTGCAGAAATGTGCAGCAATGCGGAGTTGCTCGCGATATTATTAAACCATGGAACGCGTGAAAAAACAGCGCTTGATCTGGCGAGGGAGGTCATGAAGCTGGGCAAGAATGACCTTAATGAACTGGGTAGGCTATCCATAAAAGACTTCATGAAAATCAAGGGAATAGGCCAGGCAAAGGCCGTCATCATAACCTCCTGGCTGGAGCTTAGCCGGCGCAGGCAGGCAAGGATCAATCCTGAAAAAATGAGTGTTACTTCCAGTGTTGATATAGCCCATTACTTGCGGTCAAAATTCAAGGATTACCGGCATGAGGTATTTGTGGCCATTTTCCTGAACCGGGCCAATAAGATCACCCACCATGAGGTAATCAGTGAAGGAGGCATAACCTGCACCGTGGCGGATCCGAGGATTATCCTGAGGAAGGCTTTGGAACAAAATGCGCTTGGGATAATCCTGAGCCACAATCACCCTTCCGGCAATCTGCGCCCGAGCTGTGCGGATGAGGAGCTAACTTATAAGGTCAAGGAGGCGGCAGGGATATTTGATATCAAGGTGCTTGATCATATAATAGTGAGTGAGGAAGGGTATTACAGTTTTGCGGATGAGGGGAGAATGTAGAGGCTGCCTTTAAGCCTGAGCTGTTGGGCCGCCAAAATTCATGGGTAACTGAATTTCTTCAAGGTCTTTAATTGGACCGTTTACAGCTTCATACTTGCTGATGTTTTCTGTAATGGCTTTCATCAGTCGTTTGGCATGTTGAGGAGTAAGTATGATCCTCGACTTCACTTTGCTTTTTGGAGTACCCGGCATTACGTTAACGAAATCAATTACAAATTCTGCATGAGAATGAGTGATAATAGCCAGATTGGCGTAAGTACCTTCTGCTACTTCTTCTGAAATTTCTATGTTGAGTTGATTGGGTTGCTGCGGCTGATCTGGCATAATAAAAATTTGCCCAAAGGTAGGCAAATAGGAAGTATACTTCCCGGTTATAACAACTAGAAATATACTTCCGTAAACGATAAATAATTTTTATTAACAGCTTTAATATCAAAACTTACAGAAATTCTTTCATGTGCTGTATGTAGAAGGTAAAAAGTAGTTTTCTATCGGGAGCTTTATCTTTTGCGAAATCAAGACATTTTAGTTTATAAAAAAAAAGCCGCTCGAATGAGCGGCTTCCTGCAATTATATAATATATTCTATTAATAATCGTCTTCTGAGAAACGGGTCCTTGCATGACCGGCAAACGTATAGGTAGTACCAGGATCATCTGTGAAAACAGCCTTGAAATTAATACTATCGGTTACATTACCGGTTTTAGATTTTGCTGCATTATGCAGGATCTTACCATCGGTAATTGTTACCTTAATATTATAATATTCATTTTGAACATTGGTAGCCTTAAATGTTAAATTGCCTAAATCAACGGCTGCCTTTACTTTAAATTCATAGAGATTCCCTTCATCATCTATCCACATCTCATTTGTATTTGCTGCGGTATTATAGGTCGCAAGCGCTTTATATCCAGAAGTGCTGGAACCATCAGAAATAGTTACCCACCATTCATTAGCCACGCTTTCGGTAGCAGTACCCCCAGTATCCGGCTTCTTGCTGCAGGAAAGGAATGTAACCATCGCTAATCCTGCTATTATTACAAATATTCTTTTCATATCTAAAGAAGTTTATTAATTATTGTTTTTTAAATGTCCTTGCTGATGTACCATATCCTGAGTTAACAATAGTCCAGGTAAAAGTCTTGGGATCTGCAGCATAATTCAAAGTCTCTCCAGATGATGCAAACGAATTACCGATAGCGATCAACTGAGAAGGTATCTTGAGAGCGCTTGCTGTTGGATTGATAGCAGCCACAGTTACGTTGGTACCAGGTGCTCCACCAGGATTGAAGACAGTATATACACCGGGGGCTAACTTGGTAAAGGTAGCCAAGGAACCATTTGAAGTTCTAGCCCAGTTTCCGGAAAGGTCCTGAGCAGCAGCAGTAGCATCTGTATCATATACAATTACAATGCGATAAACCTGGGCTTTAAAGCCATCCTTGTTGGTTGCCGTATAAACAACTGAATAAACTCCCGGAACAGCTGTATTTACAGCAGGAGAAGCTGTAGCCTGAATAGGCTGTCCACCTTCTGTTGCATCAACACCAGGGTCTGTGTAAGTACCACCCTTGGCGACTGCAATAAACTTGGCTCCTTTTAAGGATAACAACGGGAATTGCGTTACCCTTGAATGACCTATCTGCGAATCGGTATTATGGATCTCTTTATCATTACAGGCTCCAAGCACTATAATTAAGGAGAGAAACAATAACTGAATTACTTTTTTCATTTGACTCAATTTTATATTTTCAGTTCATTAAATTAAAGTGCCCACCATACTCCAGTCTGGATTGGAACGATAGCAGGTGTATTTGAATTCCTGTTTTTCTCAACATCCGGGAATACCAGACGTCTTGGAAGCTGACCAGCAGCCAACACCGAATTCTTGGAAATTACCCACTGACCAGACACATAGCTTGGTGAAGTTGAATATACCGGGCTTGTTTTGGGATAACCAGTTCTCTGTTTTTCAAAGAAACCTTCAATGTAATGAACCCCATATCCGAAGGAAATCCATTTCTGTGTGCTGATGGCTTCAATTTTCTGATCAAGTGTTCCAGCAGTTGGATAAGCATAGGCACCGGCCAGTAAAGTTGCGGCACTTCCTGCTCCCATAGCTGTGAAAGATGCCTGTACACCTGCATCATATAATGCCTTGGCACCAGCACCAGCATAATAACGTTCGCGTGCTTCTGCCTGCATTAGTAAAGATTCCGCAGCTGAAATGAAGATTACAGGGTCTGTAGCTCTTTGTACCAGCCTCGCTGCATTACCATAATTAAACGAAGCATCTGTTTGCAAATAATCGCCCTGGTGTATGGAAACGGGAGAAGCACTTCCGTAGAAATAAGTGATCCTGGGATCAACTTTATCCTGAAGGAAGGTAGCCAGCGTCTTGCTTGCACGGATATTATCCGGAGTATTCAACTGGCGAATATTCTGCTCATACATTGGGTTGTCCTTTCCTGCTACATCTGTAAATCCGCTAACACCAGCATCAGTACTGAGGAAGGTAACATTGTCAGTATATAGCTTCTGAATTCCAGCCTGAGCAGCTGCAGCATTCTTATTCACCATGCGCAGGAAGAATTTCAACTTCAGCGTATTCGCGAATTGTTTCCATTTGTTGATGTTGCCACCGCTATTCCAGCTGATCTCTTTATCAACATCAGAAGTTCCTCCAGTGGGTGGGAAGATCAGGTCTACTTTACCAGGAGAGGTGTTGGTTGAAGCTGTGAAGTCCTTGGCCAGCGCTGCATCCAATTCAGCCAGCAAGGCAGTATAAATTGCCTGACCGTCATCAAATTTTGGATTCAGGTTAGTGGCACCCTGCAATGCTTCAGTGTAAGGAACTTTATCATACAGGTCAACGAGTACGCCCATTGTGTAGGCTTTCATCGTTGTAGCCATCAAAAGAAAATTCCAATCCTGGGTTTCTTTCGCCTTATCAATAATAAACTGATAGTTTTTTAACCCCTGGGAGAACATACCTGTGTAAGGACCATTTATCTGGCTTCCATCCACGTTATATGCATCGAGCTGACGATACTGACTTGACAAGGCAGACTGGGTAGCATATTGACCCCAGATCGCACCTAAAATAGCCAGGTCACCTCCTACTCTTGCAGCAGTACCCATTACAGCTGCCGGAAACACCAGTTTGGGTGTACCCTGTTCTGCACCAGGCGAATTAGGAGTTCTATTTACATCCAGTTGCTTTTTACAACCCGTTCCAAGCATCCCCGCTACAACTCCTGCAATCAGAACTGAATTTTTAAATGATATCTTCATTTTTGATAAATTTTTTAATTAAAAACTAGCTTTTAAGGATACACCCAATATGTGTTGAGTGGGTGCTGTCCTGAATTCTCCAAACTGGCTGACCAGGTCATTACCCAGGTTACTTGCTTCAGGATCCAGGTAAGTATTTGACTTGGGTGTCCACAAAAGGAAATTGCTTCCATATACACTAACTATCAGTTTTGTAGCTTTTATTTTAGAGGCTATGCTTTGAGGCAGGCTGTAGGAAAGTGTAATGTCACGCAATTTCATGAATGATCGATCAATGAACCTATTGTTATAAGCCATTGCTTTGTTGGTTGTATGATACCAGTAAGCATCGTAGGTTGATTCCAGAATTGGCGTGGTGTTTTCTGCATAGATTGGTTTGTTCTGAGCGTCAACACCAGTCTGAACTACTGAATTAGGAATAATGAAAGGTCTGCGGTCATTGTAGGTAGTTACCCAGGCATTTCCTGTAAACTGCAGGAGGTCGCCGGTACCTGTGTACATAATACCACCTTTTCTATAATCTAAAGAAGCGCTAAGCTGAAATCCTTTGAAAGAAAAGGAGTTTGTCAAACCGGCCATATAGTCGTAGTCAGCATTTCCAAAGAAACCTTTTTCATCCGCTACATTAGGTACCCCCGTTTGTGCATTTACAACCACTTTACCATCTGCTGTCATAACCGGAACAGGAGCATAAATTCCAAAAATGTTTTTTCCTGGATAAGCTCTCATATCAGCATCATATGTGGTAGTTAATGGTACGTATTCTGGTCCGCCTGTCAAGTCTATAACCTTGTTCCAGTTCTTTGAGAATGTGGCACCGATCGTCCATGTAAAACCACTCTTTGTATCAATAGGTCTGCCATCCAGAGCGATCTCAACTCCTTTGTTGCTGATCTCTCCGAGGTTTTGCACCAGGCCAGTATAACCAGTAGAAGGAGCAATTGGCACAGTAAAGATCTGGCCTTTGGTCCTCTTATCATAAACAGCGGCGTCAATACCGATCTTATTGTTCAGAAATCTTGCTTCTACACCCAATTCAGCTTCAGTTGTTGTAATGGGTTTGAGGGCTGAATTGGCAATTGTATTGGAAAT
>JAJKIP010000180.1 GCA_021154405.1 Segetibacter sp. | reverse complement strand
TTGGAATCCTTCTTTAGCTTTATTAATTTCAAAATCATTCAAAAACATAATAATTTCCTTCTGTTCAGAAAGAGGCGGAAGAGGAAATAAAGTTGAGGTAAATTGGTCAAGACTAATACTTGGAGAATTAAAGCCAGACAGCATACCCAGAAATAATTTGTTTACATAATTTGTCAATAAGAAATATTGGATAAATTTATTGTCAATAAGAATTCCAGAAAAAACTGCAAACCCCGTAGAGCCGATATAATTTGGCTTTTCTTCCTTAATTATTGCTGTATTGTTTAAATATGGCCTTACCAATGAATAGACAATAAATCCGCTCTTTAAGACGCGGCGAGCTCGAGAAGAAAGTTCGGCCACGGTTTTTAACTTACTGTCTCTAATTTGATATTTTTGATTATCAATTGCGTCAATATCGACATAATTAATCAAAGTATCTGCAGATAAATTATTCTCAATATTTAAATTCTGAGTAAATTCGATTACCTCTCCTAGCCTACACCATGTCCAATTATTAGGGATTTTATAGGGAATTTCGCTTGCTTTAATTTCAGGATATTCTTTTCCCTTTGTTAAATTTCCTTGCAAAATACGTTGTCTTCTAAGGTCTTTAATCTGTAAGAGCAATCCTTCGCTGGTCTCTTTCTTAATCTCATTGATTTTCCCCAACTCGATGATAATAGTTTGCAGATATGTTCCGACATTTTTATAAAAAAGTTGTTGCCAGTTCAGCTCTGGAATTGGAAGCTTCGGTTTTCTTCCTCTACTCATTTTGAATATTGTTTTAATTCGCTCAATAAAGCTGTACTTGCTAAAATGCTTTCTTCCAACATATTTAACAGCTTTATACTGTTATACTCTTCTTGTTCTTGAGGTTTATTTGGGTTTCTAAATTCAAGATCATAATTTTTCTCTTTTATTAATCCAATTGACACTTTCCAACTATTCTCTCCTACAAATCTTTTACTTAGCCATTTTTTTATTGGATCAAACTCATTCAAACTTATAGGCTTAGTTTTATTATATGCTTTTATACCTCCTGGTAGTCTGTGCTCATAATACCAGACATCTTTTGTAGGATTTCCTTTTTCAAAGAAAAGCAGGTTGGTTGCAACTGTTGCATAGGGCTGAAACACAGAGTTTGGCAAACGAATTATTGTATGAAGGTTACATTCTTCAAGAAGCTTTTGCCGAACCCTTTGTTTTACCCCATCCCCGCTTAGGCTTCCATCAGGCAATACTATTCCCGCCCGACCTCCGTGTTTCAACAATTGAATCATTAATACTAAAAACAAATCTGCACTTTCCTTTGTACGATAAGTTTGCGGAAAATTGGCTTCATTATTATTTGCAACTATCCCACCAAAAGGTGGATTTGCCAATATAACGTCAACCCGGTTCTTTTCTGTATAACTTACTAAAGGTCGGTCCAAAGCATCCCTAAAAGTTATATTTGGCACTTCAATATCGTGAAGAATTAAGTTTGTAGTTGCTAATAAATAGGGCAATGGTTTGTATTCCCAACCGGCAATATTTTCCTCTATACTTCTTCTATCTTTTATATTTTTTACTTGTCGTTTTAAATGTTCAATTGCGCAAACCAAATATCCACCAGTTCCGCAAGCGGGGTCTAATATTTTTTCATTAATTCTTGGATTAATAACATCTGTTATAAATTGAGTAATGGCTCTAGGGGTATAAAATTCACCGCTTTTACCAGCACTCTGAAGCTCTTTCAGGATTCCTTCGTATATCTCACCAAATGCATGTCTATCTTTTGCCTTATTAAAATCTATCTCATTCAATTTATTCAATACCTTCCTAATATTGATACCACTTTTCATGTAATTATTGTTTCCTTGAAACACCTCACGAACAATTAGTGCTCTCCGATTACCAGTACTAACATCAATTCTTCTTAAGGCAGGGAATAATTTTCTTTCAACAAACTCCAACAATTTATCTCCAGTTATTCCTTCATCATCCCCAGCCCAATTACCCTTTTTTTTAACCCAATGAAATTTAGCCGGGATAGGAGATTTATAATTTTTTTCCGTTAACTCAAGTTCCAAGTCTTTGTCGGAAAATATCTTTAGAAACAACATCCAGCCTAATTGTTCTATTCGTTGAGCATCACCATTTAGTCCAGTGTCTTGCCACATAATATCGCGTATGGTCTTTAAAATACCCTGAATATTATTCATAAATTGCCAAGTTAAACCCGTTTTTCAAATTATTCGTATCATTTCTTTCCAAAGAAAATGATTTGAAAAGTCCTGGCGAAATATTATTATTAAGCTTTTCTATTAGTTTCCGGCTTTTAAACTTCTACGCTGATTTATACAATTCATTTTCCAGATCCGTAATTGCTTTTAAATAATCAGCCTTTCCTCCAAATTCTTTTATAATCTCCAATGGAGAACCATACTCAGTAAGTGGCTTTACTTTTAATACATCCAAACTTTCGATGTTCTCTAACCCTTCATCCGCATATTTATCTAGCAATGCTTCCAGTATCTTTTTTGTCAGTTTGCCATATTTAGCAAAGTAATTGCGCTTCTTTACATTGTTTGCCCGTTCCTTTCTTGTTAATGGTGGTTTGTCATATACTATATGGCAAATAAGGTCAAATAAGTCCACTTGTCTTCCAACAGCATCATATAGGGCATCCACTAATATTCCGTACTTTTGTAACTCCTCTATAATAACTTCTTTTCTTCTAGAGCTGTTCCACCTGGTAAGAAAATCATCTAAAGAAACAAACTGATCTTGAATGATTTTTTTGGTATAATCTTTTAGACTTATGGTAATGGGCATACCATTGTTGTCAAAATACATTTCCCTACTCACCAAAACAGATACGTCTACGCCATTCACAAATACTTTCTGTCTTGGCTCCTTAGCAGTGCTATTAATTTCATTTATCGGGTATCGTATTGAAGGCTCCCTTACTTCAACCTCTTCACCTGATACATCATCAATGATAGGAGTAGAATCAATTTCTTCTTCTTCAATAATGCTTGAAAGATCAGCATTTTCCGAAACAGCCTTTATACGTATTGGATCCCCGTCAAAATCTTTATCTGCAAAAAGATCAGTAACATTTCTAAAATCAAGTATTGTAAAGTAAAGCTTATCGTATTCCTCATTTATTCGGGTACCTCTTCCAATAATCTGTTTGAATTTCGTCATTGATTTTATTTCACTATCCAGCACTATAATTTTGCAGGTCTGTGCATCAACTCCTGTGGTCATTAATTCTGATGTTGTTGCAATTACTGGGTATTTCTCTTCCGGATTAATGAAATTGTCCAGTTCTCTTTTACCTTCATCATTGTCACCAGTTATTTGCATTACATATTTGTAGTTGGCAGCTGCTAAATCTGCATTTTCATTTCTTAATACAGAAGTCATTGCTTCGGCATGCTCAATATCAAAACAAAATACAATGGTTTTTGCGAAACAGTCATAGCCCCTTAAAAACTCAGAAACTTTTCTTCCTACTACCCTTCTACGCTCTTCCACTACCAGATTAGTATCAAAATCAGTTCGGTTGTAAACCCTGTCTTCTACAAACTTTCCATTCTTATCTTTAAAGCCCTTCGGCGGTCTCCATCCTTCCAAATCAATATCTAATCCTACCCTGATGACTCTATATGGAGCTAAAAAACCATCATCAATACCTTGTTTTAATGAATATATATAAACAGGTTCGCCAAAATATTCAATGTTACTGGTATTTTTTGTCTCTTTTGGTGTAGCAGTTAAACCAATGTGAGTAGCATTTTGATAATATCGGAGAATTTCCCTCCATGCACTATCACCCTTTGAGCTTCCTCTATGGCACTCATCCACCACAATCAAATCAAAAAAGTCAGGCGAAAATTGCTTGTAGATATTGGCATCATCGTCCGAACCGGATAGTCCTTGATACAAGGATAAATAGATTTCGTAACTTTTATCAACTTGCCTATGCTTCACCACAGTCATTTTATCCTTAAAATATTTAAAATCACCCCTTCTTGCCTGGTCTATCAGTACGTTTCTATCAGCCAAAAACAAAATTCTTTTTTTGGCACCACTCTTCCAAAGACGGTGAATAGTTTGAAAAGCTGTATAAGTTTTACCAGTACCTGTAGCCATAACAAGTAAAATTCTCCTCTGGCCTTTTGCAATAGCCTCTACAGTTCTATTAATGGCTATTTGTTGGTAATATCGTGGCTTACGATCTGAACCGTCAAAATGATACTCCTGCGCAATTATTCTCTCGGCTTCAGTTGCAACAATTCCCTTATATTTTTTGTATTTCTCCCATAACATTCCAGGTGTAGGGAAAGAATCTAAGGCTACTTCAGTTTCTAGGTTGTTACCTGTGCCCGTTCTATCATGAAATAAAAAACCATCACCATTACTACTGAATACGCAGGGTATATCCAAAATCCTTGCATAGTTTAATGCCTGCTGCATACCAGCGCCAACCGTGTGATGATTGTCCTTTGCTTCAATTATTGCAATTGGAATATTAGGCTTATAGTAAAGAATGTAATCAGCCCTTTTTTGCTCACCCCTTGCTGTCATCCTCCCCCGGACATAAATCTTACCATCTGTAAAGGATACTTCCTCCAAATATTGATTCATCTTATCCCAACCAGCTTTCTCAAGGGCAGGACTAATGAATTTTGTACATATATCTCTTTCGGATAAGGTTTTCTTATCAACCATGGATGGGGGCAGCTTTTCTACCACAAAGTAATAAAATTGCTGAAATTGTGATAGTTATGGGGTCCCAATTTGAGGTTACAATAAACTCTTATCTGCCACTTTATTAACTTTCACTACCTGGGAAATGTGGTTGTTGGTCGGTCACATTTACATATCTATAAGCTGTGGCTTTTCATATTCTTAGGGTAAATCAAGGCATTTCCTTATTCCCGAAAAATCCACCAAAATACCGTTTTTTTCCCCTCGCTAGCTTCTGTCCGCTCCCTACTTTCACCCCGTGATCAGGCAACGTGAAACATACCACCCCAAACAACCATTTCAGTTGAAAACCTCCTTGGAGCATTTGCCAGACCATAAGCGATATGAGATAAATTCCATTATGGCAGCGATTGTGCGATTGATACTACCAGAAATGGTAATCCTTTTTGGTAGCTACAGCCGGGGAGATTGGGTAGATGAAAGACATTATGAAAACGGAACCCTCTATGAATACAAAAGCGATTATGATATTCTTGTGGTTACTGAGCACCATCAGGATATGCCTCCGGGCTTTGGTAAAAGTGTACGCCAGAAAATAAAAAGAGCAGAGCGGCTGCAATCTACACCCCACATCATTTTCCATGATATCAATTTCCTGAATAAAGAATTAGAAGAAGGACAATACTTTTTCAGGGATATTCTTAAGGAAGGCACCTTACTGTATACAACTCGAAAATATGAATTGGCTACGCCTAAGGATCTATCAGACTACCAGCGAGGACAAAAAGCTAAACTCTATTTTAACCAATGGCTTGAAAAAGGCGATGATTTATTTGATCATTATGAATATGGATTCAACAAGGAAAAATTCGCTATAGCTATCTTCCAGCTCCATCAGGCTGCAGAAGGTTACTTCTCGGCACTACTCCTAGTCTTCACTGATTACAAACCCAAAACCCATGATCTCCGAGATCTAAACCTGCAAGCCGGCTATGCAGATGCACGCTTCAAAACCATATTCCCTGACCAAACCGAAGAAGAAAAACGCCGTTTCATCCTCCTCGTCAAATCATACATAGACAGTCGCTACAAACTGGGATACAAGGTCGATCCTGCAGACCTTCAATGGCTGGCTGAACGGGTAAAGCGATTGAAAGAGCTGACTGTTCAATTATGCCTTGAAAGAATAAATTCCCTTCTAAAAAATTGACTAGCATTGGTTTAGAAGGATGCTACCAAGCCTCAATTTTGACTTTATCTCATTATTAAACGGTGACAGACCATAAACGGAAGGCCCATATTAAGATTATGGTAAGCTAATCTACAGGCCATTTTCCATATATCCTCCATGCATCCTCCGTGTATCCTCCATTTATCCTGCATTTAAAAACGGAGAATTTATGGCTAATACACGAAGCTTATATGGAATATGGTCCGTCCACTAGCTAGAGTTAAACTGTCTTTCATACGGCCAGAACAAGAAACCCACTGGTTAAGTATGCCTCCGGCACTGTCGCAGGAGATGTCCTATTCAAAACCTGTTACGAAAAAACAGTCATTTCCAGGAAACCGGATTTTAGCAACCGTGTGCTGACTAAAAAGCAGGTGGAAATGAATAAGCGCATGAAGCAGGCCAATGCCAATACTCAGCTTTTTTATAGTTCAGAGGAAGAAAAATTAAAAGCACGAATCAGGTTGAAATTACCTGCCCATAAATCATTGCATCATGCATTGCCTAAAGAATGGTTGGATAAATATAAAAAAGGAGAAGTTAATTAATAATCCATTTGTCTACCCAGTGAAATACAGCACTTGAATTCTCGTGGTCGCCAGGAACCAAAGCTCATCTTTTACAGTTTCCTCACACCAACAAAGGCGTAACACTAAAAACAAAAAAAACTCAATAGGGATTGTTTCCCTATTGAGTTATACTTTTAGAATACTATTGTCCTGGTCTATTATTATTACCCTTTCTGTTTTACCTCGTTTTTTTTGGTCTTATATTTCTTTTGATGCATGGCATTTTCTTTCCACACATCAGGTCCATTGTAATAAACAGTATCAACAAGCGTCTTTTCAACGGTGATCGTTGTGGGAAGCGTTTTTACCTCAACCCATTTTGTAGTAGGCGTGTCATAATACCAATACTCACCGGTTGAAACATTGTAATAAACGTTGGAAGATGGATAATAATAATATTTCATCCTGTGATCCTGCGAAAATCCATTTGTAGTACGGGTTAAAGCAAATAGCAAAGCTATTGCGAAAACAAACTTTTTCATAATTCACTTTTTGATTACCAGATTTGTTGTCTTTATTTTTCTATCATACTATGTGCCAGAAATTAGCGAATTCATGAATCAGATGTTAATGGTACTGTCGCAAAATGCCCCTTAAATTGTCGTTTATCCACAGTGAGTATTTCCGGGATGCAACTTAAGTTTGGGAAAATTATTTAATGAGAACGAATCTGAAAGAAAATGAAACCCAGATCCGGAACCTTGTGGAAGATTGGGCAAAGGCAGTGCGCAACGCGGACATAGATGCTATTCTTGCCCACCATGCTGATAATATTGTAATGTATGATGTGCCAAAGCCCTTTCAATCTGTTGGGATAGACGAATATCGAAAGACCTGGGACCTTTTTTTCAAGTATACAAGACCAGGTGTGTTTGATTTCCATGAACTTCATATTGTTGCGGACGAAAATGTTGCTTTCTGTTTTGCAACAATGAAATGTGCAGATAAAAGTAATAGCGAGGATTTTGTGGAATTGGATTTCAGGCTTACCATCGGTTTGAAAAAGATAGATGGTGAATGGACTATTATCCATGAGCATCATTCTGTACCTGGTGAATAGCTCCCTGCAAAAAAATTTCTTGCCACCGGAAGGAGTGAAAATGAACGCATTAACATAACCGGTAGACGTGCAAATCTCTCATGCACCACTTCTTTTCCCCAAAATATTTGTCCGGATGGAAGGAAAGTATATCTTTGAGGTGTACTAGGTAGATAGTACACTAAATCACAGATATGGTTAGCATTGAAAATGTATCGTTCGCTTACAGGAAAAAACCGGTGTTCAACGGACTGAACCTTCGGTTTAACGCCGGTCACGTCTACGGCCTGCTCGGCAAAAATGGCACGGGCAAATCCAGCCTGCTTCGCAATATTGCCGGTCTCCTGTTCCCGCAAAAAGGAAAGATCACAGTAAACGGCTTTACCCCCGAACACCGCCTGCCGGTTTTTCTGCAGGATGTTTTTATGGTTCCGGAAGAGTTTTACCTGCCCGATATCTCCATTCCAGATTTTATTAAAAGCTACGTCCCCTTCTACCCCAGTTTCAATTATGATAAATTCAGGGACTACATTTCCATTTTTGAAATACCATCCGATAGTACCCTCCAAAATATGAGCTACGGTCAGAAAAAGAAAGTGCTCATCTCTTTTGCTCTTGCCAGCAATGCCAAATTGCTCCTGATGGATGAACCCACCAATGGTCTCGATATCATGAGCAAAAGCCAATTGAGAAAAATACTGGCC
>JAJKIP010000179.1 GCA_021154405.1 Segetibacter sp. | reverse complement strand
TGGGCTATGAAAGATGTTCCGGCATTAAAAGAAGAAAGCTTTACATCAACGATTGATAATCACGTAGCCAAACTGGAATTCCAGCTTGCTGAACTGCGATATCCTTTTACACCGCGTAATATTATGGGTACCTGGACAAACGCAACCGAGACAATGCTGAAGGATGAGGATTTTGGTTTGCAGTTATCAAAAGACAATGGCTGGTTGAATGATGTTATGGGTGAAGCTACCGGAGGGTCAAAGGATGCACTTGCCAAAGCACAAAATATATTCAGCTATCTCCGGGATAATATGACCTGCACGGACTATAATCGAAGGTATGCCGATAAAAATCTGCGTACGGTCTTAAAATCACGCAACGGGAGTGAAGCTGAGATCAATCTTCTATTAACAGCCATGCTCAAAAAAGCAGACCTGGATGCAGAGCCTGTTCTGTTGAGCACGCGTTCCCATGGATACACCTATGCAATGTATCCATTGATGGACCGCTTCAATTATGTTATTTCAAAACTCAATATAGATGGGAAAGAATATTTCCTCGATGCTAGCAAGCCGCGCATGGGTTTTGGAAGATTGGGATATGAATGTTATAATGGACATGCAAGAGTGGTGAACGCTGATGCCACACCTGTGGAGCTTATTTCTGATTCATTAATGGAGAGCAAGATCACTTCTGTTTTCATTATCAATGATGAAAAGGGCGATTTGACCGGTTCCATGCAGCAGACACCAGGATATTTCGAGTCCAATTCCATACGTAACAGGATCAAGGAAAAAGGCAGGGAATCCTTCTTCAATGAATATAAGAAAGGATGGACTGGAGAAGTGGAATTGGAAAAAGAAAATATTGATTCCCTGAACAAATATGATTATCCGCTTGCCATCAGGTATGATTTCAATATGAAGCTGGATAAGGAAGATATCCTGTACCTCAACCCTATGTTCACTGAAGGGATCAAAGAAAACCCATTCAAATCTGCGCAGCGTTTTTACCCTGTTGAAATGCCTTATGCAATTGACGAAACTTATTTATTGCGACTGGATGTACCGAAAGGGTATGTAATTGACGAATTGCCCAAACAGCTGATGCTGAAATTGAATGAGCAAAATGACGGGATGTTTGAATATCGCATTTCAGAATCAAACGGAATTATTTCCATGCGGTCACGCTTGCGTATCAGCCGAGCCTATTTCCTGCCGGAAGAATATGAAATGCTGAGAGAGTTTTTCAATTACGTGGTGAAAAAACATAACGAACAGATCGTCTTCAAAAAGAAACCTTGATTATGAACAGGCTGATCTTACTGGCATTGGCTTCTTTTACTACGCTGCTGGCAGCTGCAGGTGATGGTGATTACGCCGTATTTAAAATCGCTCCGGCCTTGCTAAAGAGTGCCAATGCGGTGATACGCCAACAGGATTCCCGGCTGGAAATCAATAGTTCAAAAAACGCAGTTTACAAGGATCATTACGTTATCACCATTCTCAATGAGAATGGTGATGACCTGGCAGATTTTGAGGAATATTATACCAAAATGAGGTCTATCTCTTCCGTGGAAGGTTATTTGTACGATATGATGGGAAAGCAATTGAAAAAAATGAAGTTCAAAGACCTTGAGGACCTGAGTGGTGTATCCGGAAGTAATCTCATAGACGATTATCGTGTTAAACACCACAATTTTTATTATAAAGTATATCCCTATACCATTGAATATACGGTTGAGATTGAATTAAAATCTACGCTGTTCTTCCCAATGTGGTCGCCACAGGAAAAAGAAAATTTATCCGTTGAGCATAGTACAATGAGTATAGTTTGTCCTGAAGATTATAAATTCAGGTATAAGGCCTACCATTATTCAGGAGACCCTGTTATTACAAAGGAGAAGGGTAATAATGTATCAACCTGGGAAACCACGAATATGACGGCAATTATCCGTGAGCCTTATGCACCTCTCTGGCATGAGCTGTCAACCGTAGTGATTTTTGGTCCAACGGATTTTCAGGTTGATGATTATAAAGGCAATATGGCCAGCTGGCAGGATTTTGGAAAATTCGTTTATTCCCTGAAGAAGGACCGGGACCAGCTGCCTGATCAAATTAAAAAGGCTGTGCACGATTTAAGTGATGGATTGGATACTAAAGAAAAAATTGTGCGCCTGTATCAATACCTTCAAAAGAATACCCGATACATAAGTATTCAGTTAGGGATTGGTGGGTGGCAGCCATTTGATGCTACTTATGTTGCTACCAAGGCCTATGGTGATTGTAAAGCGCTTACGAATTATATGTACAGTCTTCTGAAGGAAGCAGGTATTCCTTCAATCTATACATTGATAAGGGCTGGAAGTAATTCCGGATATATAACAGACGATTTCCCTTCGCAACAATTCAATCATGTTATTCTTTGTGTGCCTCAGCCAAAAGACAGTATCTGGCTGGAGTGTACCAGTCAGACCCTCCCGGCGGGATACCTGAGTGATTTTACCTGCAACCGTTATGCCTTGCTGGTAGATGAGAGTGGTGGAAAGCTGGTGCGTACTCCCCGTTACGGGATAAAGGAAAATCTGGAGAACAGGAATGTTAAGGCTGTGTTGCAGGACAATGGTACCCTGAATGTAAATGTTATTACTAATTATGGCGGATTACAACAGGACGAGCTGCATCAGCTGATCAATAATGTTTCAAAGGACAAGGTTAAGGAATACCTTCATGAACAGCTGGACTTTGCCACGTATGATATATCAAAATTTGATTATAAGGAAAATCGCACTGCGCTTCCAAGCATTGACGAATCCCTGGATATAACTGTAAGCAATTATGCCAATATAACTGGCAAACGGTTGTTCATAGTTCCTAATGTAATGACGAGGACACATCAGAAATTCAGCGTTGACAGCACCCGCAAATTTGATGTAGTATTTAACTTTGAATACCAGGATGTGGATACTGTAGAGATCGAATTGCCCAAAGGCTACGAGGCCGAAACAATCCCAAAGGATGTTTCTGTAAAAAGCCGGTTTGGCCTGTATAGCTGTTCAGTTAAGCTAACTGGTAATAAGCTTTATTATTATCGTAATATTGAACGGTTTAGTGGAAGATTCCCTGCCAATAGCTATGAGGACCTTCGCCAGTTTTACGAAGCGATTTATAAAGCAGACCGTAACCGGGTTGTGCTGGTTAAAAACGAACAACTGAAAGCTTTTTAAGGAAAAGTTCAAAGCTTCCATTTATCCCTGCGTGCCAATTTTTGTCCCAATTTTCTCACGAGTAAGGCAAGCTGAATACATTGTATAAAAAACTGTTTTTCAAACGGATAAATTTCAATAATTTTTCCGCTTAAAAAGCCGAAATGAAACTTGCCACACCAGACATCCTTGTCTTTGTTCTCTATTTTATCATAGTCTCGCTCTATGGATACTGGATCTACCAGCGAAAGAAAAACACCCACAATGATTCCAAAGACTTTTTCCTGGCCGAAGGTTCATTGACCTGGTGGGCCATTGGAGCCTCCCTTATTGCCTCCAATATCTCTGCTGAACAGTTTATTGGCATGAGTGGTCAGGCATTTCAGCTGGGATTGGGTATTGCTTCCTATGAATGGATGGCAGCGCTTACACTGATCATTGTGGCGGTATTCTTCATGCCCATGTACCTGAAGAATAAGATATATACAATGCCTCAATTTCTCAGGCAGCGATATGATGGGAGAGTAGCCACTATCATGGCCGTATTCTGGCTATTGTTATATGTACTGGTAAATCTGACTTCCATTATCTATCTCGGTGCGTTAAGTCTCCATAATATGTTTGGAGCGCCTTTCTTTGCCTGTGCCCTGGGTCTTGTGATCTTTGCCATCTTTATTACGCTGGGTGGTATGCGGGTGATCGGCTATACGGATGTAATACAGGTGTTCTTCCTGGTGCTGGGTGGATTGGCTACCACATATGTAGCCCTGAAACTTGTGTCCACTAACCTGGGGGAAGGCCACGGTGCCTGGGAAGGATTGCAACTTTTAAAACAGAGAGCTCCGGACCATTTTCATATGATCTTCCATAAAGGAGAGAACCTGGTATATAGTGGGGAACCTTCGGGTGGATTATCTCCTACCAAGGACCCATGGTTTGATCTTCCGGGACTGGCTGTATTGATCGGCGGATTGTGGATCGCCAACCTTAGTTATTGGGGATGTAACCAGTATATCACTCAGCGAGCGCTTGGAGCAAGTTTGCCTACCGCAAGGAAAGGGTTGCTTTTTGCAGGATTTCTGAAATTGCTGATGCCTGTTATTGTTGTATTGCCTGGTATAGCCTGTTATGTCATCTTTAAAGAAGCTAATCATCCGGAAATAACACAGGGTATGCACCAGATAGATGCAGCAACGGGACAGGAATTCATTAAGCCGGACAATGCTTATTCTATTCTTTTAAATCTGCTGGGGCCCGGCTTAAAGGGACTTGCGTTTGCAGCTCTTACGGCAGCCATTGTAGCTTCCCTGGCTGGGAAGGCAAACAGTATCTCAACTATCTATTCGCTTGATATTTATAAGAACTTCTTTAATAAAGAAGCAGACGACAGGACGGTAGTACGCATGGGACGTATTGTGATCATTGTTGCCTTTGCCATTGCCCTGCTTATTTCTCCTGCATTGAAAAGCCTGGGACAGGGCTTTGCTTATATACAGGAATTCACCGGATTCATATCACCCGGTATCGTTGCAATGTTCTTAATGGGATTCTTCTGGAAACGCGCCAATTCAAACGGAGCATTGGCAGCAACATTGGCAAGTATTCCATTGTCCGCACTATTTAAATATACAGTGCCGGATATGCCATTTATGAATAGAATGGCTGTAGTATTTGTGATCTGCCTTGCATTGATCATTCTGTTTGGATTGATTGATCCTAAAACAAAGAACAATCCCAAAGCATTGAAAGTGGAACCAGGCATGTTCAGGCTGTCAAATGGTTTTATTGTGGGCATGCTGCTCACAATGGGAGTGCTGGCAGCTCTTTATATCGTTTACTGGTAGATCAGGGGCAGCTAGCCTGAATGTCTTTATTGATAAAGCCCAATAGCTCTTTTTGTACTTCGGCCCGTTCCTCGGTGATGAGGTTTTTGACGAATACCAGGTAAGCGTATTTTCGGCAGAAATCAACAACGGGCCAGGTACCAAAAAGACCTGGACTGGCCAACGCGGTAGCTTTACCATCTTTCTCTTCCAATACCCAGGCACCAAGGGCATAATTATATCCCTGCGCCACTTCGGGTGCATATTTTATTATCGAAGGATTGGTCATAACCTTCATCATCTCATTTATACTTTCTTCCCTCAGGATCTTTTTGCCTTTGTATTGACCCTTGTTCAATAGCATGACAAGGAATTGCATATAATCATCTGGCGTGGACATGGCACCGCCTGAAGGATTTACGGCGCTATTATCCAAAGTGGTGAAAGTAGACCGGCGCATGGCCAATGGATTGAAAAGCTTTTGTTTGATCAATACGTCAAACCGTTTTTTACTGATCACTTCCAATGCACGGCCTGCAATATTCAATCCTATATTTCCATACCAGAAATCCTGACCTGCGTTGGCCCTGATCTCGCGAGCCGCAAATGAATTCACTTCCTCTTCCAGTGATGAATATTTCTTTCGTTGAAATAATTTCTTCAGGAATTTGCCTTCATCTTCAATGCCGGTTAAATGAGAAAGACAATGCCGGAAAGTGATATAACTTTTTCCATACCTGTCCAGTTCCGGAATATACTTACCGACCTTTTCATCCAGGCTGATCTTTCCTTCGTCTACAAACATCATGACGAGGGCAGCAGTGAGCCATTTACTGCAGCTGGCAATGGGAGCCTGCGTCTTGCTATTAAAGTCTCCGAGCTCCCTTTTAAAGGCGAGTGTATCATTTTTCCAGACCATCATTACCACATTGTTTCCTAAAGCCTTTTGGCGGGTCTTTAACTCTGCATCCAGCTGGTTCCAATCCTGCCCAAAAGCAGCCTGTAATAGTAGCAGGAAGCTCAGGAAAAATGTGACTTTGATGCAGATACTCTTCATTTTATATGTCATTGTTTCATAATAATTGCCCAGTGAGGCTGTTTTTGATATTAGCATAGAACTTGCGGTACCGAGAGGGCAGATGCCTGAGGCTTTGCCGAACGCCATTTGATTTTATTTAAAAAATAACAAATTACAAATGACCTGAGGCTTTGCCGAACGCCATTTGATTTTATTTAAAAAATAACAAATTACAAATGAATCTTGGAAATTTCACTATAAAAGCTGCTGAAGCTTTTCAGCAGGCACAACAGATCGCCTACAATGCTAAAAATCCGAATATTGAAACGGAGCATATATTGAAGGCGTTGCTTGAACAACAGGATTCACCCGTTGAATATTTGATGAAGAAGAACAATGTGACGGTGAACCTGGTTGACAGCAAGCTGGACGAGCTGATCGCAAAGCTGCCCACCACTTCTGGTGACCCAGCCCAGCAGATTAGTCGGGAAGCTAATAATGTAGTATTACGTGCAGGTTCAGTACTTAAGCAATTCAAGGATGAATTCATTACTCCCGAGCACCTGCTTCTTGCAATTGTGCAGGGTAATGATGCTACCGCCAAATTATTGAAGAATACAGGATTAACCGAGAAAGGATTGGTAGCTGCAATCACCGATCTGAGAAAGGGTGAAACTGTAACCTCTCAGACTCAATCACAGGAATTCAATGCACTGAACAAATATGCAAAGAACCTGAATGAGCTGGCAAGACAGGGAAAACTGGATCCTGTGATTGGAAGGGATGAAGAGATTCGTCGCACGCTCCATATTTTATCACGTCGTACAAAGAATAATCCGATACTGGTAGGCGAGCCTGGCGTGGGTAAAACTGCCATTGCAGAAGGCATCGCACACCGTATAGTTAATGGGGATGTACCAGAGAACCTGAAGTCAAAAATAATTTATGCCCTCGATATGGGTCTGCTGATCGCGGGTGCAAAATATAAAGGAGAGTTTGAAGAACGTTTGAAAGCAGTGATCAAGGAAGTAACAGGTAGTGAGGGAGAGATCATTCTTTTCATTGATGAGATACATACCCTTGTAGGTGCGGGAGGTGGAGAGGGCGCCATGGATGCAGCCAATATTCTGAAGCCTGCACTGGCGCGTGGTGAATTGCGTGCAGTTGGTGCCACTACCCTGAATGAATACCAGAAATATTTTGAAAAGGACAAGGCGTTAGAGAGAAGGTTCCAGAAAGTGATGATCGATGAGCCCTCCCAGGAGGATGCAATTTCCATCCTTCGCGGTATCAAGGATCGATATGAGACACACCACCATGTGCGTATCAAGGATGAAGCGATCATAGCAGCGGTGGAATTATCCAGCCGTTATATCACGGATCGTTTTCTGCCTGATAAGGCAATTGACCTGATCGATGAAAGCGCTGCAAAACTTCGCCTCGAGATGAATTCCATGCCGGAAGAACTGGATAAGCTGGAACGCCAGATACGTCAGTTAGAAATTGAGCGGGAAGCCATCAAGCGGGAAGATGATGAGGTGAAACTGAAAGAACTTAATACCGAGATTGCCAATCTTTCTGTAGAAAGGGACACACTCAAGGCAAAGTGGAAAGAGGAAAAAGAACTGGTAGACAGGATCCAGAATGCAAAAGCTGAAGTGGAGAATCTCAAGCAGCTTGCTGAGCGTGCAGAGCGGGAAGGTGATTATGGCAGGGTAGCCGAAATAAGATATGGCAAGATCAAAGAGCAGGAGAAAGTGATTGCTGATCTCTCCAGACAACTGGAAGCGGGCAGTGAAAAACGGCTGTTGAAAGAAGAAGTGGACGCAGAAGATATTGCAGAAAGTGTTGCAAAAACAACCGGTATTCCGGTAACCAAAATGCTGCAAAGCGATAAAGAGAAATTATTGCATCTGGAAGCCAGGTTACATGAAAGGGTAGTAGGACAGGATGAAGCGATAGTGGCCGTGGCAGATGCTATTCGCCGCAGCCGTGCAGGATTAAGTGATCCCAGGAAACCTATCGGTTCATTTATCTTCCTGGGTACAACCGGTGTCGGCAAAACTGAATTGGCAAAGGCATTGGCAGAATACCTGTTTGATGATGAGAGCATGATGACGCGTATTGATATGAGTGAGTATCAGGAAAAGCATACGGTGAGCAGGCTGGTAGGCGCTCCTCCCGGATATGTTGGTTATGAAGAAGGTGGTCAGCTGACTGAAGCAGTTCGCCGTAAACCGTATAGTGTGGTATTGCTGGATGAAATTGAAAAGGCGAATCCGGATGTCTGGAACATATTGCTCCAGGTATTGGATGATGGCCGGTTAACGGATAACAAAGGACGTGTGGTAAATTTCAAGAACACCATCATTATCATGACCAGCAATATTGGTAGTCAGCTGATCCAGGATGCCTTCGAAAACGTGAATGATAAAAATGTGGACCAGTCTACTGAAAAGGCCAAACTGGATGTGATGGCTTTGCTGAGACAGACTATCAGACCAGAATTCCTGAACCGTGTGGATGAGATCATTATGTTCAGGCCGCTAATGAAAAAGGAGATCATGGGAATCGTGAAGATCCAGCTGGACGGTTTAAAGCGCCTGGTTGCACAAAGCGGTATTCAGCTTCAGTTCAGTGATTATGCTTTGGAATATCTGGCAGATACGGGATTTGATCCCCAATTCGGTGCCAGGCCATTGAAGCGGTTAATACAAAAGGAAATTGTAAATGCATTGAGCAAGCGGATACTGGCTGGTGATATCGATAAGAATAAACCAGTACTGGTTGATGTGTTTGATAATACGGTAGTGTTCCGCAATGATATTTCACCTATACATAATACCAGAGAAAAGGATAAGAAAAAAGCGACCTCATAAGGGTAATGCAGGCTGTTGATAAGTAATGGAGGAATTACGGTGGTTTCAGGGGAAAAACCGGTATTCCTCCATACTTTTTTGCCCTATCTTTACGTTTAGAGTCGAATTTGATTTTCAATCAATATCTTATGAATCAATCTGTATTCACACCGGCAACCCGGCCATCCATAACTATGATACGAATTGCATTAGTCCTTGTTGTTATTGCCGCCCTTGTTTTTGCAGGGTTTAAATTCTTCACTCCCGGTCAGTCTTCCAATTCTTCCTCTTCTGCTTCAGCACAATTGCCCGAGCAGCAAACCATTATCAGGATTGATTCTACCGATTCAATGATGAATGCCCTGTATGATGAAAAGATCGCTCATATTACCAATGGTGATACTTCAGGCCGCTGGCCAGTAAAAACGGATTATCCGTTGAGGGGCTCCATACTTCCGTATAAACGTATTGTTTCCTTTTATGGTAATCTCTACAGCAAGAATATGGGAATACTGGGTGAATTACCACCAGCCCAGATGCTTGCCAAACTTCAAAAGGAAGTTGAGAACTGGCAGAAAGCAGATTCAGCGCTTGAAGTAATTCCTGCTCTCCATTATATAGCAGTAACTGCACAATCTTATCCTGGAAAGGGTAACAAGCATAGATTAAGAATGCCATTTCACCAGATCGATTCTGTATTGAATATGGCTTCCCGGATCAACGGTATTGTGTTTATTGACGTGCAGGTAGGTTTAAGCACATTACAGGAAGAGATACCTGAGCTTGAGAAATACCTTAAAATGCCACAGGTTCATTTGGGCATTGACCCTGAGTTCTCCATGAAAGGTGGACAGGCTCCTGGAAAGGTGATCGGTACATTTGATGCTGCTGACATAAATTATACTTCAAACTATCTTGCCAAACTGGTAAAAGAAAATAATCTGCCTCCCAAAATTCTTGTCATACATCGCTTTACCAGGAACATGGTAACAAATTACAAGAGTATCAAGATCCGTCCTGAAGTGCAGGTGGTTATGGATATGGATGGATGGGGCGGCCCTACGCTGAAATACAGCACTTACAAACAATGGATCTCTCGTGAACCGGTACAGTACACAGGTTTCAAACTCTTCTATAAAAACGATGTCAGGAACAATCAGCGCATGTTAACACCAAAGGAAGTGCTGGCACTGAAGCCTCAGCCGGTGTATATTCAGTATCAGTAATCCCGATAGCTATCGGGATTAATTACCACTGTCCCGACGTTTCACCCCGATAATTATCGGGGCCAGGTATTTCTAAGAAAGCGCAACCAGTTTTCCGACATGATATTATTGATATCATTATCTGTATAACCTCTTTTGCGTAATAAGGAAGGGAAATTGTTGAGGTCTGCAATTGTTTCCAGATCATGTGGGCACTGTTCTTTTCCGAATCCACCATCAAGGTCAGTACCTAAACCTGCATGGAGGCTGTTGCCCGCCAGCTGACAGATATGATCAATATGATCAATGATTTTTTCCAGATTGCATTGCATTTCGTTTGGAGATGATTTACCACGTACCCAGCCAGGTACTATCATCCACGCATCAAATGCAGCTCCAATCACCGCTCCTCTTTCAATCAACACTTTGAGCTGGCCATCTGAAAACTGGCGGTTATGATCCACCAGGTTTCTGCAATTATTGTGGCTGGCCCAAACTGCCCCATGGAAATGATCCATTGCCTGCCAGAATGCATCGTCGCAAAGATGGGTGGCATCCAGAATAATATTCAACCGTTCCATTGCTTTTAAAAGATCAAGGCCCTGCTGATTCATTTTTCCGGTAGCATCAGTGCCATTGGCATATCGCCCGAGGCCATAATGAGCGGGGCCAACAGCCCTTAACCCATATTCATAAGCCTTTTCAAGATGTGAGAGATCGATTAAAGAGTCGGCTCCTTCCAGACTGAGGATAAAGCCAATAGGTTTCTCGTCCAAAGGGCTTCCATCATTCCATTGTGCCAGATGAATTTCCAGCGCCCTGCGGTGTGTTATTTGCACTATTTGCCCTTCTGCTTCCATGGCCCGATACCAGGCCAGTTGTGCCTGCGTTTGTGCCCAGGCCTGTTCAGGGGAGTTCCAGCCTGGGAATGCATATCCGGGAGGTGCAAAGCGGGCAATCTGGGTAGCTACCACCAGGCCGATATTCCCTTCCCGTAAGGCAGGGAGGGAAACTGTTCCCCTGCCGCGGTCAGGTTTGTCATTCAGGCCCTTTTCCCAATCACGAATTTCTGAAACCGGCATCCGCAGATCACGATTCCATTCCATCGCATTCATGGCCAAATCAAGGTGAGCGTCTATGATCATAAGTATGAGTCCTACAATATAGCTTCAGATTTTATTCCTTGCTGATAAGAAAATATTAGAATTGTATTTTTCTGTCTCTCGCTTCAGTTCTCCATTCACCGGAAACCTTCCCGTTTTCAATAGTAAATGAACTTTCATATAAAGCAACGGTTGGACAGACATGAAATGGCAGTCCGTATAAAATATCACCCACTTTATGGGAATGATCATGCGGGACTTCAGCAACTAAATGTTCTTCACTTTGACTTACTGGTTGTATGTCTTCTGCATTTAAAAAGAAAACCCGCCTGCTTATTTCGTTTTCTGCTGCAACTGATTTGTGACCAAGATCTGTGCAGATCTTTCCCGGAGCAGGAAGTGAAATAATCCTGGTTACGAGGACTGCCGCCGGAAGAAAGGATTGTTCAGGACAGGAGGTGAGATATCCTTTATCCCAGTAAACAAAGGTTCCCGGACTGCATTCAATTCCTTTGCGTTTGGCATGAATGGGAAATGTTGGTGAACCACCAGCAATAATAACTGGTACATTCATACCTGCTGATTCGAGTTTTTGCTTTAGGTCCAATACCAGTTTAAAACTTTCATCACAGGCTTTGGTGCGCGCATTCAAATCCAGATCTCGAATATGGCCATCATAAGCATGCAAACCTCCTGGTTCCATGCCCGGTGCACTACAAACAAAAGAATAAAGTTGTATGGCATCTTCCCCCGGAATAATACCGGTTCGGTTCATGCCTACATTCAAATCAATATAGACAGGTATTTTCAACCCCGCAGCGGCAAACTCTTTTGACTGTTCCTTTGCTGCAACCAATGCATCCGATACGCAGCTATAATTAGTAGAACTGTATTGTTGAATAACTTTAATAAACCGCTGCAGTTTTGGTCCGGCGGGTTGATAAGCCAGCAAAACATCGCTGGCACCACATTGGCCCAGTAATTCAGCTTCGGCAATAGTTGCACATTTGAACTTGCTGATGCCCGCAGCTATCATCAGCTTTATGGCAGCGGATGATTTATTTGTTTTAATATGTGGGCGGAGCCGCTTTACATCATCCACCATTGAAATGGCCAGTTCAATATTGGCTTTAACCCTTTCAGGATAGATAACCAGTGCAGGTGAATCAAGTGTGTCAGTATTATTGATCGTAAACCAGTTTTTCATACTATTCTATTTCAAAAATTCCTTCAATTTCCACTGCCACATTTCCTGGTAAAGAACCCATACCTACCGCACTGCGTACACCTTTTCCATTTTCCTCTCCCCATAATTGAACATATAGTTCACTACAGCCATTGATCACCTGGGGATGATTTCGGAAATCTGGAATTGCATTAACCATTCCTAATAGTTTAATCACTCGCTTTACTTTATCAAGACTGCCCAAATGGTTTTTTAAGGAACCAAGAATAGCAAGCCCGCATTGTAGCGCGGCTTTTTTACCTTGTTCATCAGAAAGGTCCTTGCCGAGCTTGCCATTGATATAACTTCCATCTGTGTTCATGGATACATGTCCTGATACATATACCATTGATCCAACGGTTAGGCAGGGTTTATAAATTCCTGGTGAAGGTTTGGGAGAGGGCAGAGAAAGGCCAAAGGATTCCAGTTTTTGATCGATACTGCTTTTGCTCATTATTATTTCCGGAGGTTTAGAAAAATGAAATTAGTAAATTGTAAGTGCTAACATATAAAAACGGAGGGAAATATGGCATGGTCAAAAGAGAGTTTCTCCATTCATGGTGAACAGTTATTGAAGAAAGTGAAGGAACTGATTGCTGAAGGAAACGTAAGAAAGATAACCATTACAGATAAATCCGGTAAGGAACTGATGTCCTTTCCGCTAACAGTAGGAGTGGTTGGAGCGCTGTTTGCACCAGTCCTGGCGGCTATAGGGGCGCTTGCTGCACTTGTGGGTGAATGTACGATAACAGTGGAAAGGGAAGAATAGTGTCCCGGTTTCCCGGTATGTCTATCTTTTCCACCAGGTAAGAATCGTGGAGATCATCAACAGGTAGCTGCGAAATTGCAGGTTACGGAGCATATCCAATAGTAATAGAAAAATCATCTCATCCTCTTTTTCAGATACGCAATTAATTTTCCAAGTCGGCTGTTCAGGATCTTTTTATTATTTCCGGGGTAGGGGAGCGCAATGGCGACGGGATAGGGTTTTACGGATTTCATAATTAAGAAAGTTTATTTTATCAAATTTATTTTAACTATTAACACCTGACAATTACCTCTTAGTGGGATTTTAGGGCTTTCCGGCGAATTATTATTGCATTATGCAGCTATTTATGCCTTTTTGCCTGTCTAATTATCAGCTTTCCGGTGCAATCCACTATAAACGTGGAATGTAATCCGGCAGTTTACTACTATTGTCTTTTAACATACAGTTATATTCTCTGTTGAAAAATTTATTTAACCGGAAGCATTTTTTCCGATATTTTTAGACAATGCAAGACCACTACCACCTTCTCCAGACCATTTACGAAATTGTGAAGAATGATCCTCAGCCGGAACAATACGGCTGCAGGCCGCGTGAGCTTATTCTCCGTCGTTTACAGGAATGGTCCGTTATTCAGCAGCAATTGCATTCACTGGAGGAAGAAGAATTGGTCACTACAGAGCAGCAGGACACCCTGGTGATTCGCATCACTTCAATGGGCCTGGAAAAAGCAAGGCAGCGACGTAGCCTTGTTGATGATCAATCCTGATTTTTTTTCTTAGAATCTTCCTGTCACTGTTACTCCGAATGTGCGAGGATCTCCCAAATGCACTGCGCCGAAGTCGTATGCGTAGGAGATATATTTTTCATCCCCGATATTTCTGACCCAAAGCATGACATCAAAATTCCTTGCAGATAATCCGAAACGGGTATTTAAAAGGCTATAGGAAGATTGTGAAATAGTATTGGCCAGGTCAAAATAATGTTTGCCCAATGCCATCCATTCCCCTCTCACCACCAGTTTAAGACCCTGTTTTCCTTTCAGGTCATAACTGTATTGTGCAGCCAGGGATGAAGTATAGTCGGGTGTAAATACCTGCCGGTTCCCATCAAAATCCTGCTCTGATCCATTCTGGGAAAGTTTGAGGGTTTTGTATTTGGCATCAGTATATCCAAAATTATAATCCACTTCCAGTCCTTTGGCAGCTATTGCTGAAAGTTCCAGTTCTGCACCCTTCGAGTTCAGTTTACCCGCATTGCGGGTTATGGTAATGGCATCAGGCAATATCAGGGTTGGAACCTGGGCATCTGAAACCAGGGTATAAAAGAGCGAAAGGTTGACCCTCAGGCGATGATTCAGCAGGCTGTTTTTAAGACCGATCTCGTAATTATCGCTATACTCTGGTTTGTAAGGGAAAAGCGGCGGTTGAGAAGGATCAGAACCTAATTGTGTATACCCGCCCGAACGATACCCACGGCTATAAGAAATATATCCGTTTGTTACGCCAGAGAACTGATAAGCCAGGCTCAATTTTGGAGAAAAGGCGTTGAAGTTGGCGGAAGCACTGGTATCAGGCCTGGTTTGAAATACTGGATTTGGATCAGGATCCATCTGGTATTCACCCAATACGCTTTGTTTTTTATGCTCATGATCATAGCGAATACCAGCCGTGATATCCAATCTGGGATTAATTGAATAGGTCAACTGCCCATACACTGCCTGGCCGTTACTTTTACCCTTTGAAGTGTTGATCAGCCCAAAATTCTTATCCGGTGATCCAAGAAGGTCTGCATCATTTCCAAAATGGGTGTTCTGTTTCGTTGGAATTTCCTGTGAGAAAATATACAAACCTGCAGTCCATTTCCAGGGAGAGGTAGTGGATGCGGGAGAACTGAACCGAAAATCCCCGGTTGCCACCTCAACGTTATTCCATTTTGGTCCGTAATTATTGATAATGGTAACACCATCAATAGGTGAAAAATCTCCATCGAGTGGCAACGTATAATGGCGATGATTTTTTTGGTAGGCCACCTGACCGGTGAAGTTAATATGAGTACCGGTATACGTGGAAATAAAGGACCAGTTGTAAGTATTGTCTATCATCTTACTGGTAGCATTCTGATTTAATTTGAATGGATTGGCAAAAGCTTCATCCACTCCGTTTACCAGTGTAAATGGCCCATTATTACGGTTGATATGATGTTTAAAATTAAATGTATAGGTAAATCGCGGTGTAGCAACATAGGTAAGGTAGTAATTACCGGTCAATGCATGCTGTTTGTCAAAATGGGTATTATTGAACTCATTCGTATAATATCCATCCCTTTTGTCAAACATTACCGATGCACCTGCAAATAATTTGCCCTTGATGATTGGACTGCGTATTCCTATATTATAACGTTGCCTTCCAAAATTTCCAATGCTGGCGGAAGCAAAGCCGGTAGTGATATCGCCTGGTTTTTTGGTGATGATATTGATCACACCACCCATGGCATTACGGCCATATAAAGTTCCCTGGGGGCCTCTCAGTACTTCTATCCTTTCAACATCAAAAAGCTGGGGAATATAGGTATCCAGGTTGAACTGGTTAACGCCATCTATATAGGTGGCTACAGCAGGGTCGTAGGAAGTGGATGTAATTCCGCGAATACTGGTAACATTACGGTCTTCACCGGGATTGCTGCTATAAAGCGAAGGAACAATTGCGGTAATACTCTTTGTGTCCCAAAGTCGATAGTCCTCTATCTTCCTTGAGGAAAGTGCTGAAATACTGAATGGTAACTGTTGTAGCATCTCTTCTCTTTTCTGTGCAGACACAATTACTTCATCAAGGTGTACGGTGGAGCGGGTCAATGTGATCTGGATATTACCCTTATTGGCACCATCAATGGGTTTACTTACATCTGCATATCCAACGGCAGACACATGGAGTATGAATTTTCCAGCAGGTACATTATACAAGGCAAATTCACCCTGCCTATTGGTGTAGGTACCCGATTGGCTGTTCAATACATAAACGGAGGCATCAGGAACGGCGTTGGATCTGTCGTCAACAATTTTTCCTGACAGAGAGTTGGTCGGTTGCTGGCTGTTGGCTGCCAGACCTGCGCTTATGAAAAGCAGCAGCAGAGTATTTTTTACGGACATGCGGCAAATATAGTAAAATAAGACGCCTTCTGCCCCGGGCGGCCTGCGCTGACAACCCGTTATTGTCATCACATGGAAAGAGATCAGAGATAAACTGGCGAGATCAAAAGCCGTGCCCCGGACTGTACACGAACTTCAACTACAGTGCCGGGTACACGGAGTAAAGCGTATGCGCATGTAGTGCGTGCCTTACCATCTTGATGGATAATACTTTTATTTCAGGGATAAGAATAGCAGCGCAACGGTAGAATACTAAATTTAAATCATTTATTATTCCTTAAAAACTTTCTTTTTCAGGAATTCATTTACGAGTGCCATCATCGGCGGATTGTTATATACATCACCTCCATGACCTGCACCCGAAACAAATTCTATTTGCACCGGCAACTTGTTTTTCCTGTAGGCGGTCATTAGTTCGATGGACTGGTTCACGGGCACCTGGTTGTCCTGGTCGCCATGCACGATCAGCAAAGGCGGATCAGAAGGATCTGTTTGAAATACCGGGCTTGCCTGTCGTGCAGTCTCTTTAACCTCTTCAACGGGTTTGCCAAATAATAGCTTCATTGCCGGTTCTCGAACGCTGATTCCGTGAGGAGTTGACTGGCTGAGTATGGTGAGCAGATTGGCAGGGCCATAAAAATCTATGATACCCTGTATTGAAGAACTTGTACTGGTATAATCTCCCAGCGTGCCTTCCATGAATTTATCATTGTTGGTAGTACCTACAAGCGCTGCCAGATGGCCACCAGATGAAGAACCCCAGATCACTATTTTATCTGCACGGTATCCATATTTTTTTGCATTTGCCCGTAAATAGCGGATGGCCGCTTTGATATCATGTACCATGGAAGGATAGGGGGCCTCTTCACTAAGATGGAAATCAAGACTGGCAAGAGCATAGCCAAAAGCCAGTAAACCCAATGGCGGATTGGCCTTTGAGCCGGAACGCCAGGCGCCCCCATGTACCCATACAATCAAATACGGATTTGATGAGCGCTTTGGTTTATAGATATCCAGCAATAGTTTTTTATCACCTGACTGGGCGTATAGGATATCCTTTGTTACAATAGTATCGTTTTGCGAAAAGAGTTGCAGGAAACTAAAACATGCAACTATTAATGACAGCGACCGTTTCAATTTTTTTTTACTAATATAAAGAAAAGCTGCCAGCTGCAGTGGTTTGTGTCCCACTAACCATCGCCAATAAGCTAGCTTTTGTGGTTCGTGAGACACGAACCACGGCGACGAAACAGCAGAGACTTTCGTACAACTTTTTAAACCTGTTGAACCTATTAAACCTTGTTATTTGTATATTTTCTTCAGGTCTTTTTCAAAAAGGGTATAGGGGTCATTATAAAATTTGAGGAAATCAGCTTCACTTACCTGACCGGGGAAGGGTGCATAGAAATGGGTAGGGCTGCGTGTATCATTGCGCCAGACCAGTACATAGCTGAGTTGAAGACCGGACGATTTCAATGCGGCGAGTAATGTTTCTGTCCACCAGGTTTTATTGGGAATGGATTCCAGTCCTGTTTCAGTAAAGGCGGCCAGCTTGCCATGTTTCTTTGCATAGTCCGCAACGATCCTGAGTTTGCTGATACCGGCAGGGATATCATATCGGTCTCGCCCCCAGTCTGCATAATTATCCATTCCCACCAAATCCACCCATTCATCACCAGGATAGCGTTCCAGGTATTCATTCTCTGAGGTAAATGTGCAATCGGGCGAAAAGGCGTAGATGAAATTATGAACCTGCAGACTGTCGCGCAGATAGCTCACAGTAAATCGCCATAAGGATTTGAATTCATCTATAGTGCAATGGGGTCTTCCCCACCAGAACCATCCGCCGTCAAATTCATGCCAGGGGCGGAATATCATGGGAGCCAGTTTGCCATCTTTGCCCTTTACTGATCTGGCAAGCTCGGCAATAGTGGAAAGTATGGACTTATATTTTTCATGGTACGATCCATCGGGTATGATCAGTTTCACAGCAGGTGCCGAAATGCTATCGTTCCAATAAAATCCACCAGCAGATGCGGGATTGTTAAAATGCCACGCAACGGTAGTAATTCCTCCGCGATCATAGGTATCAGTTATTGTTTTGCGCAATGATTCTTTTGTTCTGGCAATATTATTATCGGGCTGACCACTCAGGCCGCTGAAATCAACTCCTATAACAGCCGGATGTGAACCGGTTACTGATTTTACATCTGAACGGTCCGCATCTCCCTGCCATCCATGACCATATTCTGTGGCATGCTGATGACCAAAGAGTATATGATCCTTTGCTAACTTATCGAGGTTTTTAAACAGAGCCTTTGTTTCCCTGGTTGCCTTTGAGTCAATCAGGTGTTTAGTCTGAGACGAAGCCGATGTCATTATCACTAATGCACCTGCAATACATATCCATTTTTGTTTCATGGAGTTTATTGTTTGCTAATGATGGCTGCACAGCCTCCGCCAGGTTTTAATTATTAGCAGTCTGCAATGCTTTTTTGAAATAGATGCCCTGTCTTGAAGGTGTAAATTTCCAATCGCTAAAGAGTCTTGGTGCCCATTGCGGATCAAAGACCCATACTACCCAGGAAATTCCTTTTTCTGCAGCGTATCTGGTAATGGCATCGCCATAACTCTCATCACTGATAACAGGTACATGAGCACCTGCATCATTTGCGCCGCTAAATCCTATCTCGGTAAGGATTAACGGATACTTATTGGCTACAAAACCCCAGTCCTTTGTCCATTGATCTTCCCACGGTTTTTGTCTTTTCATCGGATAGGGGTGACTCACATAAGCAATGTTTTCCCTGTTGATGGGATTGGCAGCAATTTCAGTGAGATCATAAGCCCAGTTAAACCCTGCTACCAATGGAATGGCAGAACATTTATAGGCGCGAATAATGGTGATGGTCTCTTCCATCAATTCTTTCCACTGTGCCCAGGTACAGGTGCCTAACTGACCATTGTATACAGTTGGCTCATTAAATAGCTCAAAGAATGCAACAGTTGTTTCATCTTTATACTTCTGTGACATGGTGCGCCAGAACTCAAAGGTTTCTTTTTTCGTGGTTTCATACATAGGGGCCTGGTACAATTCTGAACGAAGATTGCCGATGCTATGCCAGTCAATAATAACATACAGCCCTTGTTCCTTTGCCATGGCAATTCCATTATCCAGGAGCTTGATATATTCCTGTTGACCACGAGATCGCCACGCGGAGGGATGTACCGGGAAGCGTACAATATTGGCGCCCCATTTTTTTATTTCCTGGAAATATTCCTGGTTCCAGTGGCCATTCTTTTCCAGTTTATCAGGATCACTCGTATTAAGTCCCCGAAATACGATGGTTTCACCGCTTTCAGTAACGAATTTGTTACCATTTACTTTAATGCGGTTCAATGCAGCTGGTTGTGCAATTGCAATACCGCATATCAAAAGAAGAAGGAGTGTAAAGATATTTCTCATAGCATAGCTGAACATAGTAAGACGGCCAAAAGCAGTCCCGGTTTTATGATGGTTATATTTTGGAATTGAATGTGCTTATTTCAGGGAAGCCATATCGATCACAAACCGGTATTTCACATCACTCTTCAGCATTCTTTCGTATGCTTCATTGATGTATTGCATGGGAATCACTTCTACATCAGCAACAATATTCTTTTCTGCACAATAGTCAAGCATTTCCTGCGTCTCCTTGCTTCCTCCTATCATGGATCCAATTATGCTGCGCCTGTTGGTGACCAGTTGGAAAGGATCAAGTTTGGGCTCTTCAGAAGGAAGTCCTACCACCAGGAGTTTTCCATTTACAGCCAACAGCTTCAAATAAGGAGCATAATCATGATTGCCGGACACACAATCCACAACAACATTGAATTGACTCTCCTGTTTTTTCATCTGTGCCTGATCTGTGCTCAGTACAAAATGATGCGCTCCCAGTTTTTTGGCATCAGCTTCCTTTGCTTTGGAAGTACTAAGCATGGTTACTTCTGCTCCCAGGGAAACAGCAAATTTTACGGCCATATGCCCAAGGCCTCCAAGCCCTGCCACGGCCACCTTATCTCCTGGTTTAACATTGGCATAGCGAAGAGGTGAATAAGTAGTAATCCCCGCACATAGTAAAGGCGCTACTCCGGGCAAATACAATTTATCGGAGATATTATATACATATCGTTCATCGGTAACAATGCGCGTACTGTATCCTCCCTGGGCCTTCGTTACTTTATCGCGTTCCAGGCCATTATATGTGCCTGTCATTCCTTCCACGCAATATTGTTCAGTAAGATCAGTACAGGGTTTACATACTCTGCAGGAGTCAACCATTACGCCAACACCGGCTGTATCTCCGACCTTGAATTTCTTTACATGTTTTCCAACTTCTGCAATCCTGCCAACTATTTCATGGCCAGGAACCATTGGGTAGATGGACCCTCCCCATTCATCCCTGGCCTGGTGAAGGTCTGAATGACAGACACCGGAATATTGTATATCCAGCAGTATATCGTGCTCTTTTAGGTCTCTTCTTTCAAAGTCAAAAGGTACAAGGGCCGAGGTTGGAGTGAGCGCAGCGTAAGCTTTTACAGGAAACATTTGATTTTTGGTTGGCAATTTAGCGATTCAATATACTATTAACCAATGATCTTTTGTCCGGGCAGAAAATTTTTATCAGGAAATCAGTAGAACGGGTTAAAATAGTATTGAAGTTCCTTTTTTTATCTCTTATACGAGTGCACTGGAATTTATAAAATTGAACGCTGTTAGTTCCTGTAAATAATTCTGTCGGCGCGATTTCGTATCTTTTCACAAATTGTTTGTCTATGAACCGCCCATCCAATGATTTTTCAGGCACTGGAAATTTTGCAGGCGCTCCATCTGGCCATAGAACAATAAAAAATAAACAGCTGAAGGTCGCAGGTTTTTCTTTTCTGGCAGTCATAGCCGCCTGTTTAAGCATTGCGGCAACCAATAAATATGCTGCCGAAGATCCAATACCACTGGAGATTGGGGCCAAAGCCCCTGATTTTACATTACCCGGAGTAGATGGCAAAACCTATTCACTGGCTTCATTTAGTAAGGCCAAAATACTGGCTGTAATATTCAGTTGTAATCATTGTCCTACCGCCCAGGCCTATGAGGACCGCATCATTAATATGGTAAAAGAATATACGCCAAAGGGTGTAGGCTTTGTAGTGATCTCGCCCAATGATCCCAAAGCAGTGAGGCTGGATGAATTGGGTTATACTGATATCGGCGATTCATTTGAAGAGATGAAACTCCGGGCAAAGAATAAGCATTACAATTTCCCTTATTTGTATGATGGCAGAACCCAGGCTACTTCCAAAGCATATGGCGCTATTGCCACTCCCCATGTATTTATTTTTGATAAAGAAAGAAAACTTCGCTACCAGGGCAGGGTGGATGATGTGGAGAAACCCAGCAGAACACCTAATAATTTAGACTCACGGAATGCACTGGATGCATTATTGGCGGGTAAGGATGTACCCGTCAAGACCACCAAGGTATTTGGATGTTCAGTGAAATGGGCTTCCAAGATTACCGATGGGGAAAAATACAAAGAAAGATGGGCGGCTGAACCGGTTGATGTGAGTATGATTGATGAACCAGGTATTAAGGAATTGTTGAAGAATAATACTGATAAACTCAGGCTGATCAATGTATGGGCCACCTGGTGCGGCCCCTGTGTAACCGAATTTCCCGATTTCATAGAGATGAATCGTATGTATCGTGGTCGCGATTTTGAATTTGTCAGTATCAGTGCAGATGATCCTGCTGCAAAAGAAAAAGTGCTGAAATTCCTGAAGGGCCAGCAAGCCTCTACTAAAAATTATCTCTGGAGCATCGAAGACAAGTATAAGTTAATTGATGCTATCGATCCCAAATGGCAGGGAGCATTGCCTTATACAATACTGGTAGAACCAGGAGGTAAAATAGTATATGGCAAACAGGGAGCCATTAATGTGGCCGAAATGAAAAGAAAAATAATCGATAATCCCCTGATGGGAAGATTTTATAAATAGATCTTAACAATTTAATTACTGCTATGCAATTACGCCGCACATTTTTGACCAGTGTCAGTCTGGCTTTTGTACTGCCATTGTTTTTGCTCTCTTCTCCAAAGAAGAAAACAAAGCTATTCCTGCCCAACAGGAAGACTGAGTGGCATACTTTCCTCAATGGATCCGGAAAGAATAATGATCCTAATAATGTTTTTGTTTTTGAGGGAGATGTGCTGCACGTGAGCGGTAACGGGTTTGGATATATTACTACTGAAAAGAATTATAGCGATTTTCATTTCACTGTTGAGTTTAAATGGGGTGAGAACAGATACCCTCCCAGGGAAAATGCCAAGAGGGACGCCGGCATTATGTATCATGTGATATTGTATAACGGAGATAAGGTGTGGCCGCGTTCTCTTGAGTACCAGGTGCAGGAGGGCGACTGCGGTGATTTCTGGATGACCGACAGCACCACTATCCACCATGCCGATTCCATTACTACGGCTGTGAAATCACTCCGTATCATAAAATCAAAAGATGCAGAAAAACCAAAAGGGGAATGGAATAAAGCGGAAGTTATTGTGAAAAATGGCAGGATCACCCATCTGCTGAACGGTGAGATAGTGAATGAAGGTGGACTGGGCAATACAAAAACTGGTAATATCCTGCTTCAGTCGGAAGGTGCAGAAGTGTATTATCGCAATGCTGTAGTTGAGGAATTATAATTTTTTTAGTGCCTGTAATATTTTTTTGCTCCGATGGTTACCGGCAATGCAATGCAAACCATCAATACAATCGCCTGGTAAACTGCCTTTTTGATGTCTGGAGGGATGGACGCTGTGTGCAAAGCTGAAAGGGGCACCACTACCATATTCATCATGGCCCACACAAACAATCCATAAATAATGGTACTGGCTAAAGTGCTTTTGTGAAAAAGACGGATAGAAGGGTAGATCAGGAAATAAAACCAGGTGAATGATATGGCGATAAAGAAATGAAAAAGAAAACCCGCCAATTCCATGGTATTTGCATTGCCTTCTCCTTTTCCAAATGCCGCGCTGGATATATAGCGCAATACATTCCTGATGTAGATCGATATATTTTCCGGAAGATGACCATTAACCATTACATAGTAGCCCAAAACACCAATAGTAAGATCAAGGATACCTGCTACCAGGCCGGTTAATAAAACGGCCCTGATGAATTTGCCGGTGGAGTTCATAATCTAATATAAATAAAAAAACACCGCCATTTGCGGTGTTTTTTCTGTACCAAAACCCAGGTAAATTTATTTTATCTGGTTCACAACAACATCCTCTACAGTGCGAGTATTCTTATTGACCTTGTAAACCACAGTTTTGTCCGTTTTACGGCTAGTGATCTCAAAGTTTACAGGAATATCACCCAGTTCTTCAGTGTTCAGCATATACTTTTTGGAAGTTGTACCACTTTTGATGAAATCCTTGTAAACGATATTGTCCTGGTCGTCGCGGATGATCACAGTAAAATCAGCGTCTTCAGTACTTTTGAAAGACAATTCAAAAACAGGCTGGTTTTTATATTGTCCCAGGTACTTCAATTCTACAGGCTGGGGATTTTCTCCAGTTGTGTTAGCGAGTACAGGCGTAGTAAAAGCCACTGTTAATGCAGCTACCAGTGCGATAGCAACGATGCGGGTGTTAATAAGCGTTTTCATAATTCTAAGTTTTAAAGTTTAATAGTGTAAAAATTATTTAACAATGTGATGGACTGCAATCAGGCCAGCAAACATCTATAGCAATATGTTATCAGGGGCAATCGGGTACAAGCAAAAGATAGAAAGTGTCAGTTTTCATTTTAACGAAACCATTCAGTGAATGTGGCAGGTGCCTGTTTCGTTTTTGTTTGATAGGACAAACATACTCCGGCATTTTCCGGGGTGCAAACCAACTTAAGGTCGTTTTGGGAGTGGCAAACCGCTTCGGAAAATTCTAAAACCCTTACTGCCAGTGGGTTTCAGAAGGAAAAACGCTTTATATCCAACGCTCATTTTGGGGGATTGAATTAATGTCGCCTTAACAATTAATCAACGTTTGATTAATAAATGACCGTCTTTTCCCAATTCCTGACTGGGAGTTTACGTGCATGGGTATGATAAATACGTAGCAATATGCGGAGTTGTGCCCGGGCATTTAAAATCGCTCAGCACCTGGTTGTCTTAAAAGACAATTGGCGCCAGGTCTTCACGCCAGGTCCATGGTAGCTGCATGGTTACTTTGTGTTGCCGGGTCCTTGCAGGAATGGTCCAGGGGCAAAATCGTAAAACTGCCTGTTATAATCACGTTATTAACCTTTAATTTTTTCATTATAATTAATTGATTTTCAGGATGGGGATAGGTAGTTTATAAAATTGGCTTTTCTGGGAATATGAGGGGTATAAAAAATGCCTATCTTCAGCCGCCTTCAAAGGATAAAAAAGTCCCGAGAAGGGTGAAAATTCAACTAAATAGCACGAAGGTTGTTATATAGATGATCCCAGCCCGAAGCCGGAGTTCCGGAACCGGAGGCAACAAATAAAAAGGAGCGATTAAAATGGCATTTAAAAAAGAGATCGAAGTAATCATTGAACCCAAAGATATTTTTGTAGGGAAAAAAGACGCACCAGTCACTCTTATGGAATTTGGCGAATATGAAAATGAGGACTGCGCCAAGGCAAACGAAGTTGTAAAGCAGTTACTGGAAGAATATGAAGGTAAGATCCGCTTTAATTTTCGTCACTTCCCCCTGACATTAATACACCAGCGTAGTATGAAAGCAGGCGAGGCTGCAGTTGCAGCTGCCCAGGAAGGCAAGTTTTGGGAAATGCATAATATCCTTTTCAATAATCGCCGTGCACTCGGTACTACCAGTCTGAAATTGCATTCAAAAGAAGCTGGCGTGAATAACAAGAAATTCCTTGATGACCTGGTAAATGGTGTTTACGGATGGCAGGTGCAGGATGATCTTAAAGAAGGCATTGATCGCGGAGTAAAAGATATTCCAGCATTCTTCATTAATGGAGAGCGGTTTGTAGGCAAACCTACTTTTGCCAACCTGAGCTCTGCAATCGATTCGGCGCTTAAGAAAACAAAGAAGAAGTCTTCCGCAAAGCAAAGGGCTTAATAACTTATACAGACCTTGTTTAATAACAATGACATTACAGATCGTAATGTCATTTGTCTTTTAAGTCATTAAAGGACATTATATACCAAAGCTCCTCAGGATCATATAAATAAAAAAGGCATTACTTTAGTAATGCCTTTTTCTTATCTAGTATCGGATAGATTACCAGCGGTTGTTGTTAGAATAAGAAGGCCTGCTATTGTTGGTCCTTCTTTCTTCTTTTGGCTTGGCTACCATTACTTTAATGGCGCGACCATCGACCATACCACCATCCAGTTCAGCAATTGCTTTCTGGGCAGCAGCATCATCAGACATTTCCACGAAACCGAAACCTTTGCTGCGGTTGGTGTACTTGTCCATAATCACTTTAGCAGAAGATACTTCACCGTATTCTGCAAAAAATTCCCTTAAGTCTTCATCCTGTACGGCGAAGCTTAAATTTGAAACGTAAATGTTCATTCAAAATAATTAAATGTAAAAAATCTTGAGAAGGACACAGAGTAAAGAAGACTAACTATTAGCAGAGCTTGCGTAGCAGAGATCATTCACTTACCATTGTTGGTCACTCAAATTAACCCCGCAAAGGTATATTATATAAAGGAGATTTTATGTTATTATTTTGAAAATATTGGACGGAAATTTCCAGCAACTGGTAAATAGCTATTGCCATTTTAGTATCGTTGTTCACCTTAATGGTAAACACTCAAATCAGAATTCTGATACCCTCCGCTTTCATTATTTGTCTTTTACTTTCTCCAGTTCCCAATCATCCGTTCTGAATGGAGCTAACGGTAAACCTTCTTTGCTGAACACATTTGACATGGCCGTATTGCTGAATGAAAATCTAACGGCAACAGGAACAGGAACCTGTTTGCTGAATAAGATGATTTTATCTTTTTCAAATTTTACATCAGCCGGTACGAACACCTTATCGGCTCCAGCCACGTAAAATTCCGTTGGTTTTGCTTTTTCTTTTGTCAGGAATCCGTTAGGAGCATTGTCAAAGCTCAGGGTCACTTTGTTTTTGTTTATTTCCATGCTCCTGTACATCGGACTTCTGGCGCCTGGTATATTCTGTTTGTAATTGTCCACCAATGCAAGATTGGCAAGCCGGATCCCCACATCATATTTATTCTTTGGGTGAATATCTTCAATATCATCTACCAGGTCAGTGATTACTACCATGCCTGTATTGGGATACTTTAATAGTTTGGATTGTTGTTCCATAATCACTGCTCCCTCATATCTCAAGCCGTAGTGAAAAGGAGCGATCTGAACGTAATAAAAGGGGAAATTTTTATCAAACGCTTTTCTCCAGGCACCTATCATATTAGAAAGGGTCCATTCATATGTTGATCCAATGCCCGTATTGGCTTCTCCCTGGTACCAGATGGTTCCTCCAATCCCGAAATTGGTGATTGGGAACACCATGGCATTGTAGATATACCCGGGTACATAAGGGCCCCAGGGGGTCTCCTTTAATTGTGAAGCTGCTTCTTTCATCACCGGATCCCCAAATATAATGTCTGAAGGTGTCCACACTTCGGCGGGTGTTCCACCCCAGGCCGTTTCTATCAGCCCTATCGGGACATTAAGTTGCTGTTGCAATTTTTTTCCGAAAAAATAACCTACCGCACTGAATCCGTTCAAACTTTCTGGTCCGCATACATCCCATTTTGCCTGCACATTTTCCTGTGGATATTGTGAGGTGGCCCGGGGTATATGAAAGAGCCGGATATTGTCATTTTTACTTTTCGGCATCTCTTCCTTCATCTGGACGGTATTACTCATCTCCATATTGGATTGCCCGGAACATACCCACACTTCACCGATCATGATATTTTCCAGTGTGATGGTATTCCATCCCCTGATAGTAATGGCATATGGCCCCCCGGCAGCCGGCGTTTTGATCCTTATTTTAAAGGTAGCGTTAAAGGTGCCTGTTACTGAATCAGTGACATTGTTCCAGGAAGTGGTGACATATATTTTCTCACTGGGATCCGCCCAACCCCAAAGGTTTACTGTCGATTGTTGCTGCAGTACCATATTACTGGCAATTATTGCAGGAAGCCTTACAGTGCCTAGTGCAACAGAAGAAATAATAGAAATAACTATAAAGAGCAGTAATTGCTTTTTCATAATATGAGCTTCATTAAAAAGAATTACAAGTTGTAGCTAAAGATAAGAAGAGTTAGAATATATTTATCCTCCCAATTCAAACAGGTACAGATGATTAACAATGGGATTTTAAAAGGCTTTTTTTTCCTGGTTATCTTATTTGGTTTTTCCCCCAAACCCTCAGCCCAGAAAACTGATATCGGTAACTGGTTCATCTATTTCGGTAATCAAAAGATCAGCAGCAAATGGAACTGGTGGAACGAGGTTCAATATCGTAATTATAATGCGATTGGCGATATGGAACAATTACTCCTTCGCACCGGAATTGGATATAATATTTCAGAAAATAATAATAACCTCCTGTTGGGTTATGGTCTTATTCTTTCCAGGCCCTATATTCCCAATACGAAAGAAAAGGATAAATTAACTGAACACAGGATCTATCAACAGTTTATTACCCGGCAGGAATTCGGAAGGGTTAATATTCAGCATCGCTACCGCATTGAAGAGCGTTTCAGGGAAAGTGATTTTAGTATGCGATTCCGTTACTACCTGGGATTGAATGTTCCCATAACCAAACCGAAAATGCAAAAGTCAGCCCTGTATGCTTCAGCCTATAATGAAATATTCCTGAATTTTAAAAGCCCGGTATTTGATAGAGACCGCGTTTATGGGGCCCTCGGTTATGCGATCTCTAAAACTGTGAGGGTAGAAGCTGGCCTGATGTATCAGATATATGAATCACGCAATCGTCCCCAATTCCAGCTTGTTGTTTTTAATAATATGCCGTTGTATAAGAAATAAAGCAACTGAAGCGCTACTGCGGTGCACTGATATCAAACATATCCTGTTTTTCCTCTCTCTTCCTGATGCCAAAATTGTAGCGAAGATTTATCCCATAGCGTCTGGAATCTGTCTTGATGGACCCATTGGCTTTCACAGAGCCCTGATTAATCTTAAAATCATTGCGGTTGGTCAGGAACATATCATTCACGCTCAGCGTTACCAGCAGTTTTCTTTTTATAAACTGTCGGTTAAGGCTCGCATTCAAAGCTCCAAAACTGGTTAGTTCATAAAATTGCTGTTGCCCTTTTAATCTTATAAATCCCTGCAGACTGGCCTGGGTATACTTACCCATTTTCAGTGAATGGAATGTGAAGAAGGTCCAGGTACCTTTAGTAAAGGTTAAGGGCCTGTTTTCATAAAAACCATCATACATATTGTGATTGTACTGGCCGCCTAAAACAAAAAAATATTTCCCGCCCGGTGGAATGGCACCCAGTCCACGTATATACCATTCTTTATTCTTTCCCAGATTATCATAAGTTCGGTATGCCTGCAGGCTGCTTGAGTCTGCCTGATATACAACATTGGTGAAAATATCCTTTGTGTTATTAACTCCAACTGCCAATAATGGCCGCTCATTTACACTGATATTGGCTTCATAGTTTTGCGTAAACTGTGGACGAAGGGATGGATTGCCTGTTTCTGAAAGATACTGGTCCACAAATCTTGGGAATGGATTCAGCTGTTCATATACTGGTCGCAAAATGGTACGTCGGTAAACCAGGTAAGCCCTCAATTCATAACCGGCAATAGTCATTACTTTTTTACTCAGATAGATATAAGGAAAAAGATCTGTGCGGTGAATGGTGAAGGAGGTATCATCCGGAACGGTTTGCCTTCCTTTCATATTGGTATTTTCTAATCTTGTTCCTGCTTTGATAATGATATCCTTAATGCCTTTTGATAATTGCAGATAAGCAGCATTGATATTTTCCCTGTAGTCATAAGTATTGGTTCGCGATAAATCCTTTACGCGGGCAGTATTCGTTTGCCGGAAGTAATTGGAGACGCTGTTGAAATCAAGGAAAGAAGATTTAAGTCCGGTTTCAAACGTATAGTTTTGTTTGAATTTCAATTTCAGGTCAGACTGCGCTGTAAATACTGTTCGCCTGTTCAGGTTATTTCCATCCCCACCTGCAGGCGGATAAGAAGGAATATAGGAATTGATAGTGAAATCCTGGTCGCCATTATAACGGGCATAGGTATGAGAAATATCATTGGTCCATTCTGAGCCAGCAGAATCTATCTTATATTTTGATACAAATCCGTTGTTCAGCAAAAAGCTTGATCCCTCATTACCGATGCGGGAACGGTTGCGTCCAAGTATTTCCCCGCTGCTGATCCTTTCAAGCACGCTTTCATTATTGGTGCGGTTATTAAAATCATTCAGGCTATACCGGCCATCATACCCCAATTCCCATTTGCTCCCAAATTGCCTGCTTATTCCAAAACCTGCATACCAGTTGTCTGACCCATAGTGTGTAACAGCATCCTGGTTTAAAATTGAGTCTAAGGCAACCTGGCGATGGGTTATATATTCTTCAAAACTATTGCGATTGCTGTAATTCAGGTTTAAATAAGAACTGCTGGTACCATTATTATTGTTCAGGGTAAATCCCAGTAACTTATTACCATAGATACCCTGTTGTAATCCTGCAGTGATACTGCCAGTCATGCCTATTTTCACTCCTTTTTTTAGAATAATATTTACCAGGCCACCACCACCGGAAGCATCATATTTTGCCGAAGGAGTTCTCAAAATTTCAATACGGTCAATAGCGTGGGGAGGAAGGCTTTTCAGCATAGTGGCAATATCAGCCGTGCTCATTTTCATTTCCCTTCCATTGATGTAGACACGGGCTGGGCTCATACTGCTGATATAGATATTGCCATCCTGGTCAACAAATAATCCAGGCGTTTTTTCGATCACTTCATAACCGCTCGTACTTGTATTCACCAGC
>JAJKIP010000178.1 GCA_021154405.1 Segetibacter sp. | reverse complement strand
ATACTATTTGCCAATGCAGGCGTTGGTTTATTCGCTCCATTCCAGCAAACAACTGAAGAAATATTTGATTCCAACCTGGATATCAATTTCAAGGGCGCTTACTTCACTATCCAGCAACTGCTTCCGCTCATCGCTGACGGATCTTCCATTATTCTCAATTCCACTATTATCCTGCACAGTGGAATGGAAACAACTAGCGCCTATTCAGCATCAAAGGGTGCAGTATTATCTTTCAGCAAAACACTGGCCATTGAACTTGCCGGAAGGAATATCCGGGTAAACAGTATCAGTCCGGGCCCAATCAATACTCCCATCTATTCCAAAATGGGAATGCCAGAGGAGGCATTGAATGAATTTGCTGCAGGAATTTTAACAAAGATCCCCTTAAAACGATTTGGAGAATCAGAAGATGTGGCAAATGCAGCACTGTTCCTTGCTTCATCAGACAGTTCGTTTATGACAGGAACGGAGTTGTTTGTGGATGGAGGAAAGAGTATTACGTTCTAAGCTTATTAAACCGTTTCAGCCTTACTCTCCTGGTTGAAACGGTTTTCCATGCTTCTTAAAGTAACGAAGCTCCAGTAATTCATTTAGCTGTTCTGCATTTTTTATTCTCAGGTTCAGAATTTCTTCTTCCAGCATGGCCTTGGTTTTCCATTTTGGACGAGGCCCTTCCAGATAATAATTCGCAGGAAGTTTTTCTTCTTCATTAAGCGGAGCTTTCTCGCAAAGCACATATGCAGCTTCGATCATTATTTCCAGTTCCCGGTAGAACCATAATAAATGACTTCTTTCTTCAGCTTCATCAAATCCTGCGTTTTTGATTGCGAGTAATCGTTCCACTATTTTCCAAAGCATAGCTCTGATTTCGGGAAGATGTGAATCCTGGAAAAAATTGCGCAGCACCGAAATTGGTTTCTCTATTTGTTCCAGTGTCAATTTTATTGGACGATCAGAATCGGGTTGATTATTTTCTGGATGGTTCATAACGAAATTAATCCGTGAAATTAATCCATTGCAGTAAGAATAGCCGTTTCAAAAGAATGTAAACGGTTATCAGTAAAAAACGGATGGTCTTGCAGTAAACAGCTTTTAAAATTTACTGATTTGCATTAACACCATGCCTACTCCAGTCTGGCTCCAATGTTCACCCATTGCTCGTCCAATGGGAACGTTTTGTATACTAACAGTCAGTAGCGATCCCTCTAAGAGTTTACACGGATTTGGGCTATTGGGCAATTGGGAGGAGTTAAGAGCTTACCATTAATGGGTAAAAAACGGGGAAAAAACGCTTTCACAAACCGGTTTTACCTGTTATGTTTATGCTTACATTAAACCCGTTAATTAATTCGCTGAACCATCGTTCACTACACTAACCCATTAAACCAATTACTATGAAAAAAGAGCATTTTTTAAATGACCCTGTAAAGAATATTATGGCGGTCATCCTTCTCACAGTAATCGCTTATCTGCTTACCTTATCCTTTTTCTTTAATAATATTATTGCCGGAGGATTACAGTTTGTATTTTATCCCTGCTATGTAGCGCTGATCACGGTAAGTCTCTACCTGGTAAGCCTTCTTTATTTCAAGAAATATAACTGGGTGATATCGCTCACAGGTATCACTGTTATGTTTTACATGGCTTTCTTATATAACTAAACGGTAAAATCATATAATAGAAACGAAGAAGGCCTTTTCTAAAAGAAAAGGCCTTCTTCGTTAAAAAGTATTTCCTGAACTTATTGTACTATTCGAGCTACTATTACTGTACCCTGCCATCTTTCCTATCCTTGCTTCGGCCGATAATATAACCACCGCCGGCACCTGCCACACCACCAATAACGGCGCCTTTGCCTTTTTTCTTACTAACAGCGGCACCTACAAGGGCTCCACCTACTCCACCTATAATGGCTCCTTTAGCTGCCTTACTCATGCCTTTCTTTTCTACGGGCTGAGGTTGAGCAGGTGTGGATACATAATGTACTTCTTTTTTAACTACTACCGGTTTTTGTTGTTCTGTTGTGGTGGTAGTTTCTGTACCAGCTGTTTTTTCCTGCCCATTTCTACAGGAAGCAAAAACTGATACAACTGCAAAAACCATAATAATCTTTTTCATAATCTTGTTTTTTGGGTTCCCATTTGTTTAAATCCGGGAATACTCTAATAATCCAATTACCATACCAGCTAATGCCAATAATGCGATTTATCGCCCTAAGCGGGTAATTCCTACGTATTTATGCAGAAAAAATGTGGATTCATTTCTACAACAAAAAAAAGGCAGGAAAACAGCCAATTTTAACACATAATGAGGCGCCAGGCTATGTTTCCTGTCTTATGGACCAGTTATGATTATCGATTTTAATTCGTGAAATCTGAATCATGACAATTCAGTTGCCGATTATGAGGGATTCGTTCCTCGCTTCAACTGCGCTCCGAGTTTTTCAGCGGCCTTTTCGAGATTTGTTTTGGCGTTCCTGATATTATGTTCGGGATTGCTGCCTTTTTGGTTGATACAGATCAGGTCATTGAAATGGTCCTTCAGTAAATCTTCATTATCAATCTTTCCTGCCATACCGATCACCGGAATCGAATATTGTTTAGCCATCCTGGCAACTCCCATCGGTCCCTTTCCTTCCAATGTTTGCCGGTCAATGCTTCCTTCACCAGTTATTACCATGTCAGCCTTCTTCACTTCTTCACTGAATTCGGTGATATTCAAAAAGTAATCGATCCCGTTAACCAGCGATGCATCAAGGAAGACCTGGAAGGCTGCAGCAATACCACCAGCTGCTCCGCCATGCTTAATAGACGACATATCCTTTCCGGTTGTCTGCAGGGTTATATCCCGCAATTGCGTAAGACAATTCTCCAGTTCTCTAACCTGCGCTGCTGTAGCGCCTTTCTGCGGACCAAATACGGCTGCTGATCCATTTTCTCCCAATAAGGAGTTTTCTACATCACACAATACAAGGAATTTTCTATCCTTTATTTTATCAAATGAGGACGGAATGATGATGTTTGCAAGTTGTGGTAATGACGAGGGTATTTCTTTTAACTCATTTCCTGTCTTATCCAGGAATTTTATGCCCAATGCTTTAAGCATTCCGGTACCGCCGTCAATTGTTGCGCTTCCACCAATGCAAAGTATAATTGAGTTTGCATTTCTGGAAATACATTCAGCAATCAACTCACCTGTTCCATAAGTATTCGCATGAAGGGGATCATATTCTGATTTTGTTAATAATCGTAATCCTGATGCATTAGCCAGTTCAATGATCGCAGTCTGATCATTGATCCATCCATAGTTTGCAGAAATTGTTCTGCCCAGAGGATCATGAACAGTGGACTGCAACGTTTCTCCCCTCAATCTTTCAATGAGCAATGTTCCTGTCCCGTCACCTCCATCTGCAATTGGGAATTGGGTAATGGTACATTGTAAGCCGCTTTTTTGCAAACCAGCACAGATGGCTGCAGCTGCCTCACTCGCATTCAGGCTATTTTTAAAAGCATTGGGAGCAACCAGTATTTGCATGGATCACAAAATAACAAGAGATAATATATAAATAACGATCATGGTGGTTAATCCCATCAACAGGGAAGCGATAGTATGCACCCGCAACATGGTATTAATGCCAATATCAGAGAATTTGGATACCACCCAGAAATAGGCATCATTGGTATGGGACAACATCATCGATCCTGCTCCCATACTCAGCACCGCCAGCAAATGTCCATTGGCAGATCCCAAACCAAGTGGCGGCAGTAAGGGTAACACAATCGACGAAGCAGTAATGATGGCAACCGTGCTGGAGCCCTGTGCTGTTTTTAGAATGCAGGTGAGCAGAAAAGGAAACCAGATGCCTATTGTTGCCAGGTCAAACGCATTGCTAAAATGATCTCCAATATGTGTAGCTGCCAGTACAGCTCCAAATCCTCCACCTGCTCCAATGATCACCAGTATGGATGCGGCTTTCTCTACTGATGCGGATAAATGATGACTTAATTCCTTCTTCTTTTTTACAGCCAGTAAAGCCAGCACTACTCCAATTCCTAACGCAACCGATGGGTCACCCAGGAGGAAGATGCAATCTTTTATCCAGCCATCTTCCAGATGCGTTAAGCCAATGATCGATTTTGCAGCCATTAACAGGATCGGAATTATAACTGGAAGGAATGATACCAGCACTGAAGGTTCATGTCCAGTTCCAGGCCCCGGTTCTTCATTTTTAATCCCGGGATCATAGGATGATTTTCTGCCCGCATAAACAGCCCACCAGTGGCCAATTAGCATTGCCGGTATGGCAATAAATATTCCGTAGCCAATCAGTTTTCCTAGTTCAACGTCTAATGTAATGGCAGAAGCTGTTACTCCTGGATGTGGTGGTACAAGGCAATGAACTGCCAATAGACCTGTAGCCAGTGATATGCTCATTTGTGCCACTGACATTCCCGCTTTCCTGGTTATTGATTGATTGATACCATTTAATACGATATATCCTGAATCACAGAAAATAGGCAGCCCCACTATAAAACCAGTTATCGATAATGCCAGTGACGCTCTTCGCGGCCCGGCCAGCTCCAGAATGAAATTAGCCATTACCTGGGTGCTTCCATTCTTTTCCAATAATACGCCAATAGCAGTGCCAAGGACAATAATAATAGCCAGTTTGGACATTGTTTCCCCAAAACCGGTTTTTACCAGGTTCAGTACTTCTAAAAATGGGATCTGAACGCCCAGACCGGTTACAAAGCAGGCGATCAATAATGCAAAGAAAGGATGGACCTTAAATCGTACCGTCAACAATACGATAGAAGCAATTCCTGCAATAAGAAACAGGATTACCTGGGCAAAGGAAGCATTCATGCTTCCAAAAATAGTGATTAGGTAATTAAGAGAAGCTTATCTCAGTGCGGGATTATTTTATCGTCCTGTCATGGTTTACGCACCTTCATTCAGGTGTCTCACGAACCAGTCAGGTGTGGTTCGTGAGACACGAACCATGGCGCGTGAATGAACGCCCCTGAACCATGGTGTCACTTGTTTAGAATCCTCTCGGATTAATCGCCACGCCGGTTGCTTTTTCCAAAGGGCCACGGAAAGTGGTTGTATCGATGGCAAAATGTCTTGTATAGATCTTTGATTCTTCAAACTGTTTCTTTAAACGTAATGCCGAAGTTTCGAATGCTTTTCCATCACGGGAATCATAATCATTCAATATCAATCCACCTGCTTCCTTTAACATTGCCTGTGGATCATCAAGGTAATAATACAATACTGCCAGGTTGAAATAACTCGCATAGCGGATCTTGCGATCATGCTTGCCAGTACCCGGATATTTCTTTTTGAGGCTTTCAAAATATTCGATCACAGGCTGAACCTGTTCCCTGAAATTGCCCAATGGCCTGTTAGCACTAATTCCGAACAGGGCATCCTTCAGTGTAAGAAATGCATTGCGGTGATTGCTGTATTCAGGATCCTTGCGTGAATCAATGATCCACATATGATCAGTTACGGTAGCTACACCATAACCAAAATTTTCAGTAAGCTGATCACTCAGGTAATGCACGGCCCGCGTTACACAATTCTTGAACAATTGCTCCGTAATAGCCAGGCTGTTTAAAAGGAAATAACCTTCTGCCATGTATTTTATCGCGAATTCGGGACTGCTGTAAACCTGTTTGTATTGCCTGTCTGCAAGTGGAATATTCTTATAATGCGCGCCTTTATAATCATTCACCTCTGCAAAGGCGTTGAAAGTGTAGACCACTTCCTGGTGGTACATGGTACGGGTACCGGTTTGTACACCTTTACTGTCTTTGATGACTTCTACCCTTTCTTTTACTGAAAAAGATTCCGGGATCAGGTCTTCTATTTTGACCATTACCTGCAGATGGCCATCCTTTGAAAGATGTTTCCATCCTTCCAGGTAAATCGATTGTTCAGGATCCATATTTGCCAGGTAACCCTGCATAAGACGGGTAGCTTCTACTGACACACTATAGGTATGGTAACTGCTATCAACCAGCATATTTGGTAAGGAACGGAACTCAGCAGTAAACCTGAATTTGTCCAGGTCAATATTTTTCTGAGTCATTGCAGCAAATGGCAACAGGAGAATAGTGGCAAAAAGCAGTCTTTTCACAGATAATGGATTTGAGATATAACGCTTTAACGATTTAATTATTTCGTTTCCGGGCTGAAATGAGTAGGCTGACAATGAAAAAAGCCAGGACCTGCGGTCCTGGCTGTCAAGGGATTAGAATTATTGAACCTATATCACTCAGCTATTTCCGGGAATCTTTTTCAATGCTTCTGCCAGCCGTGCTTTTTCCCTCGATATCCTCCGGCCGCGGAAAAACAGGTATAGATTAAAGAACAGGCTGATACCAAGATAGATACTGAATCCGCCAATCTTTGTGCTCAATACTTCAAGCAGGGTTCTGCTATCAGCTATTTCTGTTGTGATCTCCATGATCAATAAAGCAAAGCCCAGGTTTAGCAGGTAAAATCCGGTCTCAAATAATTTATTGGTGGAAATCGCGATCTCTGTTTTACCACTGAATATATCCAGCATAAAAATTTTACTGTTTTTGAATAAGGTGTGTGCAACATACCAGGTGAGGATAATTACAATGGGGAGGTATACAAGATAGGCTGTGAAATTTAAAGACGTTCTCATAACATTATATTTTATGGTGAGTAATAGTGTTGTGTTTGCGACTGATAAAATAGATCACAGTCATATTCCAGAAATGCATGATGCCAAGAGCAAGCATGATCTTCCCGGTCATGGTGCTGATACTACCTACCATCTCTGCCCAGGTAGTAATGGTTTTCCAGGTGCTGATCATTAGTGATGCATACCCAAGATTAAGGAGGTAATAACCAACCAGCAGGATATTGTTAATGGAATCGGTCATCTTTTCATCACCATGTAAAAGCCGAAGGATATAAACCCGGCCATTGCGATAAAAGCGAAGGCCCACATGAACGGTGATCAGATAGGTAATGAAGAGGTAGATGATATAAGCCAGTGTATTCATACCCGTTGATTTAACAATTAAAGAACTTTCATACCACAAAGATAAAGCGAGAATTCTAAAGTTTCAATATTTTCTGAAAATATATTTTATAGTGAAGATCGATTGCTTCTTTTAGGTGAATGCTTTCACTTCTCTCCCATTCTCCGTATCTTCGCGAACGATTGTTAGCTCATAATTAAACTTTATTTCCTGCTATGTCAACTCAAAAAACAAGAAGCATTCTCGGTGAAAAGGCCGACTACCTGCTCAATCATGCATCCAAAACTATTGATAAGAGCAAACTCCATCTTCCCGGTGCTGATTTCATAGACCGCATTTGGATCAATAGTGATCGTAACGCACAAGTGCTTCGTAATCTTCAATTGTTGTACAATACCGGAAGATTAAAAGAAACCGGCTATTTATCGATCCTTCCGGTTGACCAGGGGATTGAACACAGTGCCGGTGCATCCTTTGCACCCAATCCCATTTATTTCGATCCTGAGAATATTATTCAATTGGCAATTGAAGGTGGTTGCAATGCAGTGGCCTCCACTTATGGCGGACTTGGCTTATTATCCAGGAAGTATGCACATAAGATCCCTTTCATTGTCAAGATCAATCATAACGAGTTCCTCACCTACCCCAATAAATTTGACCAGATAATGTTTGCTTCGGTTAAAGCCTGCTGGAACATGGGAGCAGCTGCCATTGGCGCTACCATTTATTTTGGCAGCGATGAATCAACACGCCAGATAATAGAAGTAAGCAAAGCATTTGAAATGGCACATGAACTGGGAATGGCTACAATTTTATGGTGTTATCTCCGTAACCCGGCTTTCAAAAAGGATGGAAAGGATTATCATGTTGCAGCTGATCTCACCGGCCAGGCCAATCATCTGGGTGTTACTATTGAAGCGGATATCATTAAACAGAAATTGCCAGAAAATAATGGCGGTTATAATGCGCTTAACACCAAAGAATCCGCTTATGGGAAAAATGACAAACGTATTTATTCTGAGCTCACTTCTGATCACCCCATTGATCTTTGCCGCTACCAGGTAGCCAATTGCTATATGGGCCGGGCGGGATTGATCAATTCTGGTGGTGCCTCCTCGGGCGCATCTGATCTGACAGAAGCAGTTACTACTGCAGTTATTAATAAGCGCGCAGGTGGAATGGGGCTAATTAGTGGTCGCAAGGCATTTCAGCGTCCTATGAAGGAAGGAGTTGATATTTTGCAGGCCATTCAGGATGTATACCTTGATAAAGAAGTTACGATCGCCTGATAGCGCATTTTCTAACTGTCGCGCGCCATGGTTCGTGTCTCACGAACCAACTACGCCATTCACAATTATGGTTCGTGAGGCGCGTGAATGAACGCGCGCAAACCATGGCTGGGTAATAATCAGCACTCCACTCATTTTTGGGTTCGGCAATTATTTGGGTTTCACTAAATTTGCCGTCCTGATGAATACTCCCAACACTGATTTGCTGAAGCAATTGCGTAGCGATCTGGAAGGCGACCTTTTTTTCGATAAGACAATGCGGACCCTCTATGCGACGGACGCTTCTGCTTACCGCGATTTTCCACTGGCTGTTGCCATTCCCGCCACAATAAGTGATATTAAAAAACTTATCGCTTTTGCCAGTCAGCATAATACATCCCTGATACCTCGCACTGCGGGTACTTCGCTTGCCGGCCAGGTGGTTGGTAACGGAATTGTAGTTGACGTATCCAAAAGATTTACGCGTATCCTCGAACTAAATAAAGAGGAGCATTGGGTAAGGGTTGAACCAGGAGTTATCCGTGATGAACTGAATTTATTTCTCAAACGGGATGGACTATTCTTTGGTCCTGAAACCTCTACTGCCAATCGTGCCATGATCGGTGGAATGGTGGGCAATAACAGCTGTGGTTCCAATTCAGTTGTATACCGCAGCACAAGAGAGCACCTGCTTGAAGTAAAAGCTATTCTCAGTGATGGCAGCGAAGCTGAATTTAAAACGACAACCCTCGAGGATTTTCACGCCAAATGTGAACTTCCCACTCTTGAAGGAACTATCTATAGATCTGTCAGAAGCCTATTAAGCAATTATGATAATCAGCAGGAAATAAGAAAAGAATTTCCCAAGAAAACTGTTGAACGCCGAAATACCGGTTATGCTGTTGATCTGTTACTTGAAATGGCTCCGTTTACTGCCGGAGGTCCTGATTTCAATTTCTGTTCACTGATAGCCGGGTCTGAAGGCACACTTGCTTTTATTACAGAGATCAAACTTAATGTAGTTCCTTCCCCCTCTCCTGAAACCGGCCTGCTCTGTATTCATTTCAACTCAATAGATGAATCATTGCGGGCAAACCTTATTGCCCTCAGGTATAATATCAGCGCCAGTGAACTGATCGATCATTATATACTGGAATGCACGAAAAATAATATTGAACAGCTAAAGAACCGCTTTTTTGTGCAGGGTGATCCCGGCGCCATTCTCGTGGT
>JAJKIP010000177.1 GCA_021154405.1 Segetibacter sp. | reverse complement strand
CTTTTCTCAACCCGAACTCTTACAGTATAATTGGTTTGGGGTATAGTATCACAGCGGCTTAACATTCCCCGATCCCGAAATATGCGTGCTAATGACCGGATTACCTTTATAAAAAACGGAACCACTACCAGAAATATCTGCATCAAGGCTTTTGGAAAGATTAACTTTCATGTCACCTGATCCGCTTATATGTACTTCTGCCCTTTCAGCAGGTACATTAGGCAGTTCCATACTGCCACTTCCACTCACTCGTAGTTCTTCTCGGACAGCGTTTCCGCTATTGATCATAATATTTCCAGAACCGCTAATGCGGGCAGATATCTTATCAGCTACTATAGCTTTTTCCATGTTTATGTTGGCAGCACCACTGATATCCAGCCCCAGGTTATTGGCAACCACATTCCCCTCTACATTGATATCTCCCACTCCACTGATATTAAAATAATCCGCACTGGGCGCAGTAACATATATAATTATGTCTTCAGCCCTTCTGATCTCAACCCGGCGGCGGTAATCAATCCAAAGTGTTCCATTTACTACCTCTGTCTTCAGCACATCCAGTACATTCTGCTGCGCATGGATTTCTACTTTGTAAGCAGGGTCGATCTTAAAGTACAGCTTACCCGGTACACCAGACGATACACCGTGAAAATTAACCAGCGGTCTTGTTTCTGTGACAACAGGGCCATCTCCGTAAATGAGTTCCTTTTCACAGGAAGCAAAGGAGAATAATGCAAAGATTGAAACAATCGCTTTATAAACCAGATTCTTCATTTTAAAAAGTTTAAATGTTTTGACAGGCAGGTTAGAATTCAATTTTATAATTGAGCACGGGGATAATTCCAGTTTGGTACGTATAGACATATCGCTCGGCCTTGAAATCATAATACGTGGAATACACATTCTCGCGGTTGCTGACGTTTTGAATATCGAGGGATAAAGTGCTGGTAAAATGTTTACGGTTCCATTTCAGACTTGCCCGAATATCTGTACGGAAATAAGCCGGGTTTTGTAGTGACCAGGCATTGTTCTCATCCAGAATAATATACCCGGCCTGGCGTGATTCAGCTATTTTCACAGGTATATTACGGTAACCTCCCGAATAAATTGATTTGAAATTAAGTCCAAAGGTCCTGGCCTTTCTGCTATTTACCCACTCCTTGCCTGCTGTTATATTGGCAATACTTTTTCCGTTGAATTTTGTATTACGTTCCACCCCGTCAGCAGCTGTATATTTTGACTGGTAAATGGAGCTGGTGGCAGTGAAATAGAAATTATTGGAGAGGTATTTTTCAAGTGATATTTCTACACCATAATTCTTCCCTTTGCCAGTATTGACTAAGGGGTTGACAATATATTCATCAACAATATTGAGCGTGGAAAAAGTACTTGCAGGGTCTGGGCTCACCGGTACATCAAACAAATGCTGGTAATAGAGTTCTGTTTTCAAACGAAGATTACGTCCGATGAGGTAATTATAAGATAGAACGAAATGCTGTGATTTTGTAAAATCAAGATCGCTGTTCGGATAACTAACACTCCCATCAGGATTATCCTGTTTGGCAAAATAAACTCCCAGTCCCTGCAGTTGGCTATGCAATCCATAACCGATGGCAATGCTACTCTTCCTGGTGATATCCCATTTTAGTGAAGCACGTGGCTCAATCGATGATTTATCGTTATAGAGCAGACGGAGATAATGAGCGCCGGCATTTAAAGTAAAATCATTGGATATTCGATACTGCCATTGTGCAAAACTCTGGATGGTCTGTGTATTATCCTGTGTATTGATGGATTCTTTTAAAGGCTGATTAATTCCTTCTCTTGAGAGGCGATAATAATTAAAATCGATCAGGTTACCGATCACCCCAATCCTGAAATTATGTTTGTTATTGAGACGGTGATATAATGTGGACGTAAGGGTTAATTTATTGGTCTGATAGCTGTCGCGATAAGTTTCTGTCAATGAATAATCGTTCTCAATGTATTTTTCCCGGTAGGAATTCTTCGTAACAGAATAACCAATTGCAGATTTCAAAGTGCTGTTCCTTCCCAATGAAATGGAATGAGTTACGCCAGCCATCCCCGTATTTGCAATAAAGTTGGAAGGAAATCGATCCTCTCCTTCTTTCCACTTTACTGAATCATAATTCGCTTTCACTTTTTCGGAGCTGAGGCCACCAAAACCAAAGAAGGTAAAATCACCCAGTTTCCTGGTAGGCAGATAAACATTATAAGAGAGGTCCTGGAAATTTGTAGACCCGTCTCCTCCTACTTTAATACCCATCTTGTTCATCAGTTCCAGTGTTGAATACCGGTAGTTCACGAGGTAGGAGCCCTTGTATTTAGAAGAAAAAGGGCCTTCTGCCGCTACATTCAATCCAAGCAATCCCGCCTGTAAGGTGATCTCTTTCCGTTCATTATTCCCTTTACGCAATTTGAGGTCAAATACACCACTCAAAGCATTACCGTATTCGGCAGCAAATGCCCCTGTAACAAAATCAGAGTTGGATAATAATTGAGAGCTGAGTATGGAGATACCGCCACCGCTTCCACCTGCTTCACTGAAGTGGTTGGGATTAGGTATATCGATTCCTTCCATTCGCCATAAGAGGCCTGTAGGTGAATTACCCCGGATCACAATGGTGTTATTTCCGTCGTCAGCAACTGCTACACCCGGAAAGGAAGCGGCCATACGCAGAGGATCATTTACAGCAGCAGCATATTTCTGCGTCTCCTCTACAGTAAATGCTCTTGCACTTACTGCGCTCATATCATTTAAGGGTTTATTACGCCGGCTGTTTGATTTCAGAATTACCTCGTTCTCCACCTTTACTAAAGTTTCAAGTGGGATAGTGATCACCGTTTCTTTTCCGGAATTAATACCGATATTATCCATGGTTCCGTTCTTGTAGCCAGAAAAAGAAATCGTCAGTTGATAAATGCCTACGGGAATATCCCGGAAACGAAAAAGACCATCTGCATCAGTAACAACGGATTTGTTAAGACCAGTTATGGTAACGGTGGCTCCTGCCAGTGGTTGTTGAAGTACACGGTCCACAACAGTTCCTCGCAACTGCTGGGTATACTGTGCATTTAAAAGAAAGGTTAACAGAGACAGGGTTATCGCCAGGATTGTTCTTTTTGCCATACTAAACTTTTATTGGGTAATGGTTTAGAGTATGACAACCAGCGAAGGATTTACCCCTACGGGCTAGAATAAATTAATTCCGGCATTCCATCCCAGCCACCCGCTTACATTTTTTCCAATATTATCAAGATGACCGCCGGGTAAATCCAATGGTGAGCGGAAACCGCTAAACGGACTTTCCTGATCTGCCAACAGGACCGAATAAGAGGGCCCGGCAAATAGTGAGATATATTTATTGACCTTGTAGTTGAGATTTAAAGAAATCCTGTTAAGTAGGTTGGTATAATTCCAGGAACCGAGGTAAAGATGCTGTACTGTAAGTTCAGGATTGAAAGAAAAATTCTTCTTTTTGGTTAACGGAATTTCACTTCCGAGGCCATATCCAAATGAATAGATCTTTGAATCTAACCCACTGCTCAGCCCTGCGAGCAAAATACTGTAGAGCTTTGAGTTGCCAGTTTTAAAGGCTGCATTGATCGTCAACACATCATTGGAAGAGATACTTAATTTATGATAGCCTTTTAAAATAATATTGATCAATCCAATGCTATAGCCAGAGGAAGTATCCGCAATATTGATCAGCCCGATCTGTACACCTCTTAGCCTTTTTGAATAGTTGATCACTCCCGCTATCTGTACACCATCGGTGGATTTATTACTGAAGTTCATTATACCTGCAATCTGCATACCGCTTACTTTTCTTCGTGCGAAATTACCAATGCCTGCCGCCTGAACACCGTTTACACTATCCGTAACATGGTTATATATACCCCCCATCTGCAAGCCGGTCATGTTTCCCTTAACCAGATTGCCGATACCGGAGGCCTGTACGCCTTTTACCGAATCCAATACTGTATTATTAATACCAGCAACCTGCACACCTTTTACCTGGCCGCCCACTGCATTAAACAACCCAGCTGCCTGCACATACTGCACGTCTTTCTTGTCAATATTGAACAAGCCGCCTATTTCCAGGCCATTGGTTCCGGCAGTGTAACCGCCAAACATATTCAGGGAAAAATTATTCACTACCTGGGCACCTATCCTGCCATGAGTTCCAACTCCAGGAACTACTGATACCTGGAAGGGCCGCTCGGTAAAGAAATTCTTCAGGTTTAGTGATTGTACTTTCTGTTTTGTAGTCAGGAGAAACCGTCCTGCGCCAGTACGTTCCACTACTACGGTATCTTTCCTCACTACGGGCAATCTATGCAGTATATCATCCTCAAAGCGGGGCTTGAGAGAATCTGGCAATAACAGATCCTGCGGACTAACGATAATATTCTCAGCCGTATTTTCCATAGGCATAAGGGTTATGCTCAACTCCTGGTTATGCCTTGGTTCAATGAGAACGGTAGTATCCGAATAAAATTCTTTACTGATGGTCAACTCTGCGGACGAAGCCTTTCCGCTTTTTAGTCGTAGCCTGAAATATCCTTTTTCATCGGTTAGGGTGGAAGTCAGTAATTTCTTTTCATAAATACTGGCCTCATTAATAGCAGTTCCGGATTGTTCATCGTACACATAACCACTTACTGCATACTGTTTTTCTTCAGTTACACCCTTGCTGGTAACCATGATGAGACGGATCGGAGCCTTGCGGATAATAATATAGCTGCCACTTTCACGAAACTCATACGTATTGTTGAACAGGAGATTGAGAACCTCCCTTACTGTTTTGTTATTGACGTTCAGGCTTACAAGGCTATCTTTCCTGACAACGCTGGAGCTATAGGAAAAATAAAAATCACCCTTGTTGCTGAGAATTTCCAGCACATTATCCAAACGCTGAGCATTGACGCTGAGTTGAGGAACATTTCGGGATAAAAGGTTTTGAGCATTTATGGAACTAACTCCTGCAAACAGAATACAACCGGCAAGAGCTATAATTTGTAGGTATTTCATTAATAGAAGAGAATTATTCCAGGATGATCAGGTTATCTTGTTCGGTCTTCTTTATATCAGGGAAAGTTTCCTGAATTACCTTCAGCACCTGATCCAATGATTGATTTATAAACGGAGTGTTGATCTTATACTGCTTTAGCTCTTCCCTTTTAATTTGAATATTTACATCATAGGCTTCATTGATTACCTCTACCAGTTTCCATAAAGGCGTATCATCACACACAAATTCCTTTGTACGATAATAGTTATAGAGCTTATCAGTCACCTCTTCCTTTACTGGCGTGCTGGATCCGCTCATGGTTGTCCGTTCTCCTGCTTTCAATTCAATGGTTTGGCCATTTCTTGTAACCTTTACAATTCCGGTTTCCACCACTACTTCTGTATTACCGTCAATATTCCTGACATTAAAGGAGGTTCCTACAACAGTTATATCAGTTTCACCTGCATGGATGATAAATGGCTTGTTTTTATTTGGGCTCACATTAAAGAAACCTTCTCCTTTAAGAACAACTTCCCGCTTATTGCCTTTGAATTTAGGAGGATAGGAAAGAAGACTGCGTTTGTTCAGGGTAACCATGGAGCCATCAGGAAGGGTATCTTTTACAACCTGGTGCTCAGTATATACCACCAGGTCTTTGGGAGGATTCATTGAATCATACAGGAAATATCCACCAGCACTGAGACCGATCAATAATGCAATAGCTGCCGCCACACGAAGGGGTGAAAGGCTGAATTTCTTAACAGAAGCAGTTGGCTTCTGTTTAACGCGCTGCTGGAATTTTTGCCAGGCCCTGTTCTCATCAACAGATGATTGCAAGGCCAGCTCCTTACTGGTATCCCAGATCGTTTTGAACTGATTAAAATATTGCTGGTTGGAGACATCTGCGCGAACCCAGTCAAGCACAGCCTGCTTTTCCGGCTCAGATGCCTCACCAAGCAGGTATTTCACCAGCAGGTCATCGGTTATATGGTTGAATTGTTGTTCCAGGGTCTTGGGTATTAGGTGGTAAAAAATAAAAGTATGAAGGGTAAAAAATCAACCAGTTTTACCCTGAGTAATTTTAATGCTTTGCCCATCTGGTTTTCCACGGTCTTGATGGAAATACCAAGTCGGTCAGCAATTTCCCGGTATTTCAATTCATTGAAGCGGCTAAGTTGAAAGATAGTCCTGCATTGTTCAGGAAGCTCATTGAGAGCTGCATGCAGTTTCTTCTCCAGTTCTCCACCGGCAAGTTTTTTAGAAGCCTGATCTGTTTCGTTTTTCATACTATATGCTACGTGTAAACGATGGGTTGATTTCACTTTCTCATGTTTCAGCAGGTTCAGGCTTTCATTGTGAACAGCACGATATAAATAGGCAGCTACAGGACCTTCAATCGAAAGGTTTTCACTACGTTCCCATAGCCGGAAAAAAACCTGCTGCACTACCTCTTCCGCTTCATCTGGATCTTTCAGAATGGTGAAGGCATAAGCGTGCAGGCTTTTAAAATGGGTTTTAAAAACCTGTTCAAAGGTGCTTTCATCCCTTTTTGCCAGGAGTGCTGTGATGGTTTCGTTTTGTAAGTCCATTCTGACGGCTCGTGATCCCTGATCTAAAATTAAAGCTGCGCTCAAAAGTAATTTAACTAATAACAACTGAGCGGCTATTTACCCCTAT
>JAJKIP010000176.1 GCA_021154405.1 Segetibacter sp. | reverse complement strand
TGAGGCTTCTGTAACAGTGTCCATGGCTGCTGAAAGCAGGGGAATATTGAGTGTGATATTCTTTGTGAGACGGGACTGGATGTTTACATCCCGTGGTAATACCTGGCTGTATCCGGGCATTAAAAGCACGTCATCAAAAGTGAGGCCTTCGCCGTAAAATTTGTTGCCTTTTAGGCCTTCAGTCTTGTTGGGGGAAACAGGGGAAGAAGAATTTCTTATTGCCATGTGCAAAGATAGGGCAGTGCCTTACTATGAACCAAATGAAATTTTTATGAGATGTTTTTATCTGTGGTATGCCCAATAGAACAACCTATAACAAATTTTTCCAATCAATTTTGAAATTGATAACCGATTAGTAGTATAACTAACCAGATATGGTGATAGAAATTCCTACTAAATGGGTATTGTTCAGTGAATTCACTACAGGTAGTTTTGTTTACTTCGGCCCTTGCTAACTTATGTCCGGCCCATAGAGGTGATGTAGAACAAGAACAACAGGTACCCTTATTGATAATGGCATTCAATAGGGGGCCTGTTTTTAGCGTATAAGAGTTGTTGTGCCCTTTTGAAATACTTTCTGACCGGTATCATGATGAGTGTATTCGAGGGTCCATACGTATACTCCGCTGCCCTGTTCCATTCCGCCGATCTTACCATTCCATTTGTTCTGCCAGTTGCGTGAGCTGAATACCAGTTGCCCCCAGCGATTGTAAACATTGAACCGGAGATTGTCTGCTTTTATGGCATTATTGGGATAGAGATAGTCATTTTTGCCATCACCATTTGGAGTGAATGCACTGGGCACTGCGATATAACAGTTATTCAATACCCGCAATACTTTCTTCACGCTGTCTTTACAATTAAGCGCATTGTTTGTTACCAACTGTTTGATGGTGTAAAATGCTTCCTTATTGGTTGGGGGGAACAGTACAGGTGCAGGATCTTTAATGTTGCTGGTGCTGATCACATCAAAGATCCACTGGTAGCTATCGATCAGCCCCATACTTTCATCAGTGACCTGCAGTTTGTCTTCCGGACAGATCACATCAGGCATCCTGAATCCTGCTATCACTTCATTGTTCAGAACAATTGTATTGTCTACCGTATCACTGCAAATACCGTTAGTAACAATCAGTTTTACTGTATTGGTACTGGAAGCACCGAATACCATTGTGTGGGTTTGAGTAGTGGAACTGGTGGTATTATTAAATGTCCAGTTCCATTTGTTAACATCATGTGCGCCATCGTGCACAAAATGAAGTGTATCTGTACGGCAACCCATTTCCATAGTATAGGTATAAGCTGCACTAACAGTGTCTACTGCAGTAAATGGAAGATTTTGAGTTGGCATTTGAATACCGCATTCATCAATCAGTACATTTCCATCATTACCGGCCTTTAGTGTAAGCGTATAGTTGCCTTTATGAACTATAGGAGCTGCCAGCTGTATAGTGATCACATCCGTTTTTCCATTGTTAGGGCAATCCGGAACAACTCCTGTAACTGCAACAGGCACCGGACCACCAGTAATAACAAAATCACTACCATTAGCTGCTATGGAAGTACATTGGATATTCTTGGGAAAATAAACCTTAATCCTGTCTGGAGCACATCCAACTTTTCCCACACTATCTGCCAGAATTGGCTGGGGCTTTGCATAAGAGAATGTGGCCTGGTCTGTTGCCAGTGTTGAGTTACCGCAATTATCAAGCAGGCGGTTGCCGTCTGTGCCGTTGTTGATCACCAGGGTGTAATTGCCATCAGGAACTGGTGCATCCAGCGTAATAATGACTTCATCAAAATCAAATCCTGCGGTACAGACAGCTGATTTTGCACTCACTACATTGGCAACTGCAGGAATGATGCTGAATTCACTTCCGGTGGGAGTGAGACTTGAACAAATTATCTTCTTGCTCAGCTTTAAAGTAAGTGCCTGTCCACTACAATCTGTTTTTACCGTACCCATTTTAGGAATATTCGGATCAGTGATCACTGCACTACCTCCGTCAAATGATAGATCGTATCCGCTTTGACCATCAGTAAAATGACTGATCATTAAAAGATATTCATGACCCACAATAAGGCTGGGGCTTTTGGCAAATGTGGGTTTATTCTCCTGAGGCTGTGAAGCGCATTGTATAAAATTCACACCGGATGCAGAGGCACCGGTTTTGCCAAAGGTGGCTGACCAGTTACCGGTGATCACAATCGAGTTATCGGAAAATATATCATTGGGATTATGATTGGTGATATCATACAGTTGCCAGTCATAATCTTCATTGGCTGCCAGTGGTGTGATCTCAAAACTGAGGGTGCCTGCTACATAGCAGGTGAACCTGTAATAGAAAGGATTTTTATTCTGGTAAAGCGCACCTCCGGGAACTGAAGAACATCCCGGCACAAACAGGTCATTGGTGGTACAGATTGGAACACTGGTTTGCTGGAAAACTTTTGTAGCACATACAGGAAATGCCGAGGAAGGAGTCTGCCCCAGGGTCGTACATTGCTGTGACAATATCTTACTGGTACAGCAAAAAAGGAAAAGGATCAGAAGGGCGAAGTTTGGTTTAGAGGGCATTTCTCAAAAATAGTCTGAATACAACATTTAGGCAGCTATTTGACAATTAAATATAACGTTACGTTGCCTCCAAATGTTGCTTTAACAAAAGATCACTGGTCGATATTTGCCTTAGGCCCCAAGGGGCCTATAACTCTAAATTTGCTCAGGTGGTTTTGGCTATATTTCTCAGAAGGCAAAAACCACGTGAGCTTTAGGCCCCAAGGGCCTTATAACTTTAAATTTGCTCAGGTGGTTTTGGCCATATTTCTCAGAAGGCGAAAATCACGTGAGCTTTACGCCAGTCGATATAATTTTCCCGGTAATGACCTTACCACGTCTCTCAGCTCAAGATTCAGGACAGCAACTGCTACCAGACCATTGCCCAGATCGCATTTTGAATTCAATTCGTCAATATGTGTCTGCTCTTTTTCTTTCAAAATAGTGACAATCCGCAATTCATTTTCTGATAATTCCCCAGGTGGAGCTTTTTCTTTTCTAACGGTTGTATAGTTCCAGCCCATATAGGCAATAAGGTCTTCTGCACTGGTGAGCAATGTAGCCTTATTTTGCTGGATCAGATAATTGCAGCCGATGCTTTTAATATCATTAACACGACCAGGAAATGCAAATACTTCTTTATTGTACCCATTGGCCAGCTCTGCAGTGATAATGCTTCCGCCCTTGATACCAGTTTCAACAACAATGGTAGCATCACTTATTCCTGACACAATACGGTTGCGTGCAGGGAAATTATGTTTATCTGGTTTGATTCCGTTCGTGAATTCGGTTAGCAATCCTCCTCCTTTCTTTACCATCTCTTTTGCCAGTGATGAATGTTGAATAGGATATAGTTGATCCAGTCCATGTGCAAGTACCCCAACAGTGGGCAATTTATTTTTCATGGCAGCTTTGTGAGCAATGGCATCGATACCGAATGCCAGTCCGCTTACTACCAGTACATTTAAATCTTCAAGATCTTTTACCAGTTTCTCGGTCAGGAATTTTCCATAGTCTGAATGACTTCGGGTGCCAATTATGGAAATAATGCGTAGATGGTTGAGATCGGCTTCCCCTTTATAAAATAGCAGCACCGGAGAATCAGGGCAGTTCAATAAACGTTTTGGAAAATCCGGATCCGTAATGAAAAGCGGACGGATATTATATTTTCTGATGAAAGCGAGTTCATCTTTTGCTTTTTCAAAACCTTTGAATGATTTAATGGAGTGAGCTCTGATCTTGCCGATACCCTCAATAGCCATCAATTCTGCCTCTCTGGCAGAGAATATTGCACTGGCTGATCCAAAATGCTCAATTAGTAATCGGGACTGGATGGGCCCAATATTGGGAATGAAGGGAATTGCCAGCCGGTAAATTAACTCACTGTCCATAATTCACAGATGAGCGGCAAAATTAAGTGCTGCAATGATCTTTTTTCAAAATCATTTACTGATCACTTTCATTTCGGTTCTGCGATTCTGCGCTTTTCCCGCATCAGTTGTATTGGGTGCTATTGGTTGCGTTTCGCCAAATCCTTTTGCAGTGAGGCGTTGAACAGCTATTCCTTTCTGCACCAGGTAATTGATAACTGCTTTTGCCCGGTTATTACTCAATATCAGATTATCAGCAGGCTTGCCTACATTATCAGTATGTCCACTTATTTGGATTTTTACATTGGGATTCTCGGATAATAATTGTACTACCTTGTCCAGCTCTACCTGTGATTCCGGATTGAGCACATATTTATTCACTTCAAAGAAAATATTGCGCAGTACAATGCTGGCATTTACTTCAATCGGCTGAAGCGGAATATTTTTCTGGTAAACTGAATCGGAAGACTCAACACTAAGGGAATAGTTATCGGAATAAAATAAATATCCTTTTCGATTTACATTGAATGCGTAATCCTTGCCTACAGGTAAAGTGATCAGGTAATTGCCCTGTTCATCAGTTTGCACTTTTGTGATCAATTGTTTGGCGGTAAGATCGATAAGTTCCACTGCGGACGGCAGTCCTTTACTGGTTTTCTTATCATAAACCTGCCCTTTTACCCAAAGTGTTTTAAAGGGTCGCACATCTTCCCGCAATTCAAAACTGTAAATATCCAATCCGCCCTTGCCCTCTCCACGGTCACTTGAGTAATATGCAGTCTTTGCATCGCTCGCCACAAACAATGTTCCCTCCCGGTCGATGGTATTAATAGGATAACCCAGGTTCACGGGTTTGCTCCAGGCCCCACCGGGTCCTTTGCGGATATAATAAAGATCATCATCACCATATCCTGGCCAGTAATTGGAAGTGAAGTAAAGGGTTTGATTATCGGCATGAATAAAAGGACATTGCTCATCTCCGCTGGTATTGACCTCCGGCCCCAGATTTTCCGGATCCCCCCATTTGCCATTGTCCAGCAGATGGGAAACATAGATATCGCTTCCACCAAGTCCGCCATGGCGGCGACTGGCGAAATACAGGTCTCTTTTATCCGGTGAAAGACAGGGTTGAGATTCCCATTGATCAGAATTGATGCGACCACCTAGATTGGTAGCCTGGCTCCATCCGTTTTTTTCCAGGTAGGATATATAAATATCACAGCTGCCAAAACCATCGCGACGGTTACAGCCGGTAAAAACCAGCCATTGACCATCCTGCGAAATATTCTGAGCTCCCTCATTCTGGTCGGTATTTACATTTCCTTCCATGGGCTTTGCTTTCTGCCATTGATTATCTGAGTCACGGCTGTAAAAGAAATCTTCATTAAAAGAATTCAACCGGCGTGTAAATACCAGTTCTGATCCATCAATGGTAAGGCAGGGAAAATATTCTGATTCGGCAGTGTTAATATTGCCACCAACATTTTTAGGTGCGAATACATAATTGGTCGAAGGATTCTTTTTTGCATAATCCACCGCAAATTCATAACAGCGTTTTCGGTATTGCGTAGCTTTTAGTGAAGTTTCATTCTTAGGTGGTTTCTTCTCCAGCAATTCATTAATTGCATCGAGCGCTTTTTGAAACTCGCCCAACGAGGCCAGATTAATGGAATAGGGTAATTTATACTCCATGGAGAATACGGGATCAATAGCAAATGCCTTCTCATAAAACTCCACACTGGATCTCGCATTCTTCATTTGTCCATATACGCCACCCAGTGATAAATAGGCTTCCACGTATTTGGGATCGATTGAAATAGCATTTTGCAATAAACCCACAGCAAGTGCAAGATTGCCATCCTCGGCTCTTTGCATGGCCTGACCATAAAGCGCCTGGGCTTTCTTGTCTATTTTTTCGGGATGATACTGGCAGAAAGAGAGTGTCAGGAGGAAACAGGAACAGATGACGAGCAAAAATGGTTTTTTCATGGGGATAAACGTTACTAATATATAACGAAACTACTCAAAAAATATTCCAGATAAAAGCTAAAATCCTTACTTCAATTTGCCAGGATGAATATGGGCTTGCCCGCCAAAGCTCCGAAAACTGGTGATTTAAAGTGAAGTAAAGAGCGTAGGAGGGTTAAGGCACATTTATATACTTGTGGATCTGAAGGCTCAATTCCCACCTCGGGTGCAATTTGATATAATCAATGATGAGCGGTGTCATTTTAGCGGCATTATCCCACTCTGGCTGGAGGTATAATTTACAGGAAGCAGCTACAACGCTGGCATATTTCTCTGCCCAGTCAAAATCAGATTTATTAAAAACTACAGTTTTCAATTCATTGGCCAGGGGGAGGATCTCCGGTAAAGGAGCTTTGAATTTTTTAGGTGAAACACAGATCCAGTCCCAGGTGCCGGAAAGGGGATAGGCGCCGGATGTTTCAATATGTGTTTTGAGGCCAGCCTGTTTGAATTGTTGTGTAAGATGATCCAGTGAATGCATAAGTGGTTCACCTCCGGTGATGACAACAATTTCAGCTGCTGTTTTTTTGACTTCGGAAATAAGATGATCAATACTGAGAAGCGGATGCTTGCCTCCATCCCAGCTATCTTTTACATCACACCATACACAACCCACATCACAACCACCCAGGCGAATGAAGTAGGCAGCTCGCCCCTGATGATAGCCTTCACCCTGTAGTGTGTAAAAATGCTCCATTACAGGTAACTTGTCTACAATATCATTGCTCATGGAGAAATGGAGTTTCCGGTTAATGCACTTAATTCTTTGTCTCGCAGGAGCGGAACGTATTTTTCAATAACGCTGCGATGGTCATTGG
>JAJKIP010000175.1 GCA_021154405.1 Segetibacter sp. | reverse complement strand
TTGGTACTAATGTTACCGGACTGGGAAAATTCACTTTCTCATCCGGTGTTACCTGAACCTGGTAAATGGAATTGATGGTACGATAGGCATCTTCCAACCCTTTGACCACAGGATGATACTTCAGAGACCCCGGGTCCTTTTTGAACTTCAGGTAACTATTCTTCATCGGACCCTCCACCTTATTATTACAGGAAACACCAAACAGCTCAGACAATCCAAAATTGCTCCGCCTTTCCCCATTTTCATTATATAATGAGGTCTCAAAACTTGCCACAATACTTCCACCTCGCTCTACAAACTTCTTCAGTTCATCACATTGCGCATCTGAAAGCACGGCAATATTGGGAAGCAATAATAATTTATACGGCTTAAGATATTCTTCGGTAAACAGCCGGTCATTCACCATCTCAAATGGAATGCGTGATTCAACCAGTGCATGATACATACCATTCAAATGGTCACGGTTGCGCTGTTGCCACGCTTCTTTTCCATACAGTTTATCCGTTTGTTCGGAATAGACCAGGGCTACTCTTGCAAGGCTGGCCGTATTCCTGAGATACTTCTCCGCCCGATTGTAGACCTGGTACATTTCACTAACCGTATCCAGCCATCGCTTATCATATAAATACGCACCGAATTTTACAAAGCAGGGGATCAATCCATTGGCAACACCTTCCGCCACCCAGATCCTTAATTCCGGAAGGCTTTGGACAGAATCCTTCCAGCGATATTCTTCTTCCACTCCCACACTGAATATATTCACCTGTGGCTTCATTCCCATCGTTGCCCTGTTCTCTTTGGCACCACGGGCATTTGACCAGGGTGGGATCACTCCGCTCCTCGCCTGCTGATCTGCAAAAAAGAAATCAGCATTCTTGCCAGTGATCACTTTATCAGGAAATCCATTTGGAATAAACCTTGACCCTGCTTTCTTCTTTCGGATCTCTCCATCCCATAACATCCATAATTCTCTTAATCGTTCGGTTCTCCATTCTGTATAACGGATATAGCTTTTATCCAATCGGTCAGTGCTGCGTGGTATCTCCAGCCCTGACCAGGCTTTGAAATTCTTTGTGCAATGTTCGCAATAGCAGGTATCATGACCTGCCCATCTGTTAGAGAATATTCCATCTGGCTGAAAGCGATCCATGATCTCCTGGTTCACCTTCGTCATGAATTCAAAATTGTAAGGACCTAAGGCGCAGGTGACCCACAGGTCGGGGTTAGCCCAATGCCTTCTCTTTTCACCGGAAGCAAGCACCTGTATCCAGTCCGGATGCGCATCATAAACATTTTGTCGCGCCGCATGTGGATCAGTCCGCAGACAAATATTCATATTCATTTTGCGGCATCCATCTACCATATAACCAACCAGGTTGGAATTGCCCAGGTAATCACTGCGATGATGAAGAGGAATATCGGTTGGATAAAAAGCCACAATTCCACCAGCACTTAGCAAGGCTCCCTGCGCATGTATTTTCTTAAAATAGCTTAACCAGAAATCAGGGTCACAATGTCCAGGGTCCGTTTCAACAAATGCGAGCTGCGCCCAGCGTATAGCTTTGCCAAACCAGGGTTCTTCGGGGAGAAATTGACCTGAGGCTGAGTTGCCAAAAACTGCATTCCTGGAGAGGGCCAATCCGCCACCTATCAGGGCAGAATTCCGTATAAAGCGTCTCCGTGACATTTTTTTCTTAAAGATAGGGGAATGAAGGCTTACTGTCGCAATCACCCTCCGCTTTGTCGGATTACCACAGTTGGGGATTCTATTATCCGTCCGATATTTGTCCTGTCAAACTGAAACAATAACCTTAAATCATAAAAAAATGGCAACGCAGGAAGTAACCGTAATTACGGTAGCAACAACAGTAAACGCACCAGTTAGTAAAATTTGGGAATACTGGACAACACCGGCTCATATCATTAAATGGAACACTGCATCTGAAGACTGGCATACTACAAAAGCAGAAAATGACCTTCGCAAAGGCGGTAGTTTTTCTGCCCGCATGGAAGCGAAAGATGGCAGTTTTGGATTTGATTTCGGTGGAGTATATGATGAAGTGATACCCAATAAATATATTGAGTATACATTGGGTGATGGAAGAAAGGTAAAAGTGAATTTTGAAACAAATGGCAATCAAACAACCATTACGGAAGACTTTGATGCAGAAACTCAGAACCCGGTTGAAATGCAGAAAGGTGGATGGCAGGCCATCATGGATAGTTTTAAAAAGTACACTGAGAACAATTAGGTGCCTTCGCCTGGCCATACCATCAGAAGAATATGCTGTATGGCTTCAGCACCCAAAGAACTATACTTTAAATGGATATGTCTCCGGAAATTTATGCGGGTCCGGATGCAAAACCAGCGGATGAAGGGCGGTAGTTGCATCAATATAGATCAAAGCATCATACCGCCGTGACAATACGGAAGGAACATAATTTCCATATTTCTCTCGTGCGGGATCATACACAACGCCTATAGCCCGATGATGAACCGAAGTCTCGTATAATTTATTATCCTCTTCGCTGAATAAGATATAGCCATCATCTCCAAAATTTCTATGAAGCTCAGCTTCAATACTACCGGCTCTTGCAGCCGGTACTTCCATTTCTTCCATGGGTGCTCCCCATTGTTCACCAGCAATCACAGAACCCTCATAAGAGGCAAAACCTGCCAGGTATACATTGTCTGATCCATACATTTCACGGGCCAGTTGGCCAGTATTCACCATACCTGATCTTGCCATATCTGTTGCACGGGCATCACCGATATGCGTATTGTGTTCCCATACAATTCCTTTGGCGTTTTTTCCATGAAAGTCCATTAATCGCTGTAGCGTCTCAATCATATGACGGTCCCGAATATTCCAGCTTTCATTATCAAAACCGATCATGCTGCGGTAATATTTTTCGGCATTCACAGCAATGAGCGCATTTTGCTCTGTATTGAAACCAGCTTCCCTGTCGCCATCCAGGTGCTGGGCTTTACTGCGTATCTCCTTCAGCAAATTCACCACCTCATCACTACAGCCATTATTTCGTAAGGAGTAATAAGCATATTTGGATTCATCTTCTGAAAATTGTTCGAAGCAGCGAATCGCTTTCTTTACAGATTCTGCTGCTTTCGGATCTTCTTTGGAGAGATAATCCATCATATTGTACATGGAATCCCAGAGGCTGTAAACATCCATTCCATAAAACCCTACTTTTTTATCGGGCCTCAGTCCGGCATTATACTCACGCATCCATTCTGCCAGCGCAGCTATTTCCCAATTGCTCCACATCCACGTAGGCCACCGGTCAAATTGCTTCAATACCTTACTTATATCATCTCCGGCATCTTTATATCCTTTTACAAAGCGATTGAGCAGGTAACAGTCCGGCCAGTCACCCTCAACGGCAATGAAATTATAACCCTTCTCCTCTATCAGTCTTTTTGAAATGGCAGTTCGCCAGCTGTAATATTCATGGGTTCCGTGTGATGCCTCACCAAGCATGATTACTGACCTGTTATCCATATCTGCAAGAAGTGCATCCAGGTCTTTGGAAGTATGAAGAGAATGCATAGGATCATTTTAGTACATAAAAAAGGAAGCCCGTTTTTAGCGGGCTCCTTACTCTCTTTTTTTCCCTTCGCTGGCATTGACCAGATCAGGTAATATGGGTTTGATCTCAGATTCTGTATTAACTTAAAACTTAGAAACACCCCGTAAAAAAGAGAACATAATTATAGTTTCAGAAAGCGTGCCAGTTAATGATTAAATAACTCAAATTTTTTCACAGCAGGTCATGGGCATTATAATTGAAGAAGTTTCATATATCAATTATACTATGAATGCTGCGGACATTATTATTTCTACCATAAATCAGAACGGCCCCATCTCATTCCGTGATTTTATGGAGATAGCGCTCTATCATCCTGAGCATGGATATTACACATCACCAGGTGAAAAAATTGGGCAAAACGGGGATTTTTATACTAGTCCGTTTGTTACGTCTTCATTTGGGAATATGATCGCAAAGCAGATTTTGGAGATGTGGGATCAAATGGATGTTCCCGAATTTACCATTGTGGAGTTTGGTGCAGGTACCGGAATTCTTTGCAGGGATATACTCAATTATATAAAAACAAATATTCATCCTGATAAGTATTTAAATTATTTCATAATTGAAAAAAGCCCTTCGCTTCGGGCAACACAGGCCACGGTTGTTCCTGCAGCGGTAAAATGGGTAAATTCCATTGCTGAAATGAAACCATTTACCGGATGTGTTCTTTCCAATGAAGTGATCGATAATTTTCCTGTTCACCAGGTATATATGGACAGGCAATTAATGGAAGTATATATTGATCATGGAGAAGCTTTTAAAGAAATACTTCAACCAGCCTCTCCTTCCCTGAAAGAGTATTTGGATCAGTTAAATATTAGTTTGCCACAGGGTACAAGAGCTGAAATAAACCTGGATGCCATTCAATGGCTGAAAGATATTTCCACTGTGCTCCAAAAAGGATTTGTGCTTACGATCGATTATGGATATCCTGCTGACAGTCTGTATCATCGAAGTCAGGGCACACTTGTCTGCTACCATCGGCATCAGCGAAATTATTGCCCGTATATTAATATAGGTACGCAGGATATAACCAGCCACGTAAACTTCTCTGCTCTCAAACACTGGGGAATTAAAAATGGATTACAATACAGTGGCTTCACCAGCCAGACCTATTTTTTATTGGGATTGGGGCTTACCAATGCAGTCAGGCAGGATGAGGTACATCATTCTCCCGCAAATTTTTTGAAGACATTCCTTCTGGAAATGGGAAGCAGGCTTAAAGTGCTGATACAGCATAAAGGAATAATACCTCGCACACTTTCAGGACTAAAGTTTCCACTGGCTGCTTTATAGCAGGACTCAAGATGATTAGCTCGAGCGTAGCCTGTAAAGGCTACGCTCCTTATTGCCTAATCTGGGTTTCTCATGTTAAGTAACGGCCTAACTCCTTTTGATCTTTCTGATCTCAGCGATCCCATTTGGGGTAAGTGAAATAACCGTATAATGCTGGCTATTCAGGAGCACAATTTCATGCATTGTTATTTCCTCTGTCGTGATCTCTTTTATACTAAATATCTCATCTGCAGGATAACTACCCTTCACTTTCTGCAACAGATCAGCGGGAAAATTTTCTTCCTGGATATAGGAGATACAATAGTTCATGGATCCTTTAGGATTAAAGGATGCAGTTGCCTTATTTCCGTTATTAACGAAACTGACATACAAAAATCCCGTTTCCTTTATCCACGAAGGACTCGCCGCATCCGGAAAAAGCAGAAAGAATTTGCGCGCTACTTTAGGGTAGGTTTGCTCCAGAACTTCAGATGAATCAGGATTGGCTTTTGACAAAACAGGCGTATTGCCCATCATGAATTCAACCAGTTGCTGATGCCTATCTTTGGTAACAGTTCTCATCTGGCCATGGGTAGAAGTAAGGGTAAAAAAAAGCATAAAGCAGACAGGTGAAAGAAAGAGGAATCGTTTAAGCAGGGGCACAGTCAGCTTTGATGCTGTAAATAACATTTTTAAAGGGGTTTAGTGTATGAAAAACATGATCTACAAATTTGGCCCATATTGACTCCCATTACTCTCACGTAAAAGGGTGATTTTTACTCCCCTCCCTCGAATTGTAAGAAATAAAATAAATCTTTGTACCGGGAACCTTATTAGTATGCGATACATGAAAGTGATAATTTTTGTTAGTTTAATCCTCCTTGGAGGACAGTGGAAAGCTTATTCGCAAAACGAAGAATTTAACTCCGATTACAAAGCGAACAGAGATCGTGCAGTAGAAGAATTAAAAAATTATCCGGCACAAGACACAAACCGTGTCATTGCCCTGATCAATATCTTCACCAAAGCGGTATTTCTGAAGCAGCGGCAGGAAGTATCGCCCTATCGAACAGAGGCGTTAATGCTCAGCCGCAAATTGAATTATGTGAGAGGACTGGCCGCGAGTTACCTGAGCTATGCACACCTTTATAAAAGTGGTGGCGACAAGGCAACTGCGCTGATATACCTTGATTCTGCTCTTGCCATTACTACCAATACCACCAGGGTAGGCCTTCTGGGACTTCGTTCCAACTGTTTCCAGCTCAAAGGCATGATCTATTTTGAACTGGAGAATTATCATGCGGCTTTAAACTCCTATTTTGAAGCAACCAAATATGCAGATTATATTCCGCAACAAAAATTCATGACTCTGCAAATAAGGATAAGTGAGATCTATTTAAATCTTCACAACCTGGCAAAGGCAGAGGAATTTGCCAGGAAAAATCTCCCCCTTATTGAAGGAAGCAGAGATACCAGTGACATCATCTCTGTATATAATCCATTAATTGATATTTATCTTGTCAAGAAAGAACCCGCAAACGCTGTGGTTTATCTGGATAAAATAGCTCCCTTTATTCCTGATCCAATTGAGATACAGCTCAATTATGGCTATTACAATAACCGGGGACTGGTTAGCCTGCTTCAAAAAAACAGTCCTACGGCCTATATGTATTTCCAGCAGGCCTATAAATATGCTTTGCTGGGTGGTCACAAAAATAGTATTGCCACCGCATTAGGTAATTTGTCGGCTACTGCACTTACGCTCGGCAACCTGGAAGCAGCAAAAGGCTATGCACAGGAAAGCCTGGCACGAGCCGAAGAGATCAATACAAAAACAGCCAAATCAGCAGCCCTACTCAACCTGGCCAACTACTATGCCCAGATCGGCGATACTAAAAAAGCATTTGAAACATCCCGGCAGGCTATCCAAATGAAGGATAGTCTTATTGATGAAACCAATCTGAAACAGATCAATATCCTTGGAGCGATGTATGAAACAGAGCAAAAACAAAAGGAGATCCTGGAGTTGCAATCTGAGAAAGATAAACAGGCCCATGCCGTTAAACAAAAATCCATATTGAATAAAGTGTTTATTGCGGCAATTCTCTTAATGCTCGTTATCGGTTACCTGGTGCAAAAGAATTACAAGACAAGGCAGAAGATCGCTAACCAGCAGCAGGCCTTCCAGAAACTGAAAATAATTGAACTGGAAAAAGATAAACAGCTGCTCGCCGTTGATGCCATGCTGAAAGGACAGGAAGAAGAACGAAGTCGCATTGCCAAAGATCTTCATGATGGATTAGGAGGTCTGCTTTCCGGCACCAAGCTTTCCTTTGTAAACGTAAAGGAAACGCTGGTGATGAGTCCTGAACATGCTGTATACTTCGACAAATCCCTGAGCATGCTGGATAATGCCATTGGAGATCTTCGCAAGGTGGCGCATAACCTGATGCCGGAAGCCCTGGTAAAATATGGACTGCAGGATGCCCTTCGGGATTTCTGTGATTCCATCCAGTTTTCTTCCGGATTGAGAGTTTCTTATCAGCAGTTCGGCAAGAAAAGAAAACTGGATAATACCGCCGAAGTGTTTATCTACCGGATTGTGCAGGAACTGGTTAATAACGTGGTAAAGCACGCAGATGCCAGTGAGATCATTGTTCAGCTAACTATGACGCCGGATATAGTTTCCCTTGCTGTGGAGGATGATGGCAAAGGATTTAATAAATTGAGGATTGAAGAGACCAAGGGAGCTGGCATTGCCAATATCAAATACAGGGTCCAGTATTTCAATGGCACCTGGGATATAGTAACCTCACCCGGCAATGGAACTTCCGTAAACATAGAATTACAAACATAAAAATGACCTCGATCCGCCGCGGCGGAGAGAAGCCATCGTACCAATAAAAAATGATACACTAGCGATGACCTCGAGCTGCGTAGCGGCGAAGAAGCCATCGTACCAAAAATAAATGATATACTAACGATGACAAAGGTTTACATAGTAGATGACCATGCTCTGGTAATTGAAGGCATTTATTCACTGCTCCAGAAAGAAAAAGATTTCGATATGGTGGGTTATGCAAGCAATGCCGAGAATTGTCTGCAGTATTTCTCGCACCATACTGCCGATGTGATCCTGATGGATATCAGCCTTCCCGATATGAATGGCGTAGACCTTTGCAAGAAGATCAAACGTAAATATCCCGATGTAATGGTACTGGCCCTCACCACCTTCAATCAGGGAACCTATATCCGAAAAATGATGGAGAGCGGCGCCAGTGGATATCTCTTAAAGAATTCCAACAAACAGGAGATCGTTGAAGCGATCCG
>JAJKIP010000174.1 GCA_021154405.1 Segetibacter sp. | reverse complement strand
CTGTTGGCGAAAACGCCATCCATGGCAGCGACAGTGATGATAATGCCAAAATTGAAGGTGATTTCTTTTTCTCGGGCCTGGAGAAATTCTAGGTACCTATTTCGGGTCCTTCACAACCCGCAAAAAGCTTCTACATAAAAAATTAATTGAATAATATGGGTCGAAGTTTTCATTTACAGGCCCATATTATTCAGAAGTACAAAAAAAATATTTGAATAATATGGGCCGAAGTTTTCATTTAGAGGCCCATATTATTCATATCATATCTCGCGGCCGGTTTCCCTTTTATTATCAACGGGTGTAAGTGTGTAGCCTGCCTTTCGCAATAAATTGATCACACCTTTTTCTCCTGGCAGGTGTCCCGCTCCTACTGCTACAACCAGTGATTTTCCGGGGAGAAGCGTTTTCAGCTTGGTCACCCAGTTGCTGTTTCTGCGATATAATAAAAGGTCAGTATAATTATTAATGCCGATATCTCCCTTTATCATCAGGTCTTCCAGCTTTTTCAGGTCCTGTTCATTATAGGCTTTCCACATTTCCGACAGTTCCTTATCCTCTCCTGTCTTACCCTTCCCAGCTTCATCCACGTATTCCAGTAACTGTTTTGCCTGTACTTTGTAAGGAATGCTATCAAGTATCCCTGCCTGGAACGCCATTGTTTCAAGGCCTTTTATTTTCTTATCGTTCTCCTTTGCCTGCTGCATGATCACCTGTTCCATTACAGCGGTCTTATCACAGGGAAGTGATCCACTCTCTAACATGGAAGCTGCCAGTATCGGTTTATATTTTTCAAGCATGCTGAAAGGGATCATGCTGCCCTTTTCTTCAAAATAATTCTTGACACGAGTGTATTCCTCTTCAGCCAAAAGATCATGAAGGGTGGTATCTCCTCTCATTTTCATTTTGGTAAATGCGCCAAACATATCCAGGAGATTATCCATGTCAACCTCAAAGTAAACTTCATCCGCTCCACCAATAGCTTTTTTCATATTCTCGCTGAGCACAGCATCATCAGCACATAAAAGGTGAATGGTACCGAATAAATAGGATGGTTTTTCCAAACCGTTACCACTGATCTTCCAGAGAAGTGTATTGTTATTGGATGCAGGTTCGGCTGCAGGTTGTGCAGGGACTGTTTTTGTTTTCTGTTTTTGAGCGCAGGATACTATTGATATGCAAATAGCCATTACTCCCAGGGTCCAGTACTTCATGGTGAATATTTTAAGCAAATTACGCCGTTAGAAATTAGCGGCCTCCTTCGCCAGAGGGAAATTTATAATCGGTATCTCCAATGGGCTCCGGCGGGCGAGGGCAACTTTTTTTAATCTATCCTCCTGCCACTACAGCTTCCTCGCCATACATCTGGGATTTAAATTTCAGCGAAGGCGAAGGAATAAATGCTCCAATTTCCAGCAGTGACCATTTGGCATCCACAGAACGAATTGTTGCATCGTTAGCAATAATAATATTTGGCCAGTCGCGCTGGAAATCATCCAACTCCTTTGTTTTCCGTGTTCCATCAAACCCTATGGTGGAGGCATATTTGCCAGGTGAATGGTTAGAAGGTCGCTTATTGATCATATGATCCCTTTTCGGATCCAGGTTATTGCAAAAACGCCATAACGCAGTTGGCAGATCATTGGCATCCACTGTATGCTCCACGTACAGAATCATTTTGATCCCTTCCAAACTTTCAGAAAGCCTGTCATGTAAATCCTTTATATGACCTTTCCTGTTTTTTTCAACAGAAACAACGATACAGGAGATATTGTTCTTTACCAGACGGATATTAACAGAATGAATTTCAGGAAAAAGTTCTTTGATGGAGGATTCACTAACGGACGGAAGCTCCAGGGGATTGCTATAATTATCATCCAGTTCTTCGGCAGCTTTAGCTGTTCCATCAATACACATTTTACCTCCAAATCCCAGTTTGCTGCAACTATGGTCAAGCACGTCCATTGGACCAGTAGAAAAATAGATATCAGTGGCAGGATTCAGGTTTTTGAAAACATATTGAGCAAGCACCAGGTAATCCTGGATTTTCACCCCTTCATCGGTAAGTACCAGTATTTTATTGAACATCATCTGACCGGCACCCCACATGGCATTCATTACTTTCTGACCCTGGCCAGCATATTCCTTTTTGATCTTTGTGATCACCAGGTTGTGAAACACTCCTTCCACTGGCATATCCATATCTACTATTTCCGGGACCATCGTCATCTTGATGGGTGCAAGAAATATTCGCTCAGTAGCCTTACCCAACCATGCATCTTCCTGTGGAGGGATTCCAACAATAGTGGCAGGATAAACCGGTTTCCTTTTATGCGTAATACAGGTTATATGGAAGCGAGGGTACCAATCTGGCAGTGAATAATATCCTGTGTGATCACCAAATGGTCCTTCCCAAACAGGTTCATCTGCCGGATCAACATACCCTTCAATAATAAAATCAGCATCGGCCGGCACTTCTACGCCTTGTTGTGTAATACATTTCACCAGCTCTACTTTTTTCTTGCGAAGGAAACCAGCCAGCATATATTCGTCAACATTCTCCGGTAAAGGTGCAGTAGCAGAATATGCATACACAGGGTCACCTCCAAGTGCTACGGCTACCGGCATTCGTTTATTGAGCTTTTTGTATTCCGCAAAATGTTTGGCTGATACTTTATGTTTATGCCAGTGCATTCCCGTCAGCGTTTTTCCAAATACCTGCATGCGATACATACCTACGTTCCTTGAATTGGTAACTGGATCTTTGGTATGTATGATGGGAAGCGTAACAAACGGCCCTCCATCTTTTGGCCAACAGGTAATTATGGGAAGCTTTGTTATATCCGGTTGCTGCATGATCACTTCCTGGCACTCCCCTTTCCCACTTTTAATTTTCGGCATCCAGGATGCAAACTGCCCCAGCTTGGGCAACAACTTTAATTTATCAAGTATACTTTCTTTGGGAGAAGATAATAATTTGAATAATTGCTCGATGTCCCTGGCCACATCATCCAGCTGATTTACACCTAGTGCCATACACATTCTCCTTTCACTTCCATAGGCATTCATCAATACAGGAAAATCAAAGCCTGTATTTTCAAACAAAAGGGCCTTGCCTCCACCGGGTTGTTTACTGATCCGATCAGTGATCTCCGCCATTTCCAGTTTGGGATCTACATAAGTCCGGATACGCAATAACTCTCCTGCCTTTTCGAGTGCATCAATGAATTGTTGCTGATTCTTATATGCCATGCCTTTTCAGAAATTAGGCAAAGATACGCTGGATTGGCAGCCGATGTAAGTTGTGAAGAGATGTAATCAATAGATATTAGCCGGACAGCCCATTCTGCTTTTACGATAGCTGTTACTACCACCCCTGAATACGCCTCCTGCATCACCGAGGCGATAAGTAACATGCAGACCTGTGAAGTAATAAAAATCTTTTATGTTGTCCCCGCCACGCTGAAATCCTTTAAGGGGATAATTGGGATCACCATTTGGCAGCTCATCACCCCGGTAACTCATATCAACTGCCAATTGCCCACGGGCTGCCAGCAGCTCATTTGGATCGATATAAGATTTGCTGACATCATCCAGGTAATCAGTTAGTGTAAGACGCACACCCGCTTCCAATGCAACTGTAAACCTGTCGTTGATTGCGAATTTAAACCCTCCGCCTACCGGGAATGCTGGTTGAATAAGACTGTATGGCTTACGATCAGCATATCCAGGTACCCCCTGGCCCTCAGTACTCAAGGGTTTTAGAAATATCTTCTGGGTGGTACCATTATAGGCATAAGGATTAAAATGAAAAACAGCTACTCCTGCCAATAAATAAGGCGTGAATCTCTTTTCATATAAACTGAAGATATTGTATTCCCCAATTAAACTGAACTCAGACAATTTGGTTTCAAATGCCAGGTTACGGGAAATACTGGTTGGTTTATCACTATAGCGGTCGGCCCCACCAAGAACTGCGTAAGTATAACCAGCACGCACCAGTATCTTTTCAGTCAATTCATAACTGGCAGTAATTCCAATTGCACCATTAGTTACTTTCTTTGGAAAAGGTTTATCAGCCAGCTCACCATTATAGGCTGCAAGCCCACCAAATACTCCAACATGAATACGTTGTGCTGATGCTGAAACAGCAAAGAGCAGAAAACACAATACAGACAAACGGATCATAGTATTTTTTTGAGGGTCCACCAACACTTAGCAAAATTAAGGCCGGGAAGGCAATCAGGGATGCTTTTGACCCTCAAAACCGCTAACCTTTTGTCACCAGTCCTGTATAATCTATTCCCAGTCCCGCCCTTCCAGAGTAAGAAACCTTCCCATAATCATAGGTAATTCCTGATGCAACATCCTCTGCCAGCAGCAGCGGACCATCCATATCTGCATGATCAATAAGGGGAAGCAGATGGGCAATCGCTGCTGACCCAACCGTTGATTCATTCATGCAACCCACCATTACCTGCAGATCCAGTTCTCTTGCCCTTTTGATCATCCTGAGTGCAGGGGTGATTCCGCTGCATTTGGTTAGCTTGATATTTATTCCATGAAAATGGTCCTTACATTTCTCAACATCCTGTTCAAACACACAGGCCTCGTCGGCAAAAAGTGGAAGTGGTGATTTTTTATAGAGTTCTTTCATCCCTTCCCAGTTTTCTTTGGCAAGTGGCTGTTCAATATACTCAACGCCTAATTCTTTCAATTGAGGAATAATAGTTAGTGCCGTATTCAGATCCCAGCCTGCATTGGCATCAACCCTTAATACGGCATCTGTATTTTCACGAAGGGCTCTAACATTGACAATATCATCCACCGTTCCAACCTTGATCTTATAGATGGGCCAGGGTTTCTCTTTAAGCTTTGCCACCATCTTCTCAGTGGTGTCAATACCTATGGTATAATCTGTCAACGGATTTTTGCAAAGATCCCCTTTCCAAATTTCATTTAGCGGTTGGCCTTTCATTTTACCATACAGATCCCAGGCTGCCATATCCAATGCACAAACCAGGAAAGGATTGCCGGGTAACAAATGATGCAGGTAATGCCAGTAACGATCCGGATCCGTGAACGCAAATTTTTCAACAAAGGTCTTTTTGCGTTCAAGGTCTTCCATCATTTTCTCGACTGTAATATTATAATAGGTAATGGCTGGAGCTTCACCATATCCTTTTTTGCCAAATGCTTCCAGTTCTACAATTAAGGTTGGCTGATGAGTTTTAGTTCCTTTGGAAATAGTGAAAGGATGACGGAACCTGAGGTTAAATGGGAAATAATTGCATTTCATTAAACAGTCGCCAGTATGAATGTGAAAGGCAAAAATAATGAAGTAGTGCTATCGGCCGCTGTTTTGGACATAATCTTTGAACTCACTATTGAATTCTTCCTGTTTGATCAATTCTTCAATCGTGATATGCATGCGATAACGCCAGTAATTGCGGGGATTTGCAGGATCATTGATCCGCTCATCATGCGGGTTCTCGCGTCTTAATGTATCACTCATTCCCATGATATCCTGTATCTGGAAAATGCTCCACATGGCAGGGGAATAAAGATGTTGTAAAATTACAGCCCTGTTCACCCAGGCTTCACAGAAATAAGGAGCATCGCCCCATTGACCCAGGATATTATTATAAAAATGTTGTGTACGCTCACGATTCTCTTCCCACCACCCTCTTACCGTGCTCATATCATGGGTGGACGGCGTGATTACTGATAAATATGGTGCATCATTGGGATGAAAAAATTCCTTATCAGGGTCTTTCGGCATCCGCTGGATCTCCAGACTTAATATGCCTAATTGGGTCATTACCTCAGGAACACAATGTGGTACCATGCCCAGGTCTTCCCCGCAGATAAGCATATTGGTTGCTTCTTTGAGAGCTGGCAATTTTTGCATGGCTTCTTTGCGCCAGAATTCGTCCTGCCTGCGATAAAAATAATTGATGTAAAGCGCTTTTAATTTTTCCTGCACATGAGGAATAAGATATTTAAAAGAATGGGTTGTATCCATTGCAATACGGAAATGGAATTCCAATCCTTTTGAACCTTCAGCCTTAAAGAAAATAACATTGGCAATCAATTCATACAGGCCCAGTCTCAGCACAGCGTTTTCATCATTCACCTCCAGTGCGTCAAAATATCTGGCTACTTTTTTCTGTGTGTCAAAAGCAGGCCTGAAATCATAACCATTATATCCTGAAGTGCGATTTGGAACAAGGAATTCTGATTTCACTTTATCAGCATGTGCACCAAAGACCTGGTACAATACTTCATCAGTAATAAAAGGTTTGCAATAGCGCTGTTCGTCAAACCAGATCCCATTCTCTCCGAATTCTACATAATGAACAGGTATGCAGGGAACAAAATGACCCATTAACCCCTGGATGGCATGAGATGGAATGCTCCAGATGCGGAAGAACCCAAGGATATGGTCAATCCGAAAGGCATCAAAGTAATAGCTCATCTGCTCAAAGCGCTGCTTCCACCAGCTGAAACCATCCTCCTGCATCCGTTTCCAGTTATAAGTGGGAAAGCCCCAGTTCTGACCAATAGGAGTGAAATCATCGGGTGGAGCACCCGCCTGCTCATTCATTTTATACAGTCCGGGATTTACCCAGGCATCACAACCATACCGGTAAATTCCAATAGGAATGTCTCCCTTAAGAATGATTCCTTTTTTATGCGCATAATCAGCTGCCTCTTTCAATTGGGCATGAAGATGATATTGAACGAAATAATAAAAGGCTATTTCTTTATGTGATGAAGATTTCGGCGCTACCAGTTTTGCCAGTTCAGCCGGTTCAAAACTGCTATGCGTCTTCCATTCCTCGTAATGGGAGCTCCCATATTTATCACGCAGGTAACAAAAGGCCGCGTAAGGTTCAAGCCAGTGCTTATTTTGCTCAAAAAATTGCGTATAATCTTCTGATTCAAAACAGCCTGAACCCATTATCTCATAAAGTTCTTTCAGCATTCCTGACTTGAATCGAATCACCTCTTCGTAGTCCACCACCGGCAGGTCATTGAGCTGCTTTTGTTTCTTTTTTATGACATCGATCCTGTCTTCGTGCTTTTTACCGGCTACCATAGCCAGGTTAATATAAAGCGGGTGAAGCGCAAAGGCAGATATGGCTGCATAAGGATAAGAATCCATCCAGGTATTGGTGGCAATGGTATCATTGACAGGAAGTATCTGGATCAGCTTTAACCCGGTTTCTTTTGCCCAATCCACCAGCAGCTTCAGGTCATTGAACTCTCCCACCCCAAAGCTTTTTTTACTTCGGAGACTAAAAACCGGAATGGCTACGCCAGCCCCTTTCCATGTTTTATTCGGCAGATGAATGAACCCATCATGAAGGACAGTGCTGTGTTGCGGAGAACTATCATTATACAAAAGCCGGTTATCACCGCTTTCATACGTTACGAGCCGATTATCCTTTGTATTGTAAACGGCATATTTGTAGGGAATTGGGGAATTATCATTGCCCATGTCCAAAGACACACTCCACCAATCTTCATCCTTACCCATCAATATCGGATTGGCAGTATTCCAATGACCGAGATGATCACTATTTCCCAGAAGACAAACTACCTCATGCTTTTTTAATAAAGGCGCTTTTACTTTAAATGTATGGGTATAATGTTTTTCCTTTTTGGCCTTACTATCATCATGACAGGGAAAAAGTACCTTTTTGAAGGGTGAAGTGAAAAATGCATTTTCAATTTCACCGGCATAATTCCAGGTATCGAGTAAATGTATCCCTTCTGCATTTTTTCGGGGATCTGGAATTGTCTTGTCCTGACCCCATTCGCCGATCCATTCCCCGTTATGGTCTCTTAAATAATATTTATAGCAGACGGTATTCTTATGGAAATGCTTTTTATCGATTTCAAGGGTGATATGCCAAAATTGATCATTGAGGTATTCAAGTGGTATGGCTTTGAACGGATTGCCATCTCCCAACGGCGCTATGTTGCCACTGAGCCATAGACTTTCCCCGAACTTGGTATGGTAACGAATGGAAAACTGCAGCTTCATCAAAATCGTTGGTTCTGTCTTTTGGTCCATATTCTTTGTGTAGCAGATACACACTCTCTGCGAATGTAAAATAAAACATGCAAGGTTCGCATTTTTATTTGACTTCAGGACCAAAATTATGCCGTGGAAGGCCCTTTTATGGAAAACTGAAAAAGCTTTATAATCGATTTTAAATTATCAGGTTGCGTGCTTATTTTTGCTCCGCCTTCGCTGATCAAAAGCAAATGGCAATCATCTAAACCCTTCATCATGGAGCAAACAAAAAAGAATAAAGCAGTCTGGTGGCTGGTTTTCCTGGCTTCCACTGCCGCATTGATATTTGCCATCTATAGCCATTGGCCCTGGCTTACCCTGATCCTGCCTTTCCAGACCACGTCTTTTGTGAAGGCAATGGATATCATGTAATACTGGTTTTGAGTTAACTGCATAAAAGAATCCGAAGTAAAAGGTCAGTACCTTATTACTTCGGATTCTTTGTTATGTATTGTTGAATTTCGAATTATAATACTACGAAGAGCAGCCAGAGTATTGCCGAAAGACCAGCGCCTAACCAGGCCCATTTAATGATTGACTCATCATCCAGCAGGTATGCGATCAATACACCAATAAGGCTCAGAAAAAATCCCAACAGGAATCCGGCGATATTAAAATCGGAAGTATCGATGCCCTTTTGCCTCATCGCCATCAGGTCAACAGTTTTCCCTTTCTTCAGCATTCTCTTTATTTTCCATTGTGCCAGCTTAAGGGATATTTTTTGGGAGAGCTTCATCTTCTTTCCTGTCAACTCATAATATTTTTCAGGAGTAAGTTTCAGGAATTGCTGCACCAGTATGGCATTCAGGGCCGGATCAATGGGCTTGTCGACCGGTTTGATTTCTGTTGCCGGAGTTGATTCTGGTACAATCAGGGAGCTACCGGAGATAGCGTGGGCAGGCTGTAATAAAAACATTCCTGCAATCAAAAAAAGCACGGACAGTAAAGTTGGTTTCATAAGTGTTTGTTTTAATCAGTTCCCCCAAAGCTATCTTTTTTTATAATCCAATGAACGGGAAAGAATTAACAGTTGTGCACAATCGAATCGGGAATAAGGAATCAGGCAACTAAAAAAGCCGCTCTGCATTTGCAGAACGGCTTTGAAACGAAGATCGATAGATAAGGTTGCTTGCTAATATCCTTAACAGGAATATGTTTACCTGCTTAACAGGCTGATTGCGGTCCTTGCATTTCTCCGGATATTCCAGAGTTCAGCAGCACTAAATGATCTTTTTGGTTGCCCGGATTCAATAACTCCTTTCGCAACGGTTTCTTTTACTTCTGTGAGCAGCGTCTTTAACTCGTCTGCATCCATCTGTACAATAGATGGCATAACATCATTCTTCATGATTATTTCCTTTTTTAATGTTTACAATAAATCGCTGAGCTTCTGAAGAAAAACACTAAGAATCGTTAGGAGAAGAAAGTGAATTCTGTCGTCTGTTTGATAGTACTATTCAATTGCTCAATTTGACGATGCAAATATACAAATAAACAGCCGATTTTACAAATGATAAGCTGTGTAAATGGTCAATTTTGTTAGTGAAATGAGTGTTTTCACTGATAGATTGCAAGTGATTGATTATGACTCAGGCATAGGGGCAGTTACAAGCAGTTGACCAGTATGTCTCACCTCATACCAGATTGCAGCCTTTCATTATTAAATTTAAATCCGGATCGGCTATTATCACATTTGTTGCTCTTCTGGCAAACGATTTGCGACCTTTAGCAAAATTATTATATGACTACAAAAGAAATCG